>NZ_JAENSV010000038.1:0-43391 GCF_016613265.1 Pseudomonas sp. MF6751
GAGTACATCCAGTATTACAATCACTCGCGTATCAGACTGAAGCTAAACGGCCTGAGTCCTGTTGAATACAGAATTCAGGCCGCTCAGGCATAGATAGAAAATCGTCCAACTTTGTGGGGTCAGTTCACTCTGCGTGGGAACGATCAAGTATCTCCGTGCGTTGCCGATAGCCTTTGAATAAGTCCAAGCCTTGTTCCAGGGGAGTTCGCAGCATGTATCGTTGGTTAGCCGAGAAGTTGGGGAATATAAGCGTGAACCGCAAGCTGAGCGTGGGCTTTGGCCTGGTGTTGCTCCTGACGCTGTTGATCACCTTTACCGGCTGGACCGGCCTGGGGGATGTGATCAGTCGCGGCGACAAGCTGGGCTTTATTTCCAGCCTCAATGGCCTGACCAAAGACCTGCGCCTGGCACGCCTGGACTTCGATATGCGCCGTGGCGAGCAAGGCACCGACGCAGTTACAAGCCTGATCACTCAGCTGGACGACGGCCTTAAAACTGCCGCGCAGTTAATCGAACAACCCAATGACAAAGCTCTCGTCGAACAGCAACAGGAAGCTTTGAGCCAATACAAAAAAGCCTTTGCTGCCATGGTCCAGGCGGGCCTCAAACGTGAGGGTGCTCGCAGCAAGCTCGGAGACACCGCCGACAATGCCGTGGCCAAAACCAACGAGATTGAAAAAAGCCTGCTGCAAGGCGACAGCGTCACCCAGTTCAACAGCGTGGTTGACCTGAGCAAGCTGATTCAGCAAGCACGCTTCCAGGTACGCGGTTACACCTACAGCGGCAAGGTCGAAGCCGAGCAACCCGCCCTCGACGCTATCGACAATGGCCTGAAGAAAATCACCGAATTGCAAGGCCAACTGCCGGTGCAATACCAGGCCAACCTGCAAGAGGCCGGTGTTTCACTGCAAGCCTATCGCGCCGCCGTCAGTCAATACCGAGACTCTCAGGTGGCCAGTGCCGCAGCCCTCAAAATCATAAGTGCCCAGGGCGATATCCTGTTGGGCCATAGCGAGAAGCTCACCACCTCGCAAACCGCAGTGCGCGACCATGATGTGGCCCAGGCCAAGTACTTATTGCTACTTGCCACTGTACTGGCGGTGGCGTTCGGCCTGTTCGCGGCCTGGGCCATCACCCGCCAGATCGTCATCCCCCTGAACCAGACCCTCGAAGTCGCCGAGCGTGTGGCCTCCGGCGATCTGAGCCACAACCTGGAATCGGGCCGCCAGGACGAACTGGGTCAATTGCAGCGTGCCATGCAAAGCATGACCGTGGGCCTGCGCGAGTTGATCGGCGGGATCAGCGACGGGGTCACCCAGATCGCAAGCGCCGCTGAGCAGTTGTCGGCCGTGACCGAACAAACCAGCGCCGGGGTCAACAGCCAGAAGGTCGAGACCGACCAGGTGGCCACCGCGATGAACGAAATGGCGGCCACCGTGCAGGAAGTGGCGCGCAACGCCGAAGAGGCCTCGGAAGCCGCCGTGGCTGCCGACCAGCAAGCCCGTGAAGGCGACCAGGTGGTGGGTGAAGCCATCGCCCAGATCGAGCGCCTGGCCACCGAAGTGGGTAATTCCACGGTGGCCATGGGTGAACTCAAGCGCGAAAGTGACAAGATCGGCAGTGTGCTCGACGTGATCAAATCCGTGGCCCAGCAAACCAACCTGCTGGCCCTTAACGCCGCCATCGAGGCGGCGCGTGCCGGTGAGGCCGGGCGCGGCTTTGCCGTGGTGGCCGACGAGGTGCGCAGCCTGGCCCAGCGCACGCAGAAGTCCACTGAAGAGATCGAAGAGCTGATCGTCGGCCTGCAAAGTGGTACCCAGCAGGTGGCAACCATCATGGACAACAGCCGCGGGCTGACCGAGAGCAGTGTTGAGCTGACGCGCCGGGCCGGCCACGCGCTGGGCAATATCACCCGTACCGTCTCGACCATCCAGGCCATGAACTCACAGATCGCCACCGCCGCCGAGCAGCAAAGCGCCGTGGCTGAAGAGATCAACCGCAGCGTGCTGAATGTGCGCGACATCTCCGAGCAAACCTCGTCGGCCAGCGAAGAAACTGCGTCCTCCAGTGCCGAACTGGCGCGCCTGGGGATCTACCTGCAGACCCTCGTCGGGCGCTTCCGAGTCTGAATTACCCTACACGGCGGCTTACCAAAGCCGCCGCAACTTGTGAAATCTCCTACACAGTTATCAGCCCTCCACGGTCCCGAATCGAATTAGCGTTTCATGTGTCGCGAAACGCTTTCTCTGATTCGGAGGTTCACCATGTTTCTTCGGCTGACCCGCGTGCTGGTCAATGCCAGCGTCCGCCTCAAGCTAGCCCTGGGTTTTGGCCAAGTGCTGATCCTCAGTTTCCTGATCGCAGCCACGGGCTGGCAAGCCTTGAGCGCCGTGCTTTACCGATCCGACAGTCTGACGGTCCTGGGCCATCTGGCTGTCGAAGCCGAGGCCATGCGCGCCGACCGCATCGTGTACCGCACGCTGATGGACAGCAACAGCCTGGACAAGATGAACCAAAGGATTGAACAGATCGACCAGTATCTGACCAGCCTTTCGAGCCGCTTGCGAGCCGCCACCGACCGACAATGGCTGGAAGAAGCGGCTCTGTTGGTGTCGGGCTCGAAAGCCGCGCTCGTACAGTTGCCACCGTTGCTGGCCGCGCGTGAGCAGATCCGTCCGGCGCTCAAGAAGTCCGCCCTGCAGGCCAGTGACACCCTCGCTCAACTGGCCAGTGACTTGCCCGATCAAAATGACGAGAAGGCCCTCGACGCCATCGAGAACCTGCGCCAGGCCATGGAGCAAGCCGAAGATCGAGCGCAGAGCCCCGCCTGGGCGGCCGTTACCTTAAAGGCCTACGCCGATGCGTTCGACCAGTCGCTTGATGAACTGCAGGCCGCGCTGGCTTCCGTCACCGCGCTCCCGGTGGACTCGACGCTGCTCAAGACCGATTTGGCCAACTACCGTGAACAACTGCTAAAGCTCAAGCAAGCCCAGCTCGATACCGAAACCGTGCAAAACAGCTTCGAACAGCAACTCAACGAGCTGCGGGACAAGAGCAATCTGCTGAGCCAGAGCCAGAATGCCAGGCGCAACAACGAGGCGGACCAAACCCGTGCATTGCTGATCAGCGTGACAGTGGCCGCCCTGGCACTGGGCACGCTGGCCGCCTGGTGGATCGCCCGGCAGATTGCGGCGCCACTGCGAGAAATTCTCGGCGCCGCCCACCGTGTTGCCGAGGGCGACCTCAGCCATGACATGGCGGTCGACCGTCGCGACGAACTCGGCCAGTTGCAGCAAAGCATTGGGCAAATGACCCGCAGCCTGCGTAGCCTGATCAGCAGTATCGGTGACAGCGCCCGGCAGATCGCCGGAGCGGCCACGCAGTTATCCACCGTCACCGAGCAGACCCGCAGCGGGCTCAACGAGCAGAAAGATGAAACCGACCAGGTGGCGACGGCAATGAATGAAATGCTCGCCACTGCCCAGGAAGTGGCGCGCCACGCCGAACGCGCCTCGGTGGCGGCCCAAGAAGCCGACCATCAGGCCGGCGCCGGTGAGCAGGTGGTCACCCAGGCCGTGGAGCAGATTGGCAACCTGGCCAGTGAAATGGCGCTGTCAGGCCGTGCGATGCTCGCGCTGCAACAGGAGAGCCAGAAGATCGCCAGTGTGCTGGACGTGATCAAGTCTGTTTCTCAGCAGACCAACCTGCTGGCCCTGAACGCCGCCATTGAAGCGGCACGTGCGGGCACTGCCGGCCAAGGCTTTGCGGTGGTTGCCGACGAAGTGCGCAGCCTGGCCCAACGCACTCAGGAATCGGCCGAGGAGATCGAAGGGCTGATCCTCGGCCTGCACAATGGCACTCAGCAGGTGGCGGACATCATGGACAGCAGCCGCAACCTGACCGACAACAGCGTCGCCCTGACCCGCGACGCCGGCGACGCCCTGAGCGCCATTGCCCGCACGGTGTCGATCATCCAGGAAATGAACCCGCAGATTGCCGCCGCAGCGGAACAGCAGAGCGCTGTGGCCGAGGAGATCAACCGCAGTGTATTGAAGGTGCGGGACGTGTCGGAACAAACCGCCGCCGCCAGCGAGGAAACGGCGGCCGCGAGTGTTCAGTTGACGAGGTTAAGCCTGGACTTGCAGACGCTGGTCGACAAATTCAAGCTTTGACCTGTGGCGAGGGAGCTTGCTCCCGCTGGGCTGCGCAGCGGCCCCAAAATCTTGGGAGCGCTTCGCACTCCAGCGCGAGCAGGCTCGCTCGCCACAGAGGCAAATATTTCTACAGGACTTGGCGCAGGAAGGCCTGGGCACGCGGGTCTTTTGGCGCATTGAAGAACTCGGCCGGGGCGGCGTCTTCCAGCAGTTTGCCGTGATCGAAAAACAACACCCGGTCTGCCACTTCCCGGGCAAAGCCCATCTCGTGGGTGACGCACACCATGGTCATGCCTTCCAGGGCCAGGGTCTTCATCACGTCGAGCACCTCACCGACCATTTCCGGGTCGAGGGCCGAGGTGGGCTCGTCAAACAGCATCACCTTGGGCTCCATGGCCAGGGCTCGGGCAATGGCGACTCGCTGCTGCTGGCCGCCAGACAGGCGCGATGGAAACTCGTGGGCCTTCTGCGCAATACCGACCTTTTCCAACAGCGCCAGGGCCTTGGCCTCCCGCTCTTGCTTGCCGCGCTTGCGCACGACCTTTTGCGCCAGGCACAGGTTTTCCAGCACGGTCATGTGGGGGAACAGGTTGAAGTGCTGGAACACCATGCCGACTTCACGGCGGTAGGCATTCACGTCGGTCTTAGGGTCGGCCAGTTGCAGGCCGTCGATGCTCACCGAACCCGAATCGAACGCCTCCAACCCATTCAGGCAACGCAAGAAGGTGGACTTGCCGGAGCCCGAGGGCCCGATCACCACCAGCACCTCGCCCTTGGCCACTTGGGTGGTGACGTGATCCACCGCGCGCACCACCTGCCCACGGGTATCGAAGACTTTTACCAGATCGCGTACTTCAATCACTTTGGGCAAGCCTCCGCTCAAGCCGGCTGGCCATCTTCGACAGCGGCAGGTTGATCAGCAGGTACAAGCCCGCCACACAAAACAGGATTTCAAACGGCGAGAACGAGGTGGTGATCACTTCGCGGCCGCTCTTGAGCAACTCGGTAATCGCGATCACCGACACCAGGGACGTGTCCTTGACCAGGCTGATAAATTGCCCGGCCAGGGGCGGCAGCACGCGCTTGAAGGCCTGCGGCAGTACCACGTGGCGCATCGATTGGCTGGCACTCAAGCCCAGGGAGCGCGCCGCTTCGTCCTGGCCACGGGTGATGGACTGCACGCCGGCGCGCACGATTTCGGCCACGTAGGCACCCGTGAACAACGACAGCGCGGCAATCCCGGCAAACTCCCGGGACAGGTTGAGCACCGTGCCGATAAAGAAATAGAAAATGAAGATCTGCACCAGCAGCGGCGTGCCCCGCACCAGCTCGACATAGATTGTCGACAGATCGCGCAAGGTGGGATTTTTCGACAGCCTGCACAGCCCGGTCGCCAAGCCAATCGCCAAACCCAGGATGCCGGACACCACCGACAGCCACAGCGTGGTCCACAAGCCCCACATCAATGGTCCCAATGCCCATTGCCGGGTCACGCCGACCACATCGCCTTCAGCCACATCGTCACCGCGCGCCACTTGCAGGCTGTTATCGGCGACTGTGAGCTTTTGCTCCACTCCGGCGTCGTTGCGCAGGGTGACTTCGGCCGTATCGCCTTTGCGCACCAACTCGACCACGGTGGAAATATCCGCGGCGCGCTGGGAGGTCTCGGCTTGATAGGCGAAGTATTGGGGGACGCGGTTCCAGCGCCATTCGTAAGACATCAACGACGTGGCGTAGCACAAGGCACCCGCCAGACCGACCAGCACGACCACCGTCAGCAGGTGCCAGGGCCATTGGGCTTTTTTCTGTTTCATTTCACTTTCCGCATAGGTGTCGCCTGATAGGCCGCCATCGCGGGCAAGCCCGCTCCCACAAGTTGATGTGTGAATACAGTCAAATGTGGGAGCTGGCTTGCCTGCGATACAGGCAACTCGGTGTCAGGCCTTATTCCATGTCCTTGAGCCACTCGGAGCTCTTGAACCACTTGTCATGGATGCGATCGTAGGTGCCGTCGTTACGGATCTGGTGCAGGAAGTTGTTGATGAAGTTGATGCTGTCGTAATCGCCTTTCTTCAAACCGAACGCCAGGGGTTCAAAGGTGAAGGGTTCTTCCAGGAACACCAGCTTGCCGTTACCGACTTTCTTCTCGGCCACCACGTTGTACGGTGCGTCGTAGACGAACGCGTCAGCCTTGCCGTTGACCACGTCGAGCACGCCTTCCTGCTCGTTGTCATAGCCGTGGTACTTGGCTTTGGAGATCAGCTTCTTGGCGACCATCTCACCGGTGGTGCCGAGTTTGGAGGTCAGGCGGTATTTCTCGTCGTTCAGGTCTTTGTAGGACTTGATGGTGCCTTCCAGTTCCTTGCGGATCAGCAACGTCTGGCCGACCACGATGAAGGGTTCGCTGAAATTCAGGCGCAGGTTGCGTTCCTGGGTCAGGGTCATGCCGCTGCCGATCATATCGAACTTGCCGGTCAGGAAGGCCGGGATGATGCCGTCGTAACCGGTGGACACCAGCTCCAGCTTGACGCCCATGGACTTGGCCATAGCCTTGAGGATGTCGACTTCGAAACCGATGATTTCACCGCGCTTGTCGGTCATTTCGAACGGCATGTAGGTGGGGTCCATGCCAACTTTCAACGTGCCGCGCTTGACCGCCTCATCAATGGCGCCGGCCTGGGCCGTAGTGGCAGCGACCAGCGCAGTGACGCCGAGCATCAGCATCGAAAGATACTTTTTCATCATCAAGACCCCTGAACGATTCTTATAAGGTTGGCGCACAAGAGGGCTGCGCCATTTCGGGGTGCGATCCTAACCCACTCGTTGTCCGCCACAAAGGTTTCACCGGTAAATGTTATCGGCGTGTGTCGGAAAACCCTGACAGCGACCCGGCCAAGCACAGGCGCAGACGCTTCAGCGCGGCCTCTCGATCAGGGATTGATGTGTAAGCAGTTATGACGATCAGTCGATCTCGGCTATCCAGGCAGTATCCCTGAACCACTTGTCATGCAGGCGATCGTAGGTGCCGTCCTGGGCGATCTGGTTGAGAAAATGGTTGATCCAATTGAGGCTGTCGTAATCGCCTTTTTTCAGGCCAAACGCCAAGGGCTCAAAGGTGAAGGGTTGCTCCAGTGCCAACAATGCACTGTTCTGTGGCCGACTCATCGCGATCAGGTTGTAGGGCGCATCATGGATAAAAGCATCGGCCTTGCCTTCAACGACCTGCCGCACGCCTTCTTCCGGGTTGGGCACACTGCTGAGCCGCGCAGATACAAGAAAGCGCTGCGCTGCGGCTTCACCGGTGGTGCCTTGGGTGGTAACCACGCGGTAACTGGCGTCGTCCAGTTCTTCAATACTGGAGACCTTCCCGGCCAACCGTGGATGCAGCAGCACCGTCTGGCCCACCACGACAAATGAATCACTGAAGTTGAGTTTGAGGTTACGCTCTTGAGTGACCGTCATGCCGCTGCCAATCAGATCAAACTTGTTCGTCATCAGCCCCGGCAACAGATCCGTGTAAGGCACTGCCACCAATTCAAGCTCTACGCCAAGTGCGCGGCTCATGGTATGGAGCAAGTCAATTTCAAAGCCGACGATGCGCCCCTGCTTATCGAGCATTTCGAAAGGGACGTTATTGGGGGTTGTGCCGACCTTAAGCACCCCACGGCGCACAGCGTTGTCCAGCGCGCCCGCGTAAAGCAAGCCTGCGTGCCCCCCCAGGAAAAAGCCCATCAGCAATGCCAAACAATACCTTTTGATCATGAATGCCCCAGTGGCGAGTCCAATTTGGGGGGCGATCCTAACCCAGCCGCGGGCACGGCAATACGCCTCGAGCAAAGGTCTTTTGTTTCGAAATAACAAGGAGTTAGCGATAAAAAGGAAGAAGCGAAAAACGCTGTAGGACCAACGTTTGAAACACCCCCGAAGTGAGCCTTCGGGGGTGCCTGAATCAGGCCGGTTGGGCCTGGGACGACTGTGGTTGCAGGGGCAGCAACGGCGCGTGCGGATCGGCCTTGATCGAGGCACGCCAAGCGCCTAGCCACTCGACGTGGCCTTCGCTCCACACCTGCTCATGCAGGCGAGCCAGGGCCACCGGGTCGCTGAGCAAGGCCAGGCGTTCGCTGTTGTTGAGGCCGGCCGGGCCGACTTTCAACGCGTGGCGAACACGCTCCATGCGCAGGTACTCGATGGGCTCGGCCTCACGGTGCCGCGAGGTCGCCAAGGCGCAGGCAAGGGCGTTCTGCTGTGGGTCTACCACCGAACGCACAAAGCCGTCGTTGAGGGCGTGCCAACGGTTTTCGTGGGTGTACTTCTCGGTCGAGAGCAGGGCTTGCGGCGGGTTGTATTCCTCAGGGATCAGGAACAGGCTCTCGTCGCGGGACTTGAGGCCCAGCTTGACCCGGCTGGAAATCACCGACACCGGGATCGACAGCATCAGCGAGCCGACAATCGGCACCAGCCACCACAGGAAGCTCGGGTTCAGCCACACCACCAGCAGCGCCCACAGGAAGCCCAGCAGGGTTTGCGGACCGTGGCGCTTGACCGCTTCGCTCCATGGCGTGGAGTCGTCGTCACGTTGCGGCGAGTTCCAGGTAGCGGCCCAGCCGAGGAACGCGGCGAGGACGAAACGGGTATGGAAAATCATCCGCACCGGCGCCAGCAGCATGGAGAACAACATCTCCAGCAGCATCGACAGGGTTACCTTGAACTTGCCACCGAACTCTTTGGCGCCCTTGGCCCAGATCAAGATGATGCTGAGCAGTTTAGGCAGGAACAACAGCACGATGGTGGTGGAGAACAGCGCCACCGCCTTGTCCGGGTGCCATTGTGGCCACAGTGGGTACAACTGGCGCGGCGCCATGAAGTATTGCGGTTCCATCAGGGTGTTCACCGCCAGCAAGGCCGTGGACAGCACCAGGAAGAAGAACCACAACGGCGCCGACAGGTAGGACATCACGCCGGTGAGGAACACCGCACGGTGCACCGGGTGCATGCCTTTGACCAGGAACAGGCGGAAGTTCATCAGGTTACCGTGGCACCAGCGACGGTCACGCTTGAGTTCGTCCAGCAGGTTCGGCGGCAGTTCTTCGTAGCTGCCCGGCAGGTCATAGGCAATCCACACCCCCCAGCCGGCACGGCGCATCAGCGCGGCTTCAACGAAGTCGTGGGAGAGGATCGCACCGGCAAACGCGCCTTTACCCGGCAACGGCGCCAGGGCGCAGTGCTCGATAAACGGCTTCATACGGATAATGGCGTTGTGGCCCCAGTAGTGGGACTCACCCAACTGCCAAAAGTGCAGGCCGGCGGTAAACAGCGGGCCGTAGACGCGAGTGGCGAACTGCTGCATACGCGCATACAGGGTGTCCATGCCCGACGCACGCGGCGCGGTCTGGATAATCCCGGCATCCGGCGTGGCTTCCATCAGGCGCACCAGGCTGGTCAGGCACTCGCCGCTCATCACAGAGTCAGCGTCAAGAACGACCATGTACTTGTAGTCACCGCCCCAACGACGGCAGAAGTCGTCGAGGTTGCCGCTCTTGCGCTTTACGCGACGGCGACGACGGCGATAGAAGATCTTGCCGAAACCACCCGCTTCGCGGCATACGTCGAGCCAGGCTTGCTGTTCGGCGATGCAGATGTCGGCGTCGTTACTGTCGCTGAGCACGAAGAAATCGAAGCGGTCCAGGTCACCGGTTGCGGCCACCGATTCGAACGTTGCACGCAAGCCGGCGAATACACGCGGCACGTCTTCGTTACAGATCGGCATCACCAGAGCGGTTCGCGCACCCTTGGGAATCGGCTCGTCGCCGGCACTTTTACCGGAGATACGGTATTTATCGTGACCGGTCAGCAGCTCCAGGAAGCCCATGAGCGCAGTCCAGAAACCGGCCGACACCCAGCAGAACAGAATCCCGAACATGATCAGGATGCTGGTTTGCAGCGCGTAAGGCAGTACCTGGGTAGCGGTTTGCAGCAGGGTCTGGTTGCGGATCTCGTCGAAGTCGACCAGCGACCAGCCCTGGTAAGGCATGATGCCTTTCATGTACCAGCCGGCCACGATGGTCTGGCCCAGCATCAGCACTAACAGGATGTAACGACGGATCGAGCCGACGGTACGCCAGCGCGCAGCCGGCAGCACCCGCTCGTCTTTCGGTGGCTTGGGCGGGTTGGTGCGCCCGGTCATCCGGCGCCAACCGCGCACCAGGATGTTGGTGCGCCAAGGCTCGGGCACCACTTTGGTCCGACGGATCGGCGGCGTGGCCTTGAGGCACACACGACCGCTGGCATCGAGCGCCAGCATCTCGGCGTCTTGCAGCTCTTCGGCGCTGTTGAGGGTCAAGCGGCGGCCAACCGACGCTTGGGCAGCGTCGGTCGGTGCGTCGAAGGTCTTGGACGACAGACGTTCGTGCAGCTCGCTGAAGGACTTGCAGCCCGCCAGCTCGGCGCGCTGCTCAGCCGTCATGGGTAGATGCGCCAGGTACTCGGACAGAGTCTCTGGCTTGACTTGAGAATTACTCATCGGCAGGCAACTGATAGCTCCAGGTTTCGGTCAGGACTTGCTCGGTCTTGATCGGCTCCGGTGTGGCTGGGGCAGCCTCAGGCTGTTTGGCTTCCTTGTCCTTGGCGTCTTTCTTGGCCTGTTTCTCATGCTGCTTGGCCAAGACTTTATCGGCCTTGAGCACATGGTTGGAAACCGACTCAGGCTCAGGCTGCACGATATCCTGCACCAGTGCCGCGCGCATTTCGGTCGGCTTGCTTGCGTCCTTGATCTTCATACGCAGGGTCAGGCGCCAGCCTTTGGTGTGTTCGTTGTAGCGCACGCTGTTTTCAACCAGTTCAGCGTTATCACCCACGCTTACCTGGCTGCGCACCGGGGCGTCCGGCAGCAGTTTCTTCAGGGACGGGCCCTCGAAGTCGACCAGATAGGCCACGCTGCCGTCCGGCTGACGGATCAGGTTCGATTGCTTCACGTCACCCGTGGAGCGCAGGGTCTGCTTGACCCAGGCACTGTCCGGCGAATGGAAGGCCGCGTCGTCCAGTGTCCAGTGCAGGCGGTAGGCCACGTCCAGCGGCTTGCCGACTTCTGGCAGTTCGGCCGGGCTCCAGAACGCCACGATGTTGTCGTTGGTTTCATCGGCGGTCGGGATCTCGACCAGGTCGACAGAGCCTTTGCCCCAGTCACCTTCAGGCTCGATCCAAGCGCTTGGGCGCTTGTCGTAGTTGTCGTCCAGGTCTTCGTAGTGGCTGAAGTTGCGGCCACGTTGCAGCAGGCCGAATCCACGTGGGTTCTCGACGCTGAAGTTGCTGACCGACAGGTGTTTAGGGTTGTTCAGCGGACGCCAGATCCACTCGCCATTGCCGGCGTGAATCGACAGGCCGCTGGAATCGTGGAGCTCGCGACGGTAGTTGAGGACCTTGGACGGCTGGTTGGCGCCGAACAGGAACATCGAGGTCAACGGCGCAACACCCAGCTTGCTGACCTTGTCACGCAGGAACATCTGGGATTTGACGTCCACTACGGTGTCGGTGCCAGGACGCAGGATCAGGCGATAAGCGCCAGTGGCGCGTGGCGAATCCAGCAGCGCGAAAATCACCAGGTGCTTGTCGCCCGGCTTTGGACGCTCGATCCAGAACTCGGTGAAACGCGGGAATTCTTCGCCAGACGGCAACGCGGTGTCGATCGCCATACCACGGGCAGACAAGCCATACACCTGGTCTTTGCCCACGACGCGGAAATAGCTGGCGCCGAGCATGGTCATGATTTCGTCTTGCTTGTCGGCCTTGTTGATCGGGAAAAGTACACGGAAACCGGCGTAACCCAGCTGTTCGGTGGCTTTAGGATCAAATTTCACGTCGCCGAAATCGAAACGCGTCGGGTCGTACTTGATTTCATGCACGCTGTCGGCGGTGACTTCGTTGATTTTCACCGGGGTGTCGAAATGCATCCCCTGGTGATAGAAGGACAGCTTGAACGGGGTGTTCTGATCGGCCCACTCGGCTTTTTCATTGCGGAAACGAATCTTCTGGTAGTCAGCGAATTTCATTTCGCGGAATTCGTTCGGCAAATTGCTGCGCGGAGCTTCGTATTTCTGCCCAGCCAGCTCTTTTGCCTTGGCCGACACATCATCCAGACTGAACGCCCACAGTTGACCCGCGCCGAACAGGCAAAACAGGGCAGAGCCCGTCACCAGTGCGTTTCGTAACCGTTTGGCAGACAATTTTGGTGCATTACAGGGACTAACAATCACGAGCAACCCTCGCCGAAAACAGATCAAAAAACCAACGGCCAGCTATCTATATGCCAGGTTGGCGAGCAATGTTCCGACTCCTCTGGGGCGAAATGATTCCCCATGCGGTTGTCGGACAAGGCTCTACCTAAGTCAAAAATGGACCAAACAACGCTGATCCCCGTAGCGCGCGATTATCTAGTAGCCCGCGAGACAACGCATCAGGGACAGTGAAGTATTTGTAGCGAAATCCTGCGTTTTTAGGCATTAACGTCGTTTTTCATACATTCATGTCTGTAAGAGGAAGGTCACAGGGCCATCATTGACCAAGTGCACCTGCATATCCGCGCCAAAACGCCCTGACGCCACGTTGCCATGCAATTGTTGCGCTTGTAACAACAAGTGCTCAAAAAGCGCCGCTCCCAGGGCCGGAGGAGCCGCTGTGGAGAAGCTGGGCCGTAGCCCGCTTTTGGTATCCGCCGCCAGGGTGAACTGCGACACCAGCAGCAAACCGCCGCCGATGTCCTTGAGGGACAGGTTCATCTTGCCCTCCTCGTCACTGAACACCCGATAGTTAAGCAGCTTGTGCAGCAGTTTGTCGGCGCTTTCGGGCGTATCTGAAGGCTCGACGGCCACCAGCACCAGCAAACCCTGGTCAATCGAGCCTACCACCTCCCCTGCGACCTCAACCCGGGCGCCACGCACCCGTTGCAACAGGCCCTTCATGCTTCTTCAGGCGGCAGGTCGAGCAGGCGCCGGGCCATTTCGCCGGTCGCACGCACCAGCGCGTCGGTGATGCCCGGCTCGGACGCCGCGTGCCCTGCTTCGCGGATCACCTGCAACTCGCTGTTGGGCCAGGCCTGGTGCAGCTCCCAGGCGTTATCCAGCGTGCAGATCATATCGTAGCGGCCATGGATGATGACGCCAGGCAGATGGGCGATCTTGTGCATATCGCGAATCAGCTGGTTGGGTTCCAGGAAGGAGTTGTTGGTGAAGTAATGGCATTCGATACGTGCGATGGACAAGGCGCGCTGCGGCTCGGAAAACCGTTCCACATGCTGCGGGCTCGGGCACAGGCCCAACATACGGCCTTCCCAGCCCGACCAGGCTTTGGCCGCATGCATCTGGGCGATCTGGTCGTTGCCGGTCAGGCGCTTGTGGTAAGCGGCAATCATATCGTGGCGCTCTTCCACCGGGATTGGTGCCACATAGTCCTGCCAGTAATCCGGGAACAGGCGGCTCGCGCCCTCCTGGTAGAACCAGCGAATATCCTGCGGGCGGGCGAGGAAGATGCCGCGCACGATCAGGCCATGCACGCGCTCGGGGTGGGTTTGCGCGTAGGCCAGGGCCAGGGTCGAACCCCAGGAGCCGCCGAACAGCACCCATTTGTCGATGCCCAGGTGCTCGCGGATGCGCTCAAGGTCGGCGACCAGATCCCAGGTGGTGTTGTTCTCAAGGCTGGCCCTTGGCGTGGAACGGCCGCAGCCACGCTGGTCGAAGGTGACAATATGGTAGAGGTTCGGGTCGAAATAGCAGCGGCTCTGGGCGTCGCAACCGGAGCCGGGGCCTCCATGGATGAACACGACAGGCAAGCCTTCGGGGGAGCCACTTTCATCGACATACAGGGTGTGGGTGTCATCGACAGCCAGATCGTGCCGGGCGTAGGGTTTGATCTGCGGGTACCAAGTCTGCATTGCGTGCTCCGTAGGGTGTCGGGTTCATCCCTGGGGGGACGTCTATTATTTTGCCGTCTGGCATCATAAACCCGAATTGTGCAATGAGCATGTCCTTGAGCACTTAGACCTGTGTCAGCAGTTCGCTCCTCAGATAACCGAGCAGATAGTCATACAGCCGATCCACCTCCGGCACCTGGCCGCGTGCACGCAAACAACCGTGGACCAGCCCTTTGCCGGGGTACAGCACGGTTTCCACGCCTGCTGCTTGCAGGCGCTCGGCATACAGCCGGCCATCATCGCGCAGCGGGTCGAACTGGGCCACGGAGATCAAGGCCTTGGGTAGCCCGCTGAATGTCTCGGCCAGTAATGGCATGGCGTAGGGCGAAGGTATGCGTGTGTCGCCAAGATACAACGCCAGATAGTCCTGAATGTCGGCGCGGCTGAGCAACGGTGCATCCCAGCAATCAGCCCGCGAGGGCAAGTCGGCGGGGCCACCCAAGCCTGGGTAAACCAGTATCTGGGCGCGGGGCATTGGTTGCTGGTCATCACGCAGCCCCAGGCACAACGCTGCCGCCAGGTTGCCACCGGCGCTGTCGCCCATCACCACCCGCCGTTCGAGGTTGATGGCATGCGGCCCCTCGCCTGCCTGGATCGCCTGCCATACCGCCCGGCAATCATTGTAGGCCGCGGGGTAAGGATGCTCAGGTGCCAAACGGTAGTCGATGGCGATCACCAGCACTTGCAGGGTAGCGGCCAGTTCAAAGCAAATGAAATCGTGGGAATCCAGCCCGCCGACGACCCAGCCGCCGCCGTGTATATAAAGGAGGCAGGGCCAGCCTTCTGATGGATCAGGCGCCTCGGGACGATAGCTGCGCACGGTGACGCCCCCTACAGAACAATCCGCGACGTGCAGCCCGGCGGGCAAGGGCGGGGTGAAGGCCTGGCACATGCGGTCGTAGGTTTGGCGCAGGCCCGTCAGCGATGAGCCATCGCTGGTAAAAGCTTCGGTCTTGGCAACAAAGGCGCGCATCTGCGAAGAAATAGGGTACATGTGCACACCTTATTCACGATGGAGATTAGTGTGGGAGCTGACTTGCCTGCGATGGCGGTGTAACAGTTGATAAAAGTGTTGCTGAACCACCGTTATCGCAGGCAAGCCAGCTCCCACATTGGCCCGATGGTGTCTCTAGAGTTTGAGGCTGGCCTGGACGGCAGCAACACCATCGCTGCCATCAAAGGCTGTCACCCCGACCAACCAGCGCTGCAGATCCTCGGGATGTTCGCGCAGCCATTTTTTCGCCACTTCCTGGGGCGACTGACGCGCCATGATTGGCACCATCCACTGGCTTTCCTGGGCGGCGGTGAAGGTCAGGTTGGTGAGCAGCCGGTTGGCGTTCGGGCAGCGCTCGGCAAAGTCCGGCGCTGTCACCGTAGACACCGTGGCGCGACCTTCGTTGGGGCCGAACACATCTTCACTGCCAGTGAGGTAGTCCATTTTCATGTTCAGATTCATCGGGTGCGGGGTCCAGCCGACGAACACCACGAACTCCTTGCGATTCACCGCACGTTGCACGGCGGCGAGCATCCCCGCTTCACCGGACGCGACCAGCTTGAAGCCGCCCAGGCCGAAGCGGTTGGTGTCGATCATTTTCTGGATATCGGTATTGGCGCCACTGCCCGGCTCGATGCCATAGATCTTGCCGCCGAGTCTGTCCTTGAAGCGGGCAATGTCGGCAAAGGTCTTCAAGCCGGCATCAGCCACGTATTGCGGCACCGCCAGGGTGGCCTGGGCATCGGCCAGGCTCGGCGTCTCGAGCACCTTGACCTGCCCGGCCGCCAGGAACGGGGCGATGTTGTTGTCCATGGCCGGTTTCCAGTAACCGAGGAAGATATCCAGGCGCTTGTCACGGATACCGGCAAAGATGATCTGCTGCACCGCGCTGGTCTGTTTGCTGTCGTAGCCCAGGCCACTGAGCAGCACGTCCGCCATGCCAGAGGTGGCGACCACGTCGGTCCAACTGACCACGCCCATGCGCAGGGTTTTGCAGGAAGCCGGTTCGGCGGCCATGGCATGGCTGCTCACATAGCCACTGAACACGAGGGTCAACAACAGTCGTTTCATGGAAGTGGTCTCACTCGGCAGTTTTTATTGTGGGGATGGCGTCTGATGCGCCGTATCCACAACCTTACCCAGCGATGCCTTGGTGAACTCGACCTGTGGCGACCGGCAGTTGCACAGGGGCGACTGTTGGGCCGTCATCGCAGGCAAGCCAGCTCCCACATGTTGATCTGTGAACCCATTCAAGTGTGGGAGCTGGCTTGCCTGCGATAGCGATTTCAGCCGTAGCGCTGTTGCCCCCAGGCCAACACCCCTTCCAGCAACTGCCTCAACACCACCCGCGTCGGCGCGGCCAAATCCTCGCGATAATGGAACGGTTCAAACTCTTCCATATAGGTGCTCTGGCATAACTCCAGCTGCACCGCGTGGATATCCTGCGCGGGGTTGCCATAATGACGGGTGATATGACCGCCCTTGAAGCGCCCGTTGAGCACATGGGTGTATTGCGGATGCTGGGCGCAGATGGCTTCCAGTTGGCTGGCCAGCTGCGGGTCGCATGCAGCGCCGTTGAAGGTGCCGAGGTTGAAATCCGGCAATTTGCCGTCGAACAGGTGCGCGATCACTGAGCGGATCGAGTGCGCGTCGAACAGCAACGCATAGCCGAACTCGGCTTTGAGGCGTGCCAGTTCTTCTTGCAGTTTGCGGTGATAAGGGCCCCAGATCTTCTGCAGGTAGGTGGCGCGTTCCTCCTCGGAGGGTGCCTGCCCTTCAAGGAACAACGGCACGCCATCGAACAGCGTCTCTGGGTACAGGCCGGTAGTAGCGCCGGCATACAGCGGCGTGTTGTCGGAAGGCCGGTTGAGGTCGATGACAAACCGCGAGTACTCCGCCGCCAGGGTGCTGGCGCCCAGCTCTTCGGCAAAGTCATACAACAGCGGGATATGCCAATCGGTATCCGGCAGGCTTTGCGCCTCGGGGATCAACCCGGCCTCGACCGCAGGGGTGAGCCGCAGGCCGGCGTGGGGCATGCTGATCAGCAGCGGCACGCGGCCTTGTTTGAATGTCAGAACCTTATCCACAACTGCATCCTCTCAAACAGTGACGTCGACGCCGTGGCGCACGACGCGTTTATCCAGTTCGCCACCCAGCCAGTAGGCCAGGTCGGCGGGGCGATCGATCTGCCAGGCGACAAAATCCGCGATCTTGCCCACTTCCAGGGAACCATGGGTATCGCCCAGGCCCAACGCGGTGGCCGCGTGTTGCGTGGCGCCGGCCAGGGCTTCTTCCGGGGTCATGCGGAACAGGGTGCAGGCCATGTTCAGCATCAGCCGCACCGACAGCGCCGGTGAAGTACCGGGGTTGAGGTCGCTGGCGATGGCGATCTTCACGCCGTGTTTGCGCAGGACGTCCATGGGCGGCAACTGGGTTTCACGCAAGAAGTAAAAAGCCCCCGGCAGCAACACGGCGACGGTGCCGGCAGCGGCCATGGCGATGGCGTCTTCTTCGGTCATGAACTCCAGATGGTCGGCCGACAGCGCGTGGTAGCGCGCCGCCAGGCTTGACCCATGCAGCGACGAGAGTTGCTCGGCGTGCAGCTTTACCGGCAAGCCAAGTTGCTGGGCGACCTTGAATACCCGCTCAACCTGCTCGGGGGAAAATGCCAGGTATTCACAGAAGGCATCGACCGCATCCACCAACCCCTCGGCGGCCAGGGCCGGCAGCATCTGGCTGCAGATATGCTCGATGTAATCGTCGGCGCGGTCCTTGTACTCCGGCGGTAACGCGTGGGCGGCCAGGCAGGTAGCGCGCACGCTGACCGGCAGCGCTTCACCCAGGCGCCGAGCCACGCGCAGCATCTTGCGTTCGTTGGCCAGGTCCAGGCCGTAGCCGGACTTGATTTCCACCGTGGTCACGCCGTCACGCAGCAAACTGCGCAGACGCTTTTCAGCGCTCAAGAACAGCTCATCTTCGCTCGCCGCACGGGTTGCGCGCACAGTGCTGGCAATGCCGCCGCCCTTGGCCGCGATCTCGGCGTAGCTGACACCTTCGAGGCGCTGCTCGAACTCGCCGCTGCGGTTGCCACCAAACACCGTATGGGTGTGGCAGTCGATCAGCCCGGGGGTGACCCACGCGCCTTGCAGGTCATGCACCTGGGCGTAATCCGCGGTTGGCGCCTGGCTGCGGGGGCCGACCCACTCGATGAGCGAGCCGGCAGTCACCATGGCGGCATCCTCGATGATCGAGTATTTGCCGTTGGCCATGGTTGCGACGTGGCAGTGCTGCCAAAGCGTTTTCATCAACGCCTCCCTAAGTTATCGATGAGACAAAACCGGGTCGTAATCGACCTTGGCCGTTTGCCCGGCGGCAGGCTTGACCCACAGCCAGTAGGCGATGATCAGCAGCACGATCCACACGGCGCCTACCATCAACGCCGCCTGGGTATCCGGGAAGTAACCGAGTACACCAAACACAAACAGCATGAACACAATGGCCGCCGCCGGCGCATAAGGCCAGAACGGCACCGGGAATTTCAGTTCGGCGATCTGCGCCTTGGTCATCGAGCGGCGCATGGCGACCTGGGTAAACAGGATCATCAGCCATACCCACACGGTGGCGAAGGTGGCAATCGAGGCGATCAGCAGGAACACGTTTTCCGGGATCAGGTAGTTGAGCACCACACCGCCGAGCAAAGCGGCGCCCATGACCACCACGGTCATCCATGGCACGCCTTGCTTGGACAATTGCGCGAAGCCCTTGGGCGCCTGCCCTTGTTGGGCCAGGCCGTACATCATGCGCCCGGCGCCAAAGATGTCGCTGTTGATCGCCGACACCGCCGCCGAGATCACCACGATGTTGAGGATGGTCGCCGCCGAGCCAATGCCCAGGTTGCTGAAGATCTGCACGAACGGGCTGCCCTGGCTGCCGATCTGCGGCCACGGGTAGATGGCCATCAACACGAACAGCGTCAGCACGTAGAACAGCAGGATACGCAGCGGCACCGCGTTGATCGCTTTGGGGATCACCCGCTGCGGGTCCTTGGCTTCACCGGCGGTGATGCCGATGATTTCGATGCCACCAAAGGCAAACATCACCACCGCAAACGAGGCGATCAGCCCACCAATGCCGTTGGGCATGAAGCCGCCGTGGGCCCACAGGTTGCTCAGGCCGCTGGCCTGGGTTTCGCCCGCCGAGTGAATGCCGAACAACATGATGCCAAAGCCGCCGAGGATCATCGCCACAATGGCACCGACCTTGAGCAACGACAGCCAGAACTCCATCTCGCCAAAGACTTTGACGTTGCACAGGTTCAGGCCGCCGATCAGGAATACGATGCCCAGCACCCAGACCCAACGGGCCACTTCGGGAAACCAGAAGCCCATGTAGATGCCGAACGCGGTGACGTCGGCGAGGCAGACGATGATCATTTCAAAGGCGTAGGTCCAGCCGAGGATAAACCCGGCCATGGGCCCCAGGTAGGTGCTGGCGTAGTGGCCGAAGGAGCCGGACACCGGGTTGTGCACGGCCATTTCACCGAGGGCGCGCATCACCATGAACACAGCGGCACCGCCGATCAGGTAGGCCAGCAGCACGGCAGGGCCGGCCATTTGGATGGCGGAGGCAGAGCCATAGAACAGCCCGGTGCCGATCGCGGAACCGAGGGCCATGAATCGAATATGTCGGGCGTTGAGCCCGCGTTTCAAACCTTTTTCTGGCTGGTGCATTTCTCTTCCCTAATTATTCTTATCCCGAGAAAATCCAAAGCTGCAAACACTCAAACTGTAGGAGCAGGCAAGCCAGCTCCCACATGGGTCAATGTCGCTCTTAGAGGCTTGGCAGCAACTTGGCCGGCACCAGCTCATTCAGGCAGCGGCTGGCGAGCAGTTCGCTGGCGGCGTTGATGTCCGGGGCGAAGAAGCGGTCCTTGTCATAGAACGCCACCTTGTCGCGCAGGATGCCACGGGCTTTTTCCAGCTTGGGCGAGGTCTTCAGGCCGTCGCGCAGGTCCAGGCCCTGGCACGCCGCGAGCCATTCCACCGCGAGGATGCCCCGGGTGTTCTCGGCCATTTCCCACAAACGCTTGCCCGCAGCCGGGGCCATGGACACGTGGTCTTCCTGGTTGGCCGAAGTCGGCAAGCTGTCGACGCTATGGGGATGGGCCAGCGCCTTGTTCTCGCTGGCGAGCGCGGCGGCGGTCACCTGGGCGATCATGAAGCCGGAGTTCACCCCGCCATTGCCCACCAGAAACGGCGGCAGTTGCGACATGTGCTTGTCCATCATCAACGAGATCCGGCGCTCGCTCAGGGAGCCGATTTCGGCAATGGCCAGCGCCATGTTGTCGGCGGCCATGGCCACGGGTTCGGCGTGGAAGTTGCCACCGGAAATCACATCGCCTTCGGCGGCAAAGACCAGCGGGTTATCGGACACTGCGTTGGCTTCTACCACCAGCACCTCGGCGGCCTGGCGCAATTGAGTCAGGCACGCACCCATGACCTGCGGCTGGCAACGCAGGGAATACGGGTCTTGCACCTTGTCGCAGTTCTGGTGCGATTGGGACACCTGGCTGCTCTCACCGAGCAGGTCGCGATAGGCCGCTGCCGAGTCGATCTGGCCACGCTGGCCACGCGCTGCATGAATACGCGCATCGAACGGCGAACGCGAACCCAGTACCGCTTCCACAGTGAGGCCGCCGCAAGCGAGGGCGCCGGCGAACAGGTCTTCGCCTTCGAACAGGCCACGCAGGGCATAGGCCGTGGACACCTGGGTGCCGTTAAGCAGCGCCAGGCCTTCTTTGGCGGCCAGGGTCAGCGGCGTGAGGCCGGCGATTTTCAGTGCCTCGGTGGCTTGCAGCCATTCGCCCTTGTAACGCGCCTTGCCTTCGCCAAGCAGTACCAGGGACATGTGCGCCAGCGGCGCCAGGTCACCGGAAGCACCCACTGACCCCTTGAGCGGAATGTGCGGGTACACCTGGGCGTTGATCAGCGCGATCAGCGCGTCGATCACCTGGCGACGAATCCCGGAGAAGCCACGGCTCAGGCTGTTGACCTTGAGCACCATGACCAGTCGCACCAGCGCATCGCTGATCGGCTCACCGACGCCGGCGGCGTGGGACAGCACCAGGGAACGCTGGAGGTTTTCCAGGTCTTCGCTGGCGATGCGGGTCGATGCCAACAGGCCAAAACCGGTGTTGATGCCATAGGCGGTGCGGTTCTCGGCGAGAATCTGCTCCACGCAGGCAACGCTGGCTTCGATCTGGGCCGAGGCGCTGTCATCCAGGCTGAGGGTTACTGGCTGCTGGTAGATGGCACGCAGTTGGGCGAGGCTCAGTTGGCCTGGAATCAGGTTTAGCGCAGTCACATTCATACTCCTTGTGAATTGTTCTTAGGTGTTCAGTGCAAATTCGGTAAAGCAGTGTCTTTAAGCAATTGGGCAGCGGCGGCAATATCCGGCGCCAGCCAGCGGTCCTGTTCATACGCAGGGACCACTTCGCGCAGCAAACGCCAGGCGCGGTCGGTACCGGCGCCGAAGCGCTGGTCCTTGAGAAACTCGAAAGCCTGGGCCGCCAGCAGGTACTCGATAGCTAGAATCTGGGTGACGTTGGCCAGCACCTGGTGCAGCTTGAGCGCGGCGTTGGTGCCCATGCTCAAGTGGTCTTCCTGCAGGCCCGAGGTGACGAAATTATCGAGCACCGCGGGTTGCGCCAACTGGCGGTTCTGCCCGCACAAGGACGCGGCGACGTACTGCACGATCATCATTCCGGAGTTGACGCCCGGGTTACTCACCAAGAAGGCAGGCAGGCCGCTGACATGCGGGTTGACCAGGCGGTCCAGGCGACGCTCGGCCACCGAACCGATCTCGGCCATGGCGATGGCGAGCATGTCGGCCGCCAACGCGACGGACTGCCCGTGGGGGTTGGCCTGGGACACCACGCGGTAGCTGTCTGGGGTGCCCAGCACCAGCGGGTTGTCGGTGGCGCTGTTGAGTTCGGTCTCGATCTGGCGCGTGGCGTGTTCTACCTGGTCGCGGGCCGCGCCGTGAATCTGCGGGATCGAGCGAATGCTCAAGGCGTCCTGGGTGCGAATACCTTTGCTGCTGGCAATCACCTCACTGCCGTCGAGCAGGGCGCGCAGGTTGATACCTACGTGCTGCATGCCCGGGTGCGGCTTGAGGGCGATGATGGCTTCGTCGAAGGCGTCGATCTGGCCGCGCTGGGCTTCGAAACTCATTGCACCGATCACGTCGGCCCACTGCAGCAAGTGATGCGCGTCGGCCAGGGCCAGGCAGCTCAGGCCGGTCATGCAGGGCGTGCCGTTGACCAGGCACAGGCCGTCCTTGGCGCCGAGCACCACCGGCTGCAAGCCTTCAGCCTGCAACGCGTATTGCGCCGTGACGATCTGGCCGCGATAACTCACATTGCCAACGCCCAGCAGGGCCACGCCGATATGGGCCATGTGGGTCAGATACCCCACCGAGCCTTGGGACGGTACTTGCGGGGTGATGCCATGGTTGAGCAGCGCCAGCAGCGCGTGCACCACCTGCGGATGCAGGCCGGATTTGCCGTGGCTGTAGTTGATGATCGCCGCGCAGATGATCGCACGGGTCTGCTCATCGCTGAGCACCGGGCCGACGCCGCAGGCGTGGCTCAACAGCGTATTGCGCGACAGTTGGCTCAGTTGCTCGGTCTTGAGCGAGACGTTGCACAGCGCGCCCAGGCCGGTGTTAACACCATAGGCACGCTCGCCGCTGGTGACGATGCGCTGCACGATGGCCTGGGCATTGTCGATACGCGCCCAGGCGTGGCCCGATAGTTCGAGCATGGCGCCGTGGCGGGCGACGGCGGTGACGTCCTGCCAGCGCATGGGGGTGTCGGCGATGATGATTTTGGTTGCCTGGGACATCGTTGACCTCTTCATAATCTCTACAGCATTGCCGGCCTCATCGCGGGCAAGCCCGGCTCCCACATTTGACCTATGTGAACCCGATCAAGTGTGGGAGCTGGCTTGCCTGCGATGGCGTCAACCGATTCACCACACAGCCCGGATCAGACCACCGCCGCCCGCCGCTGAACAAAGCGGTCCACATACTCATCCGCCGGCGAGTGCAGAATCTCTCGCGGGGTGCCGACCTGGATCAGCTTGCCGTCCTTGAGGATCGCAATGCGGTTGCCGATGCGCACGGCCTCGTCGAGATCGTGGGTGATAAACACGATGGTCTTGTGCAGGGTCTTTTGCAGCTCGAGCAACTGGTCTTGCATCTCGGCGCGGATCAACGGGTCGAGGGCGCTGAAGGCTTCGTCCATCAGGATGATGTCGGTGTCGGCCGCCAAGGCGCGGGCCAGGCCCACGCGCTGGCGCATGCCACCGGACAGCTGGTGCGGGTATTTGTTTTCGTAGCCTTTGAGGCCCACGGTTTCGATCCAGTGCAACGCACGTTCGGCGCAGACTTGCTTGGTCTCGCCACGCACTTTCAGGCCGTAGGCAACGTTGTCGAGCACGCTCTTGTGCGGCAGCAGGCCGAAGCTCTGGAACACCATGCTGATCTTGTGCCGACGGAATTGGCGCAGGGCTTCCATGTCCAGTTGCAGGATGTCTTCGCCATCCACCAGGATCGCGCCGCTGGTGGGGTCGATCAGGCGGTTGAAGTGGCGCACCAGGGTGGATTTGCCCGAACCCGACAAGCCCATGATCACAAAGATCTCACCGGTGCCGATGCTCAGGGACAGGTCATTGACGCCGACCACGCAACCGGTCTCGGCCAGTACCTGGTCCTTGGTCTTGCCCTGGCCGACCATGGCCAGCGCATCCTTGGCGCGTGCGCCGAAAATCTTGAAGACGTTTTTGACTTCGATTTTGCTGACAGTCGTCATTTGCTCGCCTCATGCCGTGGGCGGCCATAAGCCTGGGTAATGCGGTCGATGACCACTGCGAGAATCACGATCGCCAGCCCGGCTTCAAGGCCGCGGCCGACGTTGAGGGTCTGGATGCCGACGAGCACGTCTTCACCCAAGCCACGGGCACCGATCATCGAGGCGATCACCACCATCGACAGCGCCATCATGGTGGTCTGGTTGATCCCGGCCATGATGCTTGGCAGCGCCAGCGGCAATTGCACGCCGAACAGTTGCTGCCAGCGGTTGGCGCCGAAGGCGTTGATGGCTTCCATGACTTCGCCATCGACCTGGCGAATACCCAGGTCTGTCAGGCGAATCAGCGGCGGCGCGGCGTAGATCACCGTAGCGAAAATCGCCGGGACCTTGCCCAGGCCGAACAGCATCAGCACCGGGATCAGGTACACGAAGCTGGGCATGGTTTGCATGATGTCCAGCAGCGGCATCAACACTGAACGCAGGCGATTACTGCGCGCCGACAGGATGCCCAGAGGGATGCCGATCAACACCGAAATCACCGTGGCCACCATCATCAGTGCCAGGGTTTGCATCAGCTTGTCCCACAGGCCAACGGCGCCCACCAGGAACAGCAAACCGACGATCACCGCCGTGGTCACCACCTTGCGCGTGGCGTGCCAGGCAATACCGCCGACGATGGCCAGCATCAGCCACCAGGGCGCTGCGCGCAGCAGGCCTTCCAGGTTGACGATGGCCCATAGCAGGGTGTCGGAGATGTGCCGGAACACATCGCCATAGTTGGTGACCAGTGCGTCCACCCAACCGTTGACCCAGTCGGCGATGGAAAAGGTAAAACTCTCAGGAAACATATCGTGCTCTCGATCCAGTGGGTTGTGACCAGCCGCCCGGCCACCCTTGAGGGTAGCCGTGCACACTTGACCTACAAGGCCGCGTCGATTTTCTTGGCTGCGTCTTCGCTCACCCAGGCGTGCCAGACTTCAGGATGTTCCTTGAGGAATATTTTCGCCAGTTTCGGCGACTCGATCCGCTCCTTGGCCATGCGGCCCAGGTTCTGGTTCAGCAGGTCGATGGGCAGGTTGACCTTTTCCAGCACGGCCACCAGCTCCGGGGCTTGTTCGTGGAAAGTCTTGGAGAGGCCGACCTTGATGCTCACGGTTTTGTCCACGCCGGGCTTCTCTTCCAACTTGACCAGATCGACCTGGCCCATCAGCGGTGTCGGTGACCAGTAGTAGAACAGGATCGGCTCGCCGCGCTTGTAGCTCGACAGCACCGCCGCATCCAGCGCCGGGCCGGTGCCCGGGCGGAAGTTGGTGTAGGTGCTTTCCAGGCCGTAGCTCTTGAGCATTTCGCTGTTGTCCAGCTCGCAGGTCCAGCCGGCCGGGCAGTTGTAGAAACGGCCCTTGGACGGCTCTTCCTGGTCCTTGAACACCGAGGCGTACTTGGCCAGGTCGGCGATGTTTTTCAGGTCCGGCGCCTTGGCTTCCAGCTTGCGCTTGGCGTCGCCTTCGATCACATAGCGCGGCACGTACCAGCCTTCGACCGCGCCGACCACCGGAGCCCCGACGCCGACGACTTTGCCGGCCTTCTCGGCTTTGTTCCAGACCTCGCTGCGGCCTACCCACTCCTCGGCGAACACTTGGATGTCGTTGCTGCCCAGGGCGTTTTCCATGGTGATGGAATTGCCCGGCAAGCTGTCGGTTTTGCAGTCGTAGCCTTTTTCCAGCACGGTTTGCAGGATGTCGGTGAGCAACATGCCGCTTTCCCAATTCAGGCCGGCGAATTTCACCGGTTTGCCGGATTCACACCAGCCGGCCGCCTGGGCGCCGGCAGTTGCCAGCACGCCAGCCGCGAACAAAGTAGCCAGCAAGGTCTTATTCATAGTCATTGTTGTGACGCTCCCAATCATGAAATGGATTACGGCAGTCAGTAGGCGTCCTGCCCTGTCCACGTCCCATCAGGCTTGTGCAGCCAGCTCGTTTGTTATGGGTGAAGCGCCCTGCTCTTTTGGCAGGATCAGGTGATCGGGTACCGTGCCGTGCCATTTTTTCGCACACACGTAATACAGGGCCGCCGGCAGTACCAGGCCGATGATCCAGGAGATATCCACATCACCCAGCGCGGCCACCAGGGGGCCGGTGTAGAACTTGGTGGAGATGAACGGCAACTGCACCAGCACGCCGAACACATAAACGCTGATGCCCAGCAGGTTCCAGCGGCCGTAACGACCGTTCGGGTCGGCCAGCGCCGGCACGTCGTAACGCTCGCGGGTGATGCAGTAGTAATCCACCAGGTTGATCGCGCTCCAGGGCGTAAAGAACGCCAGCAGGAACAGGATGAATGACTTGAACGCACCTAGGAACGAGTGCTGGCCGAGCAAGGCGATCAGGGTTGCCGTACCGACAATGGCGAGTACGAACACCAGGCGTTGCAGACGTGTGACCTCCAGGCGACCACGGAAACCGCTGACGATCGTCGCAATGCACATGAAGCTGCCGTAGGAATTGAGCGTGGAGATGGTGACCTTGCCGAACGCGATGCTGAAATACAGCAACGCAGCGGTGGCCCCCGTGCCGCTCAAGCCAACGATGTACGCCACCTCGTGGCCGGCAAACTGCCCGTTGGACATGGCCGCGGCAAACACGCCGAGGACCATCGCCACTTGGGCACCGATAACCGAACCTGCGCCAGCAGCAAGAAAGGTTTTTACCGATGACGTCTGGCTCGGCAGGTAACGCGAGTAGTCCGCCACGTAAGGGCCGAAGGCGATCTGCCAGGAGGCCGCGAGTGATACGGCCAACAGGAAGCTGCTCCAACTGAAGTGACGGATCTGCAGGAGCGCGCCGACGTCGGTCTGGCTCATCAGGCGGCTGAACAGGTACACAAAGGCAATCACGCCAATGACGCTCGCGACACGGCCGATGAAGTGGATCACCCGGTAACCCAGCACCGTGACCAGCACAATGACACTGGCGAAAATCAGGATGCCGACGCTGTCGCTGACCCCGAACAACTGGCCCAGCGCCTGGCCCGACAGCACGGTGCCGGTGGCGGTGAAGCCCAGGTACATCAAGCACACCAACACGATCGGAATAGCCGCGCCATACACGCCGAACTGCACCCGGCTGGAAATCATCTGCGGCAAGCCAAGCTTGGGCCCTTGCGCCGCATGCAGCGCCATGACGCCACCGCCGATCAATTGACCGATGAGCAAGCCGATCAACGACCAGAACACATCACCGCCCAGCACCACGGCCAACGCCCCGGTGACAATCGCAGTGATCTGCAGGTTGGCACCCATCCACAGGGTGAATTGGCTGAATAGACGACCATGTCTTTCCGCTTCCGGGATGTAGTCGATCGAACGTTTCTCGATCAACGGGGTGGTGTCGTTTGCAGCCATGTTGTTCAACCTCTGATGGATTGTTTTGTATGCATCTTGCTCTTCTGTGGGAGCTGGCTTGCCTGCTCCCACAGGTGCTGCGCCGGCCGTTACTTGATCATCGGCAGGTTCAGGCCTTGTTCCTTGGCGCAGTCGATAGCGATCTGGTAACCCGCATCCGCATGGCGCATTACCCCGGTCGCCGGGTCGTTGTGCAGCACCCGCGCAATCCGCTCGGCCGCTTCGTCAGTACCGTCACAGACAATCACCATCCCTGAGTGCTGGGAGAAGCCCATGCCCACGCCGCCGCCATGGTGCAGCGAGACCCAGGTGGCGCCGCTCGCGGTGTTAAGCAAGGCGTTGAGCAGTGGCCAGTCGGAGACAGCGTCGGAGCCGTCCTGCATGGCTTCGGTTTCGCGGTTCGGGCTGGCGACCGAGCCGGAGTCCAGGTGATCACGGCCGATCACGACCGGCGCGGACAGCTCGCCGCTGCGCACCATTTCGTTGAACGCCAGGCCCAACTTGGCACGCTGGCCCAGGCCGACCCAGCAGATACGTGCCGGCAGGCCCTGGAAGCTGATGCGCTCACGGGCCATGTCCAGCCAGTTGTGCAGATGGGCGTCGTCCGGGATCAGTTCTTTGACTTTGGCGTCGGTCTTGTAGATGTCCTGCGGGTCACCGGACAGCGCCGCCCAACGGAACGGGCCGATGCCACGGCAGAACAGTGGGCGGATGTAAGCCGGTACGAAACCTGGGAAGTCGAACGCGTTTTCCACGCCCTCTTCCTGGGCCATCTGGCGGATGTTGTTGCCGTAGTCGAAGGTCGGGATGCCTTGCTTCTGGAATTCCAGCATGGCTTTGACGTGGACGGCCATCGACTGCTTGGCGGCCTTGATCACGGCGGCCGGCTCGGTCTTGGCGCGAGCGCGGTATTCGTCCCAGGTCCAGCCGGCCGGCAGGTAGCCGTTGAGTGGGTCGTGGGCGCTGGTCTGGTCGGTGACCATGTCCGGGCGCACGCCACGCTTGACCAGTTCCGGCAGGATCTCGGCGGCGTTGCCCAGCAGGGCGATGGAGATGGCCTTGCCTTCTTTGGTGTACTTGGCGATACGGGCCAGGGCGTCGTCGAGGTCGGTGGCCTGCTCGTCGACGTAGCGGCTGTTCAGACGGAAATCGATGCTGACTTGCTGGCACTCGATGTTCAGCGAGCAGGCGCCGGCCAGGGTCGCGGCCAAAGGCTGCGCGCCGCCCATACCGCCGAGGCCGGCGGTGAGCACCCAACGACCGGTCAGGTCGCTGTTGTAATGTTGGCGGCCGGCTTCCACGAAGGTTTCGTAGGTGCCTTGAACGATGCCCTGGCTGCCGATGTAAATCCAGCTGCCGGCGGTCATCTGGCCGTACATGGCCAGGCCCTTGGCATCCAGTTCGTTGAAATGCTCCCAACTGGCCCAGTGCGGTACCAGGTTGGAGTTGGCAATCAGCACGCGCGGGGCGTTGCTGTGGGTCTTGAACACGCCGACTGGCTTACCGGATTGCACCAGCAGGGTTTCGTCGTCGTTCAGATTGGTGAGGCTCTCGACGATCTGGTCGTAGCACTCCCAGTTGCGCGCCGCACGGCCGATACCGCCGTACACCACCAATTCTTTGGGATTCTCGGCCACTTGCGGGTCGAGGTTGTTCATCAGCATGCGCAGCGGCGCTTCGGTCAGCCAGCTTTTGGCGGTGAGCTTGTTACCGCGGGCGGCGCGGATTTCGACGTCACGGTATTTTGTAGGCTTGGTCACAGCTAGGACTCCTCGGCGATCGATGCGCGAACATGGATGGTGCGAAGTCTTACGCACACATCTTTACTTGTATGTACAAGCATATGCAATCGAGCGGCCAACTTTAGCCGGGAGGGGTTGGGATTTTTTTGCACGGGGCGTACGAGCCTTGTAAATCAAGGCTTCAACGCTTGATGAAATTTCTTACGGAGGTTTTTTGCAGCAAGGGGAATTTGTCACGGCAGCGAAGCTTTGCATCACGCTGGGGCGTTCGGTAACAAATGGGTGCGCGGGTTGGAAACAGATTTTGTGAACAATGCAGAAACAAATGTGGGAGCTGGCTTGCCTGCGATAGCAGTGTGTCAGTCAGCACATCCTAGGCTGATACACCGCTATCGCAGGCAAGCCAGCTCCCACAGTTTTTAACCGAGTGCGGTCAGTTCGATGATGCAGCAGCGGCCTGTGACCGATATTTCCAGCAGTTCAGTGTTACCGTCCACTTGCAGGCAATCGTGGTGGCCGAGCTTTTCACCCAGCACCTTCACCTCGTCCGCCACGCTGAACACCAGCACCGTCTGCGCGGTACTGAAAAACTGCTGCACGCCATCCACCCACTGCAACCGTGCGTGGTAACGCTGTGGCGAGTAGATCAGGTTGAAGTCGCGAATCGGCCCGGTGATCAAACGGCATGACACCTGGCTTTCGCCCTTGAACGCGAACGGCTGCAACGGCAACAACCCGCGCTGCTCCTCACCGTCTACGGTCAGCACCATGCCGGCGCCTTTGATCACCGTAATCACGCGCTGGTAACCGGCGAAGGTGGAAAACCCACCCGACTCGGCGATATCGGCAATCGACAAACGCCAGCCAAATCCATCCAGGCCGGTGCCGGCGTCGCGACTGATTTCTTCGGTACTGCCGCCGCCGTTCTTCCACGGCATGCGCACGTAGTCGGCGGCGCGCCAGACGTTGATCTCACTCATTTACTGAAGCGTCCTTCGAGGCTGTGACGGGAGCCGGGGTGGATCAACCGCGCCGCAGTCACCGGCTGACGACCCGACCAGGTGCGTCGGCGAATCAACAGGCACGGCTCGCTCGGCTCGATCTGCAACAACTTGCACTCGGCGGCATCGGCGAGAATCGCCTCAACCACATGCTCACCCTCAGTCAACGGAGCGACCTGGTTCAAATAGGCATACGGGGTTTGCTGGGTGAAGTCCTGCTGTAGGTATAGCGGCGCGACCAGGGCGTTGACGAAACGGTCTTCGATTTGCACGGGAATGTCGTTCTCGTAATGCACGATCAACGAGTGGAACACCCGCCCGCCTTCGCGCATTTCCAAGGCGACGGCGCGCTCGGAACCAGCAGCTTCTTCGCCCAGGGTGATGACCTGGCAAGTGTGCCGATGCCCGCGGGAGGCGATTTCATCGGCGATGTTGTGCACTTCAAACAGGGCCGACTGGCTTTTCGGCTCGGCAACAAACGTACCCACACCCTGCATACGCACCAACAAGCCTTCGGCGGTCAGCTCGCGCAGGGCACGGTTGATGGTCATGCGGCTGAAGCCCAACTCGCTGACCAGCTCGCTTTCCGACGGCACGCGGTAATGGGGCGGCCAGTTGCCGTTGAGGATCTGCTGGCTGATCATCTGTTTGACGCGGGCATACAAGGGCGCCGGACTTTCGTCCATGTGGGCAGCCAGCGAAGAGTTGGCGGGCGGAGTCGGCACAGGGAATCCTTGCAGGGGAAAAAGATGCATAGATTGCCGGAGTTTACCGAGCAGGCAAACGTCTGTATATGTATATACAAATAAACACACGACCGGGGTGCCTTGATCATGTCCGCTTTCTTTGCCGAACGCGCACTGCTGCCTAATGGATGGGCCAACGATGTACGTCTTGAAGTCAGCACCGATGGCCTGCTGACAAAGGTTGAGCCCAATGCCAGTGCAGAAGGCGCGGAACGGCTCAGGGGCCCGGTGTTGGCGGGCATGCCGAACCTGCATTCCCATGCCTTCCAGCGCGCCATGGCGGGCTTGGCCGAAGTGGCCGGCAACCCCAACGACAGTTTCTGGACCTGGCGCGACTTGATGTACCGCATGGTCGGCAAGATCAACCCCGAGCAGTTACAGGTCATCGCGCGCCAGCTGTATATCGAAATGCTCAAGGCCGGCTACACCTCGGTGGCCGAGTTCCATTACGTGCACCACGATCTCAGCGGCCAGCCCTATGCCGACCGTACGGAACTGTCCCGCCAGATCAGCCAGGCGGCCGCCAGCAGCGGGATCGGCCTGACCTTGCTGCCGGTGCTCTACACCCACGCGGGTTTTGGTGGCCAAGCGCCGAATGAAGGCCAGCGACGTTTTATCAATAGCACTGAAAACTACCTGGACCTGCAAGCACGCCTGCAGCCCATTCTGGCGGCACAACCGGCCCAGCAACTGGGCCTGTGCTTCCACTCCCTGCGCGCCGTAACCCCCGAACAAATCCATACCGTGCTGGGCGCCAGTGACAAAAACTGCCCGGTGCATATCCACATCGCCGAACAGCAAAAAGAAGTCGACGACTGCCTGGCCTGGAGCGGTAAGCGCCCGTTGCAGTGGCTGTATGACAATGTCCAGGTGGATGATCGCTGGTGCCTGGTGCATGCCACCCATGCCGATGCCGACGAAGTCACCCGCATGGCCAACAGCCGAGCGATTGCCGGTTTGTGCCTGACCACAGAGGCCAACCTGGGCGATGGGATTTTTCCGGCGGTGGACTTCCTCGCTCAGGGCGGCCGCATGGGCATCGGTTCCGATAGCCATGTGTCACTGAGCGTGGTGGAAGAACTGCGTTGGCTGGAATACGGCCAGCGCCTGCGCGATCAACGGCGTAATCGGTTGTATCGCAGTGACCAACCGATGGTGGGTCGCACGCTGTTCGATGCTGCGCTGGACGGTGGCGCACAAGCGCTGGGCCAGCCGATTGGTCGACTGCAAGTGGGCAAGCGTGCGGACTGGATAGTGCTGGACGGTAGCGACCCGTACTTGGCGACGGCCAGTGAGGATGGGATTCTCAACCGCTGGCTATTTGCCGGTGGTGATCGGCAAGTACGCGATGTACTGGTCAATGGCAAATGGGTGGTGCGAGATGGGCATCATGCTGGCGAAGAAGACAGCAGCCGGGCATTCACCCAGGTCCTGAAGGACTTGCTGAACTGACGACCAACCCATAACAACTGTGGGAGCTGGCTTGCCTGCGATACAGACACCTCGGTGCTTCAGTTACACCGGGTTGATGCTATCGCAGGCAAGCCAGCTCCCACATTTGATGGGGGGGCTGCAAATTACTGAGACGTCTTCGCCATCTGCTTATCCGACGTACGCCAGATCAACCGCGTGGTGTCATAGCCTTGCTGTCGCGCCCTGCTCAGCAGGTCTTCGCGGGTATCGGCACTCACCGTCGGCGTGCGCGACAGGATCCACATATAGCGACGGCTCGGGCTGCCGACGATGGCGGTCTTGTAGTCATCGCTGACATACAGCACCCAGTAGTCGCCCTTGGCAACGCCCGGCAACAGCGATGTAAACCAGTTATTGAATTCCACCCACAGTTTGTCGGTCTTGCCTGGTACCTGCGGCGTAGCCGTACCTTTGGCCTCTTGCCACTTCCACTCAGGCGTCAGGCAGCGGTTGAAAACCGACATGTCACCATCAGGCAGCAAGGTATAGCGGGCTTCGGATTGCGCACAGTTGCGCTGGAAGTACATCGGCAACCGGGCCAACTCATACCAAGTGCCCTGGTAACGCTTGAGGTTGACGTTGCTCGCAGTCTTGGGTTGCAGATCATCGCCAGAATGGCTGGCGCAGCCCGCCAAAAACAGGCTGGCGCAAAGGAACAAAACAAAACGCATCATTCTTCTTCTCCCGCAGGCTCGCGCCCCGGTTTACTTCAGGCCTTGCCCGGAAAACATCAGAACTTTGTCACCGGCGTACTGCACGCTGATAAAGCTGTTTTTATCGCCCCAGGTGCAGCTGGACATGCCCAGTGCGCCGGAACAATCGGTTGGCTTGCCCAGCAACGACTCCACCTCGGCTTTGGCCATGCCGGCTGAGAGCTTTTGGTAGTTTTCTTGGGTGACCTTGCTGCAAGCGGCTAAGAGCACGCAAAAAGCCAGCAGGGCGAGACGGCGTATAGACATGGAAAAGCTCCTGGAGAGACAAAGCAGCTGGGGTATCTGCCAGAAGCTTAGAAGGGAAAAGAGGTGTCTGGTTCCCGACGAGCGAAAACAAAAAAGCCCCGAAAACGCTGAAACGTTTCGGGGCTTCTTTAACGGTGATCCATCTCACAATACAGCGGCTCACCGCTCGTTACGGCTTACTTCTTGTGATAGGCCGTCACGCGCTCAACTTCTTCCTTCGAACCCAGGAACACCGCCACACGCTGGTGCAGGCCTTCAGGCTGAATGTCGAGGATGCGCTGGTGGCCGTCGGTGGACGCACCGCCTGCCTGTTCAACCAGGAACGACATCGGGTTGGCTTCGTACATCAGGCGCAGTTTGCCCGGCTTGGACGGCTCGCGGCTGTCGCGCGGATACATGAACAGGCCACCACGGGTCAGGATGCGGTGTACGTCGGCAACCATCGCGGCCACCCAGCGCATGTTGAAGTTCTTCTTCAACGGGCCTTCTTCGCCTTCCATCAGTTCGTTGACGTAGCGCTTCACCGGTTCTTCCCAGTGGCGCTGGTTGGACATGTTGATGGCAAATTCCTGGGTTGAAGCAGGAATCGAAATGTCTTCGTGGGTCAGCACGAAGCTGCCCATTTCACGGTCCAGGGTGAAGCCCTTGACGCCGTCGCCCAGGGTCAGCACCAGCATGGTCTGTGGGCCGTAGATCGCGTAGCCGGCAGCAACCTGCTCGGTGCCTGGCTGCAGGAAAGCCTTTTCGTTCAGGGCTTCGTTCTGGCTCAGGTATTCGTTCGGGCAACGCAGTACCGAGAAGATGGTGCCGACCGGTGCGTTGATGTCGATGTTGGACGAACCGTCCAGTGGGTCGAACACCAGCAGGTATGCGCCCTTCGGGTATTTGCCTGGGATCTGGTAGGCATTGTCCATTTCTTCGGACGCCATGCCGGCCAGGTGGCCGCCCCATTCGTTGGCTTCGAGCAGGATTTCGTTGGACAGAACGTCCAGTTTCTTCTGCACTTCGCCCTGCACGTTTTCAGTGCCCATGCTGCCCAGGACACCGCCCAGTGCGCCTTTGGAAACGGCGTGGCTGATTTCCTTGCAAGCACGCGCCACCACTTCGATAAGGAAGCGCAGATCGGCAGGCGTGTTGTTGCTGCGGGTCTGCTCGATCAAATAGCGACTCAAGGTAACGCGGGACATGGACGGCTCCGGAGAATGGGGGGCTAAAAACCCGCGCAGTTTAGCGCGAGTCGGGGCTGATTTCCTCTAATCAGAGGATTTAACGCCAATAGAGTTCACGACCAGGCTTGATGTGGGAGGGGGCTTGCCCCCGATTGCGGTCATTCAGTCAATGCATGAGTGACTGATCAACCGCTATCGGGGCAAGCCCCCTCCCACATTTTTAAACGCGGCGGTCAGTCGAGGGCTTTCCAGATCTCTGTGGCGTATTCGCGGATGGTGCGGTCCGAGCTGAACCAGCCCATGCGCGCTGTGTTGAGCACGGCCGAGCGCCACCAGGCCTTGGAGTCGTGCCAATGCGCCTCGACCCGCGCCTGGGCGTCCCAGTAGGCGTCAAAGTCGGCACACACCAGGAAGCGGTCGTAGTCGATCAGCCCATCGATCAGGCCCACATAGCGGCCCGGGTCATCCGGCGAAAATACCCCGCCACGGATCGCTTGCAGCACGTCGTTCAAGCGATGGGACGCGGCGATGTCCGGCCCGGCGCTGAACTCGCCGGCGTGCTTGCGGGCTTCTACCTGCTGGGCGCTGAGGCCAAAGATAAACATGTGCTCGGCGCCGACCCGCTCGTGCATCTCCACGTTGGCGCCGTCCATGGTGCCGATGGTCAGCGCACCGTTGAGGCCGAACTTCATGTTGCTGGTACCCGACGCCTCAAAGCCGGCCGTGGAAATCTGCTCCGACAAATCCGCTGCCGGAATGATGCTTTCCGCCAGGCTGACATTGTAGTTGGGCAGGAACACCACCTTGAGCAAACCGCGCACGGTCGGGTCATTGTTGACGGTGCGGGCGATGTCGTTGGTCAGCTTGATGATCAGCTTGGCCTGGTGATAACTGGCCGCTGCCTTACCGGCGAAGATCTTCACCCGCGGCACCCAATCGATGCCCGGCTCGGCACGGATCGCCTGGTACAGCGCCACGGTGTGCAGCAGGTTGAGCAGTTGGCGCTTGTATTCATGGATGCGCTTGACCTGCACGTCGAACATCGCCGCCGGGTTGATCGCAATGCCCAGGCGCTCATGGATGATCTGCGCCAGTGCGCGCTTGCTGTGCAGGCGCTGTTCAGCGAACGCTTTGCGGAAGGCCGGTTTCTCGGCAAAGGGTTCCAACTCGATAAGACGCTGCTCGGGCTGGTCCAGAATATCCGGGCCCAGGGCTTCCACCAGCATATCGGTCAGCTTGGGGTTGGCCTGGTACAACCAGCGACGGAAGGTAATGCCGTTGGTTTTGTTGTTGATGCGCTCGGGGTAGAGCTTGTGCAGTTCAGAGAACACCGTGCTGCGCATTAGCTGGGTATGCAAACCGGACACGCCGTTGACGCTATGGGAGCCCAGGAATGCCAGGTTGCCCATGCGCACGCGGCGGCCGTTGTCTTCTTCGATCAGCGACACAGCGCGCAAGACATCAAAGTCGTGGATGCCTTTGGCACGCAGCGAGTCGATGTGCTGGGCGTTGATCAGGTAGATGATCTGCATGTGCCGCGGCAGCATGCGCTCCATCAAACCGACAGGCCAGGTTTCCAGGGCCTCGGGCAGCAAGGTGTGGTTGGTGTACGAAAGGGTCTCGACGGTGACATCCCACGCGGCTTCCCACGGTACATCGTGCAGGTCGACCAGTTGGCGCATCAACTCGGCCACGGCGATGGACGGGTGGGTGTCGTTGAGCTGGATGGCGGCGTGCTCGCCCAGGCTGAGCACCGAACCGTGCATGTTCTTGTGGCGGCGCAGCAAATCCTGCAGGGACGCGGAGACGAAGAAATATTCCTGGCGCAGGCGCAGTTCCTGCCCTGCTTCGGTGCTGTCGGCCGGGTAAAGCACTCGGGAGATGCTTTCGGCACGGGCCACTTCGGCGACGGCGCCCAAATGGTCACCGGCGTTGAAGCGCTCCAAGTGCAGGTCTTCTACAGCCCGCGCACGCCAGAGGCGCAGGGTGTTGACGCTGGCGCCGCGCCAACCGACGACAGGCGTGTCATAGGCAACAGCACGTACGGTTTCGCTGGGTGACCACACCTGGATCATCTTGCCGGAGGCGTCCGCGACAGTTTCGACGCTGCCGCCAAAGCCGATCGGGTAAATCACTTCGGCGCGCTCGAATTCCCAAGGGTTACCGAAATCCAGCCAGCGTTCGGTCTGTTCCTGCTGCCAGCCGTCAACAATGGCCTGGCGAAACAAGCCGTGCTCATAACGGATGCCATAGCCGTGACCGGCAATCCCCAAGGTCGACATGCTTTCCATAAAGCACGCCGCCAACCGACCAAGGCCACCGTTGCCGAGCGCCGCGTCGGGCTCCAGCAGGCGGATGCGCTCCAGATCCACGCCCAGCTCCGACAGCGCTTCGCGAGCGATCTCCAGCACACCCAGGTTGCTCAGGCTGTCGTAGAGCAACCGGCCAATGAGAAATTCCAGGGAGAGGTAATAAACGCGCTTCTGGCCTTTGCGATAAATACGCCGCGTGTGGTCCATCCAGTGATCGACCATCTGGTCGCGGGCGGCCAGGGCAATGGCTTCGAACCAGTCATGGTCGAAGGCGTGATCCGGGTCCTTGCCCACCGCGTAGGTGAGTTTGGTCAAGACAGCATCGCGGAATGCGGCTACCTCTGCTTCTCGTGCAAGCGGTTCCTGAGACATCGGTGCGACCTCGGGCGAGATTGAAGGAGTTGCTAGAGCCTAGTCGGTCTGACAGACGGTAGACGTGCTGGTTCGGCAGTTTTTTAACTCATTGGCCATGGGCTGAATTTGATGCAGGGGTCGTGCCCGATCAGACCGTGGCTAAACCTTTGAGCTGAAAGCTGCAAAATATTGTTCAAAAAACCACCAATCCCGGTATGATCGCGCGCCCGGATAACGCCCCACCTTGGAACCTTGATGAAGCCTCAACTGATCGCCGCCGCGGAACTCGACCGTCTAGAGACCTGGCAGAAATACTCCGCCCATATGTGCGGTGGCTGCGTGTCCAGCTGCTGCACGCTGCCGGTGGAGGTGAAGATCAAGGACCTGATCCGCATTGGCATCGTCGATGAGTTCGAGCGCGGCGATCCGCCGAAGAACATCGCCAAGCGTTTGCAGAAAGAAGGCATCGTCGAGCGGTACAACAACAAGTCCGAAATTTTTACCCTGCAGCGCATGAGCAACAACGACTGCCTGTACCTGGATCGTAAGACGCGCTTTTGCACTATTTATGACAAGCGCCCGGATACGTGCCGTAACCACCCGAAAATCGGGCCGCGGCCGGGGTATTGCGCGTATAAGCCCAAGGAAGTGGTGCGCGAAACTAACTTCAAGACCCTCGACAAGTTCTGATCCGGATTTTGTAGTGCCCTCAAGGGCCTCATCGCAGGCAAGCCAGCTCCCACATTTGAATGTATTCACAGATCCAAAATGTGGGAGCCGGGCTTGCCCGCGATGAGGCCGGCACAGTCACCACAAAACCTGCAGGCATAAAAAAACGCCCCCGGCCTTTCGACCGGGGGCGTTTTTCATTCAGCCTGAGTTAACTCAGTTCTTGGCTTTCTTGGCAGCGCGGGTACGCTCGCCTTCGTCCAGGATCTTCTTACGCAGGCGGATCGACTTAGGCGTGACTTCGCACAGCTCGTCGTCCTGGATGAATTCCAGGGCCTGTTCCAGGGTGAAGCGAACAGGTGGAACCAGAGCGATGGTTTCGTCTTTGCCCGAAGCACGCATGTTGTCGAGCTTCTTGCCTTTGGTTGGGTTCACGCCCATGTCGTTGTCGCGGCTGTTCAGACCAACGATCTGACCGTTGTAGATCTCTTGACCGTGTTCAACGAACAGCTTGCCACGCGCCTGGAGGGTTTCCAGGGAGTAGGTCAGCGCCTTGCCGGTTTCTACCGATACCAGAACACCGTTCTGACGGCCGGACATGTCGCCGGACTTCATGGTGTCGTAGCGATCGAAGATCGAGGTCAGGATGCCAGCACCGTTGGTCAGGGTCAGGAACTGGTTACGGAAACCGATCAGACCACGAGCAGGGATGTTGTATTCCAGACGCACACGGCCTTTGCCATCCGGCACCATGTTGGTCAGGTCGCCCTTACGCAGGCCCATCTCTTCCATGACCTTGCCCTGGGATTCTTCAGGGGTGTCGATGGTGACGTTTTCGAACGGTTCCTGCTTCACGCCGTCAACTTGACGGATGATCACTTCCGGACGACCAACACCCATTTCGAAGCCTTCGCGACGCATGGTTTCGATCAGTACCGAGAGGTGCAGCTCACCACGGCCGGAGACCTTGAACTTGTCAGCCGAGTCGCCTTCTTCAACGCGCAGAGCAACGTTGTACAGCAACTCCTTGTCCAGACGCTCCTTGATGTTACGGGAGGTCACGAACTTGCCTTCTTTACCGCAGAAAGGCGAGTCGTTTACCTGGAAGGTCATGGAAACGGTTGGCTCGTCAACGGTCAGAGGCTTCATCGCCTCGACGTTGTCCGGCTGGCACAGGGTGTCGGAGATGAACAACGAGTCCATACCGCTCACGCATACGATGTCGCCAGCGAAAGCTTCTTCAACGTCGATGCGGTGCAGGCCGTGGTGACCCATCAGCTTCAGGATACGACCGTTACGCTTCTTGCCGTCGGCGCCGATAGCGACAACCGGGGTGTTCGGCTTGACGCTACCACGAGCGATACGGCCAACGCCGATAACACCCAGGAAGCTGTTGTAGTCCAGTGCCGAGATTTGCATCTGGAACGGGCCTTCACGGTCGACTTTCGGCGCTGGTACGTTGTCGACGATCGACTGGTACAGCGGAGTCATGTCTTCAGCCATGTCGGTGTGGTCAAGACCAGCAATACCGTTCAGGGCCGAGGCGTAGATGACCTGGAAGTCCAGCTGTTCTTCGGTGGCACCCAGGTTGTCGAACAGATCGAAGATCTGGTCCAGAACCCAGTCCGGACGCGCGCCTGGACGGTCAACCTTGTTGATGCACACGATCGGACGCAGGCCGGCTTCGAAAGCCTTCTTGGTCACGAAACGGGTTTGCGGCATAGGGCCGTCTTGAGCGTCAACCAGCAGCAGAACGGAGTCAACCATCGACATTACGCGTTCTACTTCGCCGCCGAAGTCGGCGTGGCCCGGGGTATCCACGATGTTGATGTGGTAGCCGTTCCAGTTGATAGCGGTGTTTTTTGCCAGGATGGTAATACCGCGCTCTTTTTCCTGGTCGTTGGAGTCCATCACGCGCTCGTCGTTGAGCTCGTTGCGCTCCAGGGTGCCGGATTGACGCAGGAGTTTGTCTACCAGGGTGGTTTTACCATGGTCAACGTGAGCAATGATGGCGATGTTACGTAGATTTTCGATCACTTGTGTATCTCGATCAGAGGATTCGGTGTGCTGACAGGTCGTGGCAGCGATTAACAGTAGAGTCAGGCCTTGCCGTTACAGCTTGACGGCAGAGTCGGGGGGCCGGTGACGCAGGCCACAGGCAAACAGCCCCGGGCTCTTAGCTCGGTCGATAAACGCGCACATTGGCATGCCCCTCACTGAGCAAATGGTGGGCATGCAGGCGACTCATCACGCCTTTGTCGCAATACAACAGGTACTGACGGCTGTTATCCAGTTCCTTGAAACGCGCGTTCAGTGCGTAGAACGGCAGCGTTTGCACGTCGATGCCAGCGATTTCCAGCGGCTCGTCTTCGGCGGCATCCGGATGACGGATGTCGACGACGATCTGGCCCGCCAGGGCTTCGCTGACTTCTTCGATCTGCACATCCTGGCCCAATTCGTCGATCACTCGATCGATTGGCACCAGCTTGGCGTTCTCGAGCGCACGCTCCAGAATCGCCATGTCGAATTCTTTTTCTTCATGCTCCACGCGGTGACGCTTGGCGTGGGTCTTGGGGTTCACCGAAATGACCCCGCAGTATTCAGGCATATGCTTGGCAAAGTCGGCGGTGCCGATTTGCTCTGCCAGGTCGATGATGTCCTGCTTGTGGCTGGCGATCAGCGGGCGTAGCACCAGCTTCTCGGTCACGCAGTCAATGATCGACAGGTTAGGCAGCGTCTGGCTGGAAACCTGGGAAATCGCTTCGCCGGTCACCAGGGCGTCGATCTGCAATTGATCGGCGATTCGGGACGCAGCGCGCAACATCATACGCTTCAATACTACGCCCATATGACTGTTATCGACTTTGCCGAGAATTTCGCCCAGCACTTCCTCGAACGGTACGCTTACAAATAGCACGCGTTGGGAGCTGCCGTATTTCTTCCAGATAAAGTGCGCGACTTCCATCACGCCCAATTCATGTGCACGCCCGCCCAGGTTGAAGAAGCAGAAGTGGCTCATCAGGCCGCGACGCATGATCTGGTAAGCCGCCACCGTGGAATCGAAACCGCCGGACATCAATACCAGGGTCTGTTCCAGGGCACCCAGCGGGTAGCCGCCGATGCTGTTGTGCTGGCTGTGGATCACGAACAACCGTTGGTCGCGAATTTCCATGCGCACTTCAATTTGTGGCGCTTTGAGGGAAATTCCAGCGGCGCCGCACTCACGACGCAGCTTGCTGCCGACGTATTTCTCGACATCCATGGAGCTGAACGGGTGCTTGCCAGCACGCTTGCAACGCACCGAAAAAATCTTGCCTTCAAGCGCACTGCCGTAGTGCTGCTTGCACTTTTCGGTGATGTCGTCGAAGTCGCCCAGAGGGTACTCATCCACCTGCAGGAAATGCGCGATGCCCGGCATGCAGCTCAGGCGCTCGGTCATGTCCTTCAAGGCTTTGGCGTCGGTAATGCGGGTTTCCAGCTCGAGGTTGTCCCACACGCCGTTCACCACCACAGCCGGGTCCAGGTCACGGAGCACGGCACGGATGTTCTTGGCCAACTGACGGATGAAACGCGTCCGTACCGGTCGGCTTTTGATGGTGATCTCGGGGAAGACTTTAACGATTAATTTCATGGAAACAGCGCGCGCCGGGCCTGCTGAAAAAGGGGGGCGCGGATTATAGCGGAAATCGCTCAAGGTTTAACCAGTTAATATGCATTGCATACGCAATGCACCAAAACGGGTCATTTACACAAATAAACGCTACATTGCAGTGCGCGATTTATGCCGTTTTTGCCGATTGCACCGTTATAGGGGCTATTTTGAGGCAAAACGGCCATGTTGGCGCACTGGCATGCAATTTGCTCTCTTGTGAGGCAGGTTGCCTTGGCGGAGTATCCGCGCCGGCATCACCCAAATTCTAAGGGCTAACTCCACTACCCAAGCCCGAAGCCACCCGGAGGACACCATGTCGAAGTCGGTTCAACTCATCAAAGATCATGACGTTAAATGGATTGATCTGCGCTTCACGGACACAAAAGGCACTCAGCACCACGTGACCATGCCGGCTCGCGATGCGCTGGAAGATGACTTCTTCGAAGTCGGCAAGATGTTCGACGGTTCCTCCATCGCCGGCTGGAAAGGCATCGAAGCCTCCGACATGATCCTGCTGCCAGACGACAGCACCGCCGTACTCGACCCGTTCACCGAAGAGCCGACCCTGATCCTGGTGTGCGACATCATCGAACCTTCGACCATGCAAGGCTATGACCGCGACCCACGCGCCATCGCCCACCGTGCCGAGGAATACTTGAAGTCCACCGGTATCGGCGACACCGCATTCTTCGGCCCTGAGCCAGAGTTCTTCATCTTCGACTCGGTGAAGTTCAAGTCCGACATCTCCGGCTCCATGTTCAAGATTTTCTCCGAGCAAGGCTCGTGGATGTCCGACCAGGACGTGGAAGGCGGCAACAAAGGCCACCGTCCAGGCGTGAAAGGCGGCTACTTCCCAGTACCACCGTTCGACTTCGACCATGAAATCCGTACCTCCATGTGCAACGCACTGGAAGAAATGGGCCAGACCGTTGAAGTTCACCACCACGAAGTGGCGACTGCCGGCCAGAACGAAATCGGCGTGAAATTCAACACGCTGGTGAAGAAGGCTGACGAAGTTCAAACCCTGAAATACTGCGTGCACAACGTTGCCGATGCCTATGGCCGCACCGCTACCTTCATGCCTAAGCCGCTGTACGGCGATAACGGCTCGGGCATGCACGTTCACGTATCGATTTCCAAAGACGGCAAGAACACCTTCGCCGGCGAAGGCTATGCCGGCCTGTCCGACACCGCTCTGTACTTCATCGGCGGCATCATCAAGCACGGCAAGGCCCTGAACGGCTTCACCAACCCGTCGACCAACTCCTACAAGCGTCTGGTCCCAGGTTTTGAAGCGCCGGTGATGCTGGCCTACTCGGCACGCAACCGCTCCGCCTCGATCCGTATTCCTTACGTCAACAGCCCTAAAGGCCGCCGTATCGAAGCGCGCTTCCCAGACCCGGCTGCCAACCCTTACCTGGCCTTCGCCGCCCTGATGATGGCCGGCCTGGACGGTATCCAGAACAAGATCCACCCTGGCGACGCCGCCGACAAAAACTTGTACGACCTGCCGCCTGAAGAGGCCAAAGAGATCCCACAAGTGTGCGGCAGCCTGAAAGAAGCCCTGGAAGAGCTGGACAAGGGCCGTGCGTTCCTGACCAAAGGCGGCGTTTTCAGCGACGACTTCATCGACGCTTACATCGCCCTGAAAAGCGAAGAAGAAATCAAAGTACGCACCTTCGTACACCCACTGGAATACGAGCTGTACTACAGCTGCTGATCCGGTAGCGCTGCTTGAGGTAGCGCGATGAGAAAGACCTCCTTCGGGAGGTCTTTTTTTTGCCTGAGATTATTTACGTCCCCCTCCTGTAATTAGATGGACTCGCCCAAGCCGAGGCGTCTATGCGCCACGGTGGCATTCTTATAGAAGCCAACGACAGCGAGGGCGAGCCCATGAAAAAGCATACGACGATCAATCAGTCTTTGTCAGCCG
>NZ_JAENSV010000039.1:0-43070 GCF_016613265.1 Pseudomonas sp. MF6751
AATGTTGGCCAGAAGCTGTTTGGAGCTTCCTCGGATAGGCCTGATACATAGATGCAACCGGGTACCAATGTTTGAAAAGCGGGTTGACAGTGGAGGGCGAGTCCATACATAGGAGCGAGCTTGCTCGAGAAAACCTGGAGAGCGCCGCGTACAACCTGATTACCCGCGTTATCGTTGGCGATTTTCGCGAGCAGGCTCGCTCCAAGGTTTGGGTCAGGCCAGGGCCTTGAGCAGCGTATCAATATCTTTCAGGACGCTCGCGTCGCCCTTTTCGCCCCAATACAGGGCAATCATTTGTTTGTCGGCCTCGACCTTGTAGACGTTTGCCGGCAGCGTTGCAAAATGCGGCAACAACTTCTCATCCACACAGGGTTCACGCCACTGATTGACCCACAGCCCCGGCTCCAGCTGCCAGTAGCTCCAGGTTGCGGGCGCGTTGCCGCGTCGTGGCCGGCAATACTGCGCGCACGGGCTCGGCGGCTCCTGTTTGAGCCAGTGCGGCCACTCCTGGGGCGCCAACTGCATGGCCAACCCGATGCGGCGTGCCTCCATGCGCAGGGCCATGCGCCCACTCTGCTGGCGCGAAGGGCGCAGCCATACCAGGGGGCTTAAAACCACCGCAAGGATTGACACCACTATCCAGACCGTCATATGTGTACTCCCGAATTTCTAGATGAGCGGATTTGATCTGCGGCAACCCCATCCGCTTGAAAGCAGCCATACTGAACTTATTGCAGCCCCCTGGAGGAACGCCTCATGCCCTACGAACATATTCTGGTCGCTGTCGACCTGACCGAAGAGTGCGATCCAGTGATCAAGCGCGCACAGGAATCCGCAATTGCCAATGGCGCCAAACTGTCGTTGGTGCACATCGTCGAGCCCATGGCCATGGCCTTTGGTGGTGACGTGCCGATGGACCTTTCCCAGCTGCAGCAGCAACAATTCGACCAGGCCAAGGAGCGCCTCGACCGCTTGATCCTCAAGTATCCCAAAGTCAGCAAGGAAAATTCCCACCTTACCTACGGTCAACCGCGCCAGGAAATCCACCACCTGGCCAAAGAACAGGGTTGTGACCTGATCGTAGTAGGTAGCCATGGGCGCCACGGCCTGGCCTTGCTGCTGGGCTCCACCGCCAATGATGTATTGCATGGTGCGCCGTGCGATGTACTGGCCGTCAAACTGGTAAAGAGTTCGTAAGACCAATAGAGGTCTAATGTGGGAGCTGGCTTGCCTCCTCCCACAGTTGAATCGCATTTCATATTAAAAAGCCCGGCGCTCATGAAGAGTGCCGGGCTTTTTTATTGCGGGTCGATCAGTCAGGCATCCAGCTCGGCCCAACGCTCAACCAACGCTTCCAGCTCCTGGTTCAGCGTCTCCAGAGAGGCGATGACCTTGGCGGTTTCTGCCGCAGGGCGCAGGTAGAAGCCGGCGTCAGCCATTTCCGCTTCCACCGCAGCGATCTGCTGTTCCTTGGCATCGATATCGCCTGGCAAGGCTTCCAGTTCACGCTGCAACTTGTAGCTGAGCTTTTTCTTGGCAGGCGCAGCTTCAGCAGCCGGCGCTGGCGTTTCGGCAGCGACCGGAGCCACCACCGCCGTATTCAGGTCGGCCTTGCCCGACTTGCTCTCGGTCACGCCCAGCAAGCGCGGAGAACCGCCCTGGCGCAGCCAGTCCTGATAACCGCCCACGTATTCACGCACCTTGCCTTCACCTTCGAAGACCAGGGTGCTGGTGACCACGTTGTCGAGGAATTCCCGGTCGTGGCTGACCATCAGCACGGTGCCGTTGAAGGTCAGCAAGACCTCTTCCAGCAGTTCCAGGGTTTCCACGTCGAGGTCGTTGGTCGGTTCGTCGAGGACCAGCAGGTTGGCCGGCTTGCTGAACAGCTTGGCCAGCAGCAAACGCGCACGCTCACCACCAGACAAGGCCTTGACCGGCGTGCGCGCACGTTGCGGGCTGAACAGGAAGTCGCCCAGGTAGCTGAGTACGTGGCGGCTCTGGCCGTCGATGTCGATAAAGTCGCGACCTTCGGCGACGTTGTCGATCACGGTCTTTTCCAGGTCCAACTGGTGGCGCAACTGGTCAAAGTAGGCCACATCGATGCGAGTGCCCTCTTCCACCTTGCCGCTGGTCGGTTGCAGACCGCTGAGCATCAGCTTGAGCAAGGTGGTCTTGCCGGTACCGTTGGCGCCCAGCAGGCCGATACGATCGCCACGCTGCAGGACCATGGAGAAGTCCTTGATCAGGAACGGGCCGTCCGGGTGATGGAAGCTGACGTTCTCCAGCACCATCACTTGCTTGCCCGACTTGTCGGCAGTATCGAGCTGGATATTGGCCTTGCCGGTACGCTCGCGGCGCTCACTGCGCTCGACGCGCAAGGCTTTCAAGGCACGCACGCGGCCTTCGTTACGGGTGCGACGGGCCTTGATGCCCTGGCGGATCCAGACTTCTTCCTGGGCCAGCTTCTTGTCGAACAGTGCGTTGGCGGTTTCTTCAGCCGCCAGGGCGGCTTCCTTGTGCACCAGGAAGCTGGCGTAGTCGCCGTTCCAGTCGATCAGGCCGCCACGGTCCAGCTCGAGGATGCGCGTGGCCAGGCTCTGCAGGAATGCACGGTCGTGCGTGATAAACAGCACGGCGCCCTGGAAGTCCTTGATGGCCTCTTCAAGCCAGGCGATGGCGCCGATGTCCAGGTGGTTGGTCGGTTCGTCGAGCAGCAGCAGGTCCGGCTCGGACACCAGCGCCTGGGCCAGCAGCACGCGACGACGCCAGCCACCGGACAATTCGGCGAGGGTCTTGTCGGCCGGCAGTTGCAGGCGGCTCAGGGTGCTGTCCACCAGTTGCTGCAAGCGCCAGCCATCACGGGCTTCGAGGTCTTGCTGGACGTGCATCAGCTTGTCCAGGTCTTCCTCGGTGACGCAGTTCTGCGCCAGGTGATGGTATTGCGCGAGCAACTCGCCAACGCCATCCAGGCCTTCGGCTACCACGTCGAACACTGTCCGTCCGTCGGCCACCGGCAATTCTTGCGGCAATTCGCCGATCTTGAGGCCCGGGGCACGCCAGACAGAGCCGTCATCGGGCTTCTGGTCACCTTTTACCAGCTTCATCATGCTGGACTTGCCGGTGCCGTTGCGGCCGATGATGCACACCCGCTCACCACGGGCGATCTGCCAGGACACCTTGTCCAACAACGGCATGGCGCCGAAAGCAAGGGACACATCGCTGAATTTGAGCAGGGTCATACGCTTCTCCAAAAACTGGGCGCGCATTCTACCTGACTTGAGGGTGGGATGCGGTCGGGATTTTCTGTATAGACACGTTCCGTAGGACATTTCCGTCGAACTTGAACGAACCAGCCGGCAAAGCTTTCGCGGGCCGCTGGCAAAAGGCTAAGCTAGGGGCAATCAGTGTCGGCGATGCCGGTGCTAGTCGTGATTTCTCTGCACGGACGTCTCATGCGCAGTCGCCTTTTCAACTTTTTATCTTGCCTGCTTCTTTCCGCCACTGCCGTTCAATCCGCCCAGGCGGTGGATCTCACCACTCAACGCCAGTATTACGATCAAGCCAAACGCGCCCTGGCCAAGGGCGACACCGGCCCTTACATGCAATACAGCCAGGCCCTGGCCGACTACCCGCTCACGCCCTATCTGGCCTATGACGAGTTGACCGCGCGCCTGAAAACCGCAAGTAACGAGGAAATCGAACAATTCCTCGCCAAACACGGCGACTTGCCCCAGGCCAACTGGATGAAACTGCGTTGGCTGCGCTGGCTGGCCGAACGCGGCGATTGGCAGACTTTTGAAAAGTACTACGACACCAAGCTCAATTTCGTCGAGCTGGACTGCCTGCATGGCCAGTACCAGCTCAGCCACAATCTGAAAGCCGAAGGCTACAAGACCGCCGAAAAACTGTGGATGACCGGCAAATCCCAGCCAGCCGCCTGTGACGCCACCTTTGGCCAATGGGCCGCTGCCGGCCAACTCACCGAGCAGAAGATCTGGGACCGCGCCAAGCTCGCCGCCGAAGCGCGTAACTACGCGCTGGCCAACAGCCTGGTGAAAACCCTGCCGACCCTTGGCGCCCAGGGCCGCCTGATGGTGGATGTGGCGCAAAAGCCGGACATGCTCAGCGACCCATCGCGCTTCCAGCCGGCCACCGAGGCCATGGCTGACGCCGTGGGCCTGGGGCTGCGTCGCCTGGCGCGCCAGGATCCGGACAAAGCCATGTCGCTGCTCGATGGCTACGCCAGCAGCATGCACTTCTCCCGTGACGAAAAAGTGTCGATTGCCCGCGAGATCGGCTTGACCCTGGCCAAGCGCTTCGACCCGCGCGCGCTGGAGGTCATGACCAAGTACGACCCCGAGTTGCGCGACAATACGGTTTCCGAGTGGCGTCTGCGCCTGCTGTTGCGCCTGGCGCGCTGGGAAGACGCCTACCAGTTGACCCGCAAACTCCCACAGGACCTGGCCAGCACCAACCGTTGGCGCTACTGGCAGGCACGCAGCCTGGAGCTGGCCGAGCCGAAGAACCCGCAAGCCTTGGTCCTGTACAAAAACGTGGCCAAGGAGCGGGACTTCTACGGTTTCCTCGCTGCTGACCGCTCCAAATCCCCTTACCAGTTGAACAACAAGCCGCTGGTGATGAGCCAGGCGCTGGTCAACAAGGTGCGCAATACCCCTGGGGTGCGGCGTGCCCTGGAATTCTACGCCCGTGGCCAGATCGTCGACGGTCGCCGCGAGTGGTACCACGTCAGCCGTCATTTCAACCGTGACGAGATGGTCGCCCAGGCCAAGTTGGCCTACGACATGAAGTGGTACTTCCCGGCCATCCGCACTATCAGCCAGGCGCAGTACTGGGACGACCTGGACATCCGCTTCCCGATGGCCCACCGCGACACCCTGGTGCGCGAAGCCAAGGTACGCGGCCTGCACTCCAGCTGGATCTTTGCCATCACCCGCCAGGAAAGCGCGTTCATGGACGATGCCCGCTCCGGCGTCGGCGCCAGCGGCCTGATGCAACTGATGCCCGGCACCGCCAAGGAAACCGCACGCAAGTTCAGCATCCCCCTGGCCTCCCCGGCCCAGGTGCTGGACCCGGATAAAAACATCCAGCTCGGCGCTGCTTACCTGAGCCAGGTGCACAGCCAGTTCAACGGCAACCGCGTGCTCGCCTCCGCTGCCTACAACGCCGGCCCAGGCCGCGTGCGCCAATGGCTGCGCGGCGCAGACCACCTGAGTTTCGACGTATGGGTGGAAAGCATCCCCTTCGACGAAACCCGCCAGTATGTGCAGAACGTGCTGTCTTATTCGGTGATCTACGGGCAGAAGCTCAATTCACCGCAGCCTTTGGTGGATTGGCATGAGCGGTACTTCGACGACCAATAAGGCTCTGAACCTGCTTCTAATGTGGGAGGGGGCTTTTGCCCCCCGATTGCAGGCTGTCAGTCACACGCCTATTGCTGATCCGCCGCTATCGGGGGCAAGCCCCCTCCCACAGGGTCTGCACTGAACTGCAGCGCCGCCAACCGCGCATACAGCGGATTGCTCGCAATCAACTGCTGATGCGTGCCCACCGCCACCAGCTTTCCCTGGTCCATCACCGCAATGCGGTCGGCATTCTTCACCGTGGCCAAACGGTGGGCGATCACCAGCGTGGTGCGCCCCTGCATTAGCTGCGGCAGCGCTTGCTGGATAAGGTGTTCACTCTGGGCGTCGAGGGCGCTGGTGGCTTCGTCCAGCAGCAGAATCGGCGCGTCCACCAACAAGGCGCGGGCGATGGCCAGGCGTTGGCGCTGGCCGCCGGAGAGGCCCAGGCCACTTTCACCTAAGTGGGTCTGGTAGCCGTCGGGCATTTTCAGGATGAAGTCGTGGGCGTGGGCGATTCGGGCGGCGGCTTCTACCTGGGCGATGGAGGCAGAGGGGTTGCCGTAGCGGATGTTGTCCTCGACGCTGCCGAAGAACAACGCCGGGCTCTGGGACACCAGAACGAAATGGCGCCGCAGGTCTAACGGGTCAAGCTCGGTCAGCGGCTGGCCTTCGAGCAGGATTCGGCCTTGCTGGGGGTCGTAGAAGCGCAGCAGCAGATCGAAAATCGTCGACTTGCCCGCACCGGACGGCCCTACCAACGCCAGGGTTTCGCCCGGGTTGATGGTCAGGTTCAAGCCGTCGATGGCGTAGCAGTCCGGTCGCGAAGGATAGGAAAAGCGTAGGTCCTGCAGTTCCATGCGGCCACTGACGCGTTCCGGCAAACGTACGCCGCCTGTGGCGGGCGCCTGGATCTCGTTGCCTGACTGCAACAGCTCACCGATACGCTCGGCTGCACCAAAGGCACGCTGCAACTCGCCAAGCACTTCGCTCAGGGTGCCGACGGCGCTGCCGACAATCAGGCTGTAGAACACGAACGCCGCCAGCTCACCGCCGGAAATGCGTCCGCTGATCACGTCCATGCCGCCCACCCACAGCATCACGCCTACCGCGCCGAGCACCAGCATGATCACCAGGGTGATCAGCCAGGAACGCTGCAAGATGCGTTTACGTGCCGTGACAAAGGCGTCCTCGACGGTAACGGCGAAGCGCTGTTCGTCCTGCACCTGATGGTTATAGGCCTGCACGGTCTTGATCTGGCCCAGCGTCTCGGCGACATAGCTGCCGACGTCCGCGATACGGTCCTGGCTCAAACGCGACAGGCTGCGCACACGGCGCCCGAAGATCAGAATCGGCGCCAGCACCAGCGGCAACGCCACCACCACGATGCTGGTGAGCTTGGGGTTAGTGATAAACAGCAACACGATGCCGCCGATCACCATCAGGGCATTGCGCAGAAACAGCGACAGTGATGAGCCGATCACCGATTGCAGCAAGGTGGTGTCGGTGGTCAGCCGCGACTGGATTTCCGAGCTGCGGTTGTTCTCATAGAAGCCGGGGTGCAGGTAGATCAGGTGGTTGAACACCTGCCGGCGAATATCGGCCACCACCCGCTCGCCAATCCACGACACCATGTAAAACCGCGTGAAGGTGCCCACGGCCAGGCCGAGCACCAGCAGCATGAACAGGCCTATAGACTGGTTGAGCAGATGCGGCGACTGGGTCATGAAGCCCTGGTCCACCAACAGGCGTATGCCCTGCCCCATGGACAAGGTGATGCCAGCGGTGACGATCAGCGCCAACAGTGCGCCAAGCGCCTGCCAGCGGTAGGGCGCGATAAAGCGGCTGGCCAGGCGAATCGCACGGCGTTGACGGATTGAGAACATGGAAGGATCACCAATGGAGAGTCTATACATCAACATTGGGGGAACTTGCACAAATAACAATGAGTCAGGTTAATTATGCCCACCGATGCAGGCCGCTAGAGGCTATCGGTCTAAGACTCATCTGGAAATATGTACCGGTTTCTGGTGGACTGGGTGTTCGAACCGATGAGCGTGTAAGGAGTTGTAACAGCGCGTTCATGCGGAGGAATTAAAGTAGGTACACAACCTGATGAGGAGACAGGCCATGACCTTGCAAAACAGCAGCAACGCCAAGATTGAAGTGATCCGCCAGCCGCAGCGATTGCCTTGCTCGTATATCGATGCCAAAGGCCGGGAAGTGCAGATTACCGAAGAAATGATCCAGCAAGCCTGCAGCGAGCTGGAACAGCGATTGGTCAAGCCTGCCCAGCAAGGCTGAAGCGCCCACGCTCTTTCAGACCCGGCCCAAGTGGCCGGGTTTTTTGTGTCCCTGTAGGAGCGAGCTTGCTCGCGAATGCCTCAAGAGCACCGCGATAACCGTTACAGCTGTTCGGCACCCAGAGCAGTCACGATCTGTGACAGCACCGCCGACTCCCCGTTGATCCGCACCTTCAAGCCATCGATCTCGCGACGCTCCGGATAGTGCTTGCGCAGCAGGTCGAAAGCTTGGCGCTGCTCCTGCACAGTGCCCACCAGGCTGCGACGGAAATCCGCGTCGTCACGGCGAGGGTCGTACACACTGCGGCACAACGTCGCCAGCGCCCAGGCCGGGTCCGTCTCAGGGTTCAGGTGCATCTCGGCCAGCCAGGGGGCCGGTAGCAAATCACTCAGTCGAATACTCGGTTCCTGGCCCAGGTGCGCGCACAGCGCCTGGTAAATCTGCGCGGTGCCACGCTGCTTGCCATCAAGGCTGTAACCGGCGATATGGGGCGTGGCCAGCACGCACAGGTCGGCCAGATCGACGTCCACCTCGGGCTCGCCTTCCCACACGTCCAGCACCGCTTGCAGGTCTTCGCGCGCCAGCAATACCTCGCGCAGGGCCGCGTTGTCCACCACCGCGCCCCGGCTGGCATTGATCAGCCATGTGCCTGGCTTGAGCTGTTCCAGGCGCTGGCGATCAAGCAGGTGCCAGGTGGAACCGTTGCCGGACTTGATCAGCGGCGTATGCAAGCTGATTACGTCGCACTGTTCGATGATCTGCTGCAGGCTGACGTAGTCGCCGTCTTCGGTAATCTGGAGCGGCGGATCGCACACCAACACATTCCAGCCCAGGCCCTTGAGCACCTTGACCAAGCGCCCGCCGACTTCGCCGGCACCTACGATGCCGTAGGTACGCTGCTTGAGGTCAGCGCCTTCGATTTCAGCCAGGGTCTGCAAGCTGCCAAGCACGTAGTCCACGACCCCGCGCGCATTGCAGCCGGGCGCGCTGGACCACTGGATACCCGCTTGCTTGAAGTAGTCGAGGTCCAGGTGGTCGGTGCCGATGGTGCAGGTGCCGACAAAGCGCACGTTACTGCCCTCAAGCAGGGAACGGTTGACGTTGGTCACCGAGCGCACCAGCAGTACATCGGCCTGCTCGACGGTGGCGCGGTCGATGGAACGGCCGGGCACGCGGCGAATCTCGCCAACCCCTTCGAAGAATGCATCGAGCAGCGGGATATTTTCGTCGGCAACAATCAGCATGGCAGGCTCCTTTGGCGGATTGGCAGTGTACAGAAGATCCTGTGTAGGAGCTGGCTTGCCTGCGACTGCATCGACCCGGTTTGCCTGATGTACCGAGGTGCCTGCATCGCAGGCAAGCCAGCTCCCACAGGGGTCAGCGCTGGCCTGGGCGCATCGCTTACAAATCCCTAACACAGGTTTTTTCCTGACCGCTGCGTCAACGCGTAGAATCCGCCGTCCTTGCGACTGCCTTTTTATTGGACACCTGTACGTGAACACTGCCACCGCTCCCCTCTCCCGCCCCGCCCGCATCAGCCGGGAAGTGCGCGGCCTGCTGACGCTGGCCTTGCCGATCATGATTGGCCAACTGGCCACCACCGCGATGAGCTTCGTCGATGCGGTGATGGCCGGGCGCGTGAGCCCGCAGGACCTGGCGGCGGTCGGCCTGGGTAACTCGATCTGGATCCCGGTGTACCTGCTGATGACCGGCACCTTGCTGGCCACCACGCCGAAAGTGGCCGAGCGTTATGGCGCGGGAAAACTGACCGAGATCGGCCCGTTGGTGCGCCAATCGTTGTGGTTGGCCGTGGTGGTCGGCCTCTGCGGTGCGCTGCTGTTGCTGTGTGCCGAGCCGATCCTGCATGCGATGAAGGTCGAGCCCGACCTGATCGAGCCGTCCATGGGTTACCTGCATGGCATCGCCGCGGGTATGCCGGCTATTGCGCTGTATTACGTGCTGCGCTGCTTTAGTGATGGCCTGGGCCGTACGCGGCCGAGCATGGTCATGGGCCTGTGCGGCCTGGCGCTGAATATTCCGTTGAACTACGTCTTCATCTACGGCCATTTCGGCGTACCGGCCATGGGCGGCGTGGGTTGCGGCTGGGCCACCGCCATTGCGATGTGGGTGATGCTGCTGGGCCTGGCCGGCTGGACGCGCTGGGGCCCGGTGTACCAGAGCAGCGAACTGTTCAAGCGCTTCGACTGGCCGCAATGGACGGTGATCAAGCGCATCCTGGGCATCGGCCTGCCGATTGGCGTGGCGATCTTCGCCGAGTCGAGCATTTTCGCAGTGATTGCCCTGTTGCTCGGTAGCCTGGGCGCTACCGTGGTTTCCGGCCATCAGATCGCGTTGAACGTCAGCTCCCTGGTGTTCATGATCCCCTATTCCCTGAGCATGGCCGTGACCGTGCGCGTCGGGCAGGCGCTGGGGCGCGGCGAACCTCGGGAAGCACGCTTCGCCGCCGGCGTCGGCATGGGCACCGCACTGGCGTATGCCTGTTTTTCCTGCAGCTTGATGCTGTTGTTTCGTGAGCAGATTGCAGCGATCTACACCCCCGACCCGGTGGTGATCCACCTGGCGTCGATGCTGATCGTGTTCTCGGCGCTGTTCCAGTTCTCTGACTCGATCCAGGTCACCGCCGCCGGCGCATTGCGCGGCTATCAGGACACCCGGGTGACCATGGTGCTGACCTTGTTCGCCTATTGGGGCGTGGGCCTGCCGGTGGGTTACGCCCTGGGCCTGACCAACTGGCTCGGTGAGCCCAGCGGCCCGAGCGGTTTATGGCAAGGCCTGATCGTGGGCTTGAGCTGTGCGGCGGGGATGTTGGTGGTGCGCCTGGCGCGCAGTGCACGCCGACGCATTCGGGCCGAAAAGGCGCAGGCTTAATCGGCTTTCTTGCGGATCCAGTACAGGTAGGTGCCAGCATCTTCCTGCTGATCCACCAGTTCGTGGTCGAGAAACACGCAGAACTTGGGGATATCCCGACGGGTCGACGGGTCGGTCGCGATGACCTTGAGCAGGCCGCCCGCCGGCAGGTCGCGGATGTGCTGGTGCAGCATCATCACGGGTTCCGGGCAGTTGAGGCCGGTGGCGTCGAGGGTGCCGTCGACAGGCTGTTCAAGACTCATACTTCACTCCTAAAACTGGCACCGCTCAACAATGTGGGAGCGGGCTTGCCCGCGATGACGGGGGCACATTCAACATAAACTTCGACTGTTATACCGCTTTCGCAGGCAAGCCAGCTCCCACATTTAATATCAGCGGCTTTTGGATTTCTTTACATCTACCAGGCGGCGCAAGTGACATGTCACCTCTTCGCGGTCGTGGTAGAGCTGCTTGCAGCCGATCTCCACACGAATGCCGCGCGCCTTGAAGCCCTCTTCGATGCGCTCCAGCAAGCGCTTCACCTCGGCGTAACGCTGTTTCATCGGCAACTTCAGGTTCACCACCGCCTCGCGGCAATGCCCTTCGCCAATCCAGGTTTCCAAGAGTGCCGCGTTGCGCGCAGGTTTCTCGACGATATCGCAGACCATCCAGTCCACCGGCTGCTTGGGCACGAAGGTGAAGCCGTCGGCCATCAGGTGTTGCACCAGGCCGGTGTCCATCAGGCTTTCGGCCATGGGGCCGTTGTCGATGGCGGTCACCAGCATGCCACGGTTGACCAGTTGCCAGGTCCAGCCGCCCGGTGCTGCGCCGAGGTCGACGCCGGTCATGTCGCCGTGCAGGCGTTCGTCCCACTGGTCACGGGGGATGAAGTGGTGCCAGGCCTCTTCCAGCTTGAGGGTCGAGCGGCTGGGCGCATCACGCGGAAACTTGAGGCGCGGGATGCCCATGGGCCACATCGCCGAGTTGTTCGACTCGGCCAGGCCCATGAACACTTCGCGGCCGCTCTTGAAGGTCAGCAGCAGGCGCGGCTTGCTCGGGTCGTCCACCAGCTTGCCGGCGTTAAGCAGGGCTTTGCGCAGGTGCACTTCGAATTTTTTGCAGAAGTTGGACAGTTCCTTGCCGTCGTTGGTGTCGACCATCTCCAGCCACAGGCTGCCGCACAACGGAAATTCGCGCAGGTGGGCGAGGATCACGCTGATGCGGTCGGTTTCCGGCAGGTCGATAAACACCCCGCGCGCCCACTGCCTGGGGAAGATCAGCTCGGCAAAGCGCTGGCCGTGCATCAGGCGCTGGGCGCCGTCTTCTTCGGTGCAGACAAATTCGGCGCAGGCGCTGCCGGTCTTGGCCTTGGCGTAGCCGGAAACGTTCAGGCGCGCGGCGTGCTCCGCGATCTCGGAACAGACTTCGCCTTCAAAACCCGGGCGGCAGTGCATAAAAAGGGTGTTCATTGAATCTCCTGGTGAATCAACCGGCGTTGCGCTATCGCAATACCTGTCATGAAAACGCGCGCATGATAGCCGAGTTCGGAACCTTGGACTCAGCGATAGAGTCCAGTTATTAGCCTGCTAATGAAAACAGCGCTAACGTGATAGCTCTGTTCGTCCCGTCAGGTCCGTAGCCGTGCGGACCATAAGGAGTCATGTAATGTCATCCCTTGATAGCCTGAGAACCCTTAAGACACTGCAAATAGACAGCAAAACCTACCACTACTTCAGCCTGCCCGAAGCCGCCAAGAGCCTGGGTGACCTGGACAAGCTGCCGATGTCCCTCAAGGTGCTGCTGGAAAACCTGCTGCGCTGGGAAGACGCCAAGACCGTCACCGGCACCGACCTCAAGGCCATCGCCGCCTGGCTCAAAGAACGCCAGTCCGACCGCGAGATCCAGTACCGCCCCGCTCGCGTGCTGATGCAAGACTTTACCGGGGTACCCGCCGTGGTCGACCTGGCCGCCATGCGCGCTGCCGTGGCCAAGGCCGGGGGTGACCCACAGCGCATCAACCCGCTGTCACCGGTGGACCTGGTGATCGACCACTCGGTGATGGTCGACAAGTTCGGCACCACCAGCGCATTTGAGCAGAACGTCGATATCGAGATGCAGCGCAACGGCGAACGCTACGCCTTCCTGCGCTGGGGCCAGAGCGCCTTCGACAACTTCAGCGTGGTACCACCGGGTACCGGCATCTGCCACCAGGTCAACCTCGAATACCTGGGCCGCACCGTGTGGACCAAAGAGGAAGACGGCCGCACCTACGCCTTCCCCGATACCCTGGTAGGCACCGACTCCCACACCACCATGATCAACGGCCTCGGCGTATTGGGCTGGGGCGTGGGCGGGATCGAAGCCGAGGCGGCGATGCTCGGCCAGCCGGTGTCGATGCTGATCCCGGAAGTGATCGGCTTCAAGCTCACCGGCAAGCTCAAGGAAGGCATCACCGCCACCGACCTGGTGCTGACCGTCACGCAAATGCTGCGCAAGAAAGGCGTGGTGGGCAAGTTCGTCGAGTTCTACGGCGACGGCCTGGCCGATTTGCCCCTGGCCGACCGCGCTACCATCGCCAACATGGCACCGGAATATGGCGCGACCTGTGGCTTTTTCCCGGTGGATGAGGTGACCCTGGACTACCTGCGCCTGTCCGGCCGCCCGGCTGAGACGGTCAAGCTGGTGGAAGCCTATACCAAGGCCCAGGGCCTGTGGCGCAACGCCGGCCAGGAGCCGGTCTTCACCGATACCCTGGCCCTGGACATGGGCAGCGTTGAAGCCAGCCTCGCCGGGCCCAAACGCCCGCAAGACCGCGTCGCTCTGCCGAATGTAGGCCAAGCGTTCAGCGATTTTCTCGACCTGCAATTCAAGCCCACCAGCAAAGAAGAAGGCCGCCTGGAAAGCGAAGGCGGAGGCGGCGTTGCCGTGGGCAATGCCGACCTGGTCGGCGAGGCGGATTATGAATACGAAGGCAACACCTATCGCCTGAAAAACGGCGCCGTGGTGATCGCCGCGATTACCTCCTGCACCAACACCTCCAACCCCAGCGTGATGATGGCGGCCGGGCTGGTGGCGAAAAAAGCCGTGGAAAAAGGCCTGACCCGCAAGCCCTGGGTGAAAAGCTCCCTGGCGCCGGGGTCCAAAGTGGTCACCGACTACTACAAGGCTGCGGGCCTCACCCAGTACCTGGACAAGCTTGGCTTCGACCTGGTGGGCTACGGCTGCACCACCTGTATCGGCAACTCCGGGCCCCTGCCCGAGCCGATCGAAAAAGCCATCCAGAAGGCCGATCTCACCGTGGCCTCGGTGCTGTCCGGCAACCGTAACTTCGAAGGCCGCGTGCACCCACTGGTGAAAACCAATTGGCTGGCCTCGCCACCCCTGGTCGTCGCCTACGCGCTGGCCGGCACCGTGCGCATCGACATCAGCAGCGAGCCGCTGGGCAATGATCAGCAGGGTAATCCGGTGTACCTCAAGGACATCTGGCCCAGCAGCCAGGAAATCGCCGAAGCGGTGGCCCAAGTCAGCACCAGCATGTTCCACAAGGAATATGCCGAAGTGTTTGCCGGCGACGAGCAATGGCAAGCCATTGAAGTACCGCAGGCAGCCACCTACGTATGGCAGCAGGATTCCACCTACATCCAGCACCCGCCGTTCTTCGACGACATTGCTGGCCCGCTGCCGGTGATCGAGGACGTCAAGGGCGCCAACGTGCTGGCCCTGCTGGGGGATTCGGTAACCACCGACCACATCTCCCCTGCCGGCAATATCAAGGCCGACAGCCCGGCCGGGCGCTACCTGCGCGAACAGGGCGTGGAGCCGCGTGACTTCAACTCCTACGGCTCACGCCGGGGCAACCATGAAGTGATGATGCGCGGCACCTTCGCCAATATCCGTATCCGCAACGAAATGCTCGGCGGCGAAGAAGGCGGTAACACGCTGTATATCCCTACGGGCGAGAAAATGGCGATCTATGATGCCGCCATGCAGTACCAGGCCTCGGGCACACCGCTGGTGGTGATCGCCGGCCAGGAATACGGTACCGGCTCCAGCCGCGACTGGGCGGCCAAGGGCACTAACCTGCTGGGCGTCAAGGCGGTGATCGCCGAGAGCTTCGAGCGTATCCACCGCTCCAACCTGGTAGGCATGGGCGTGTTGCCGTTGCAGTTCAAGCTGGATCAGAACCGCAAGACGCTCAAGCTCACCGGCAAGGAGAAGATCGACATCTTCGGGCTGACCGATGCCGAGATCGAGCCGCGAATGAACCTGACGCTGGTGATCACGCGGGAGGATGGCAGCAGCGAGAAGGTTGAGGTGCTGTGCCGGATTGATACCTTGAATGAAGTGGAGTACTTCAAGGCCGGTGGGATTCTGCACTACGTGCTGCGCCAGTTGATCGCCTCTTAAGAGCAACGCAGATCAAAGGTGGGAGCTGGCTTGCCTGCGAAAGCGGTGGGTCAGCCAACATTTTTATAGCTGATACTCCGCCATCGCAGGCAAGTCAGCTCCCACAGTGTTGATCACATTCCAGGCATGAAAAAGGCGCTGCATCTTTCGATACAGCGCCTTTTTTAGGGTGTGCGGTTTAGCCGAACAGCCACTTCCAGAGCAGCACCAGCACCACCACCGCCAGCACCGGCCGCGCAATGCGGTACGCCTTGGGATGCTTGCGCTTCCACTGCTTGACCTGTCCACTGAACTTGTCGCTGAAGGTCTTGCTCCAGGCGTACGCCTGGTTGATGCCGCCCACGCGCTCGTCATCGAGGTTCTGCGGTGCGGTTGCGCGGCCCAGCTGCTTGCTGACCCAGCGGTTGATGCGGGTCATCACGCGGTTGCTCAATGGCCGCTCGATGTCGCAGAACAGGATCACCCGGGTCTGTTCGGTTTCGTTTTTCACCCAGTGCACGTAGGTTTCGTCGAACATCACGTCTTCACCGTCGCGCCAGGCGTAGACCTGGCCGTCGACGAAGATACGGCAGTCGTCGGAGTTCGGCGTGGACAGCCCCAGGTGATAACGCAGGGAACCGGCAAACGGGTCGCGGTGCGGGTTGAGGTGACTGCCGCCCGGCAACAGCGCAAACATAGCGCCCTTGACGTTAGGGATGCTGCTCACCAACGCCACGGTCTTGGGGCACAGCGCCTCGGCCGATGGCAGCGGCTTGTCGTACCACTTGAGGTAAAAACGCTTCCAGCCCTTCTTGAAAAACGAACCGAAACCGGCGTCGTTGTTCTTTTCGGCGGCGCGGATGTAGCCCTCGTCGAACAGGTGCATGGCCTCTTCGCGGATCACTTCCCAGTTGTCCTTGAGCACATCCAGTTCCGGGAATTTGCTGCGGTCCAGGTAGGGCTTGGACGGCACCGCGGAAAACAGGTACATCAGGGCGTTATATGGGGCGAACAGCGCCGAATGGTTGACGAACTGACGCAACATCGGCAAACGGGCCTTGCCACGCAAGTGCACATACAGCGTGCTGCCGATGAACAGCAGCAACACCGACAGTTTGGCGGCCAAAGAAAAGGTCATGCAGCAACTCCTGGAAATAAGCGCCTGGCCAGCAAATTTCCGTCAATGGGAAACCAGACGTAACAGCCGGCCATGATAAACACTTGAGCCATTATGCAGAAGGCCCAGACCGACCGGGTGACATACATCAACCTTGTGGCGAGGGAGCTTGCTCCCGCTGGAGTGCGAAGCGCTCCCAGAATAATGGGGCCGCTGCGCAGCCCAGCGGGAGCAAGCTCCCTCGCCACAGGGTTGCTCTTAAGATCAGGCCTGGTTTTCCTGCTCGGTAAACAAATCGCTGAACAACATGCTCGACAGGTAGCGCTCACCGGAGTCCGGCAAGATCACCACAATAGTCTTGCCCTGCATCTCTGGCTTCTCGGCCAGGCGCACGGCCACGGCCATGGCGGCGCCACAGGAGATCCCGCACAAGATGCCTTCTTCCAGCATCAAGCGTCGGGCCATGGCCTTGGACTCTTCGTCGGTTGCCAGCTCCACGCGGTCGACCATCGACAGGTCGAGGTTTTTTGGCACGAAACCGGCACCGATACCCTGGATCTTGTGCGGGCTGGGCTTGATCTCTTCACCCGCCAAGGCCTGAGTGATCACCGGGGAAACCATGGGTTCCACGGCCACCGACAGAATCGGCTTGCCCGCCGTGTTCTTGATATAGCGTGATACTCCGGTGATCGTGCCGCCGGTCCCCACGCCTGCCACCAGCACGTCCACGGCGCCATCGGTGTCGCTCCAGATTTCCGGGCCGGTGGTTTTCTCGTGGATCGCAGGGTTTGCCGGGTTATCGAACTGGGCCGGCATAAAGTAGGTAGCCGGGTCGCTGGCGACGATCTCGGCAGCCTTGTCGATGGCGCCCTTCATGCCCTTGGCCGGCTCGGTCAGCACCAGTTCGGCGCCCAGAGCCTTGAGCACTTTACGGCGCTCAAGGCTCATGGACGACGGCATGGTCAGCAGCAATTTGTAGCCACGGGCGGCGGCGACAAACGCCAGGCCGATACCGGTGTTGCCCGAAGTCGGCTCGACAATGGTCATGCCCGGCTTGAGCTTGCCGCTGCTTTCCGCATCCCAGATCATGCTGGCGCCAATGCGACACTTGACCGAATAACTCGGGTTGCGCCCTTCGATCTTGGCCAGGATCGTCACGCCACGCGGTGCGATGCGGTTGATCTGAACCAGAGGCGTATTACCGATGGAGTGCGCGTTGTCTGCGAAGATGCGGCTCATGGCGATTCCTGTTGTCGAGACTTTGGGAAAGGCCCCAAGGGTATGCCTCGTGCTCCCAAGCGTCCAGAAGGAGGAACGTTGCGACGATCAGAGCAGTCAATCCCCTACAAGCTAGGAGAACTGCCCAATGAAACGTCGCTACAGTTGGCCGTTAGGGACAATCGCCGCTCTGGTGCTGGTCCTGATTGCCGTGCACATCGCGCTGCCCTACCTGGTACGCAACTACCTGAACGACAAACTCGCCAACATGGGCGATTACCGCGGCGAGATTGCCGATGTGGACCTGGCGCTATGGCGCGGCGCATACCGGATCAACGGCCTGCAAATCGTCAAGGTGGACGGCAAGGTCCCGGTACCGTTCGTCAAGGCGCCGCTGATCGAGTTCGCAGTGAGCTGGCATTCGCTGTGGTACGACCATGCCGTCGTGGCCGAAGGACATTTTGTGCGCCCGCAGATCAACTTCGTCGATGGCGGGGCCAACAAGCAGGCGTCCCAGACCGGTAAAGGCACCGACTGGCAGGAACAACTGCGCAAGCTGCTGCCGATTACCCTCAATGAAGTGCGCATCGAAGACGGCGAGATCGCCTTCCATAACTTCAGCTCCAAGCCCCAGGTGAATATCAACGCCACCGGGGTCAACGCCAGCTTCTATAACCTGACCAATGTGGTGGATGTCAAAGGCAAGCGTGATGCACGCTTTGAAGGCAAGGCACTGCTGCAAGGCCAGGCGCCCCTGGAAGCCAACGCCACCTTTGACCCGCTGAGCGATTTCGAAGAGTTCGAGTTCCGCTTCCGCGCCCGCGACCTGCAACTAAAACGCATGAATGACTTCGCCTCTGCCTATGGCAAGTTCGACTTCAAGGCTGGCACAGGCGATGTGGTGATCGAAGCCCAGGCTGAAAATGGCCGGCTCAGCGGCTACATCAAGCCGCTGCTGCGCGATGTGGAGGTGTTCGACTGGCAACAAGACGTTGAAAACCAGGACAAGAATATCTTCCGTTCGATCTGGGAAGCCGTGGTGGGCGCCAGCGAAACCGTGCTGAAAAACCAGCGTAAAAACCAGTTCGCCACCCGTGTAGAGCTGAGCGGTAGCGTGCATCAGCAAAATGTCAGTGCGTTTTCTGCGGTGATCGCGATTCTGCGCAATGGGTTCATCCAGGCGTTCAATGCTCGTTACGAACAGCCCAAGCCCAGCGCTGATTAACCCTGTGGGAGCTGGCTCCACACTTCCTGCATGGGCCAGGGCTGATGTGACCCGCCATTCAGAGACTGAATAGCCCGTCTGCGTTCACAGTCGCCGGGGCTGCGCGGTATAGTCAGGCCATTGATGAATTCGAGGAATGACCGATGAAGTTCGAAGGCACCCAGGCCTATGTGGCTACCGATGACCTGAAACTGGCCGTCAACGCCGCCATCACCCTGGAGCGGCCGCTGCTGGTCAAGGGCGAACCGGGCACCGGCAAGACCATGCTTGCCGAGCAACTGGCCGAATCCTTCGGTGCCAGGTTGATCACCTGGCACATCAAGTCCACCACCAAGGCGCACCAGGGCCTGTACGAGTACGACGCGGTCAGCCGCCTGCGCGACTCGCAACTGGGCGTGGACAAGGTGCACGACGTACGCAACTACCTGAAGAAGGGCAAGCTGTGGGAAGCCTTTGAATCAGAAGAGCGGGTGATCCTGCTGATCGATGAAATCGACAAGGCCGACATCGAGTTCCCCAACGACCTGCTGCAAGAACTCGACAAGATGGAGTTCTACGTCTACGAAATCGACGAGACCATCAAAGCCAAGAAGCGCCCGATCATCATCATTACCTCCAACAACGAAAAAGAGCTGCCGGACGCGTTCCTGCGCCGCTGCTTCTTCCACTACATCGCCTTCCCCGACCGCACCACCCTGCAAAAGATCGTGGACGTGCACTACCCGGACATCAAGAAAGACCTGGTCAGCGAAGCGCTGGACGTGTTCTTCGATGTGCGCAAGGTACCGGGCCTGAAGAAAAAACCGTCCACCTCCGAGCTGGTCGACTGGCTCAAGCTGCTGATGGCCGACAATATTGGCGAAGCAGTGCTGCGCGAGCGCGACCCGACCAAGGCCATCCCTCCCCTGGCTGGCGCCCTGGTGAAGAACGAGCAAGACGTGCAGTTGCTGGAGCGTCTGGCGTTCATGAGCCGTCGCGGTAATCGCTGATGCTGCTCAACCTGTTCAACGAAATGCGTGCCGCCAAGGTACCGGTGTCGGTGCGCGAGCTGCTCGACCTGATCAACGCGCTCAAACAGCGCGTGACCTTCGCCGACATGGACGAGTTCTACTACTTGGCCCGGGCGATCCTGGTCAAGGACGAGCGGCATTTCGACAAGTTCGACCGGGCCTTCGGCGCCTATTTCAACGGCCTGGAAAAGCTCGACGACCACCTGCAGGCGCTGATCCCCGAAGAATGGCTACGCAAGGAATTCGAACGTTCCTTGAGCGATGAGGAACGCGCGCAGATCCAGTCCCTGGGTGGCCTCGACAAGCTGATCGAGGAGTTCAAGAAACGCCTGGAAGAACAGAAAGAACGCCACGCCGGTGGCAACAAGTGGATCGGCACCGACGGCACCAGCCCCTTTGGTTCTGGCGGCTACAACCCTGAAGGCATTCGCGTCGGTGACGCCGGCAAGCGTCAGGGCAAGGCGGTGAAAGTCTGGGACCAGCGCGAGTACAAGAACCTCGACGACCAGGTGGAACTGGGCACGCGCAACATCAAGATCGCCCTGCGCCGCCTGCGCAAGTTTGCCCGCCAGGGCGCGGCCGAAGAGCTGGATATCGACGGCACCATTGACCACACCGCCCGCGATGCCGGTTTGCTGAATATCCAGATGCGCCCCGAACGGCGTAACACTATCAAGCTGTTGCTGCTGTTCGACATCGGCGGCTCGATGGATGCCCACGTGAAGATCTGCGAGGAGCTGTTCTCCGCGTGCAAGACCGAGTTCAAGCACCTGGAGTATTTTTACTTCCACAACTTCGTGTACGAATCGGTGTGGAAGAACAACCAGCGCCGTACTTCCGAACGCACCTCCACCCAGGACCTGCTGCACAAATACGGCGCCGACTACAAAGTGATTTTTATCGGCGATGCGGCCATGGCGCCCTATGAAATCACCCAGGCCGGTGGCAGCGTCGAGCATTGGAACGAGGAGCCGGGGTATGTGTGGATGCAGCGCTTCATGGCCAAGTACAAGAAGCTGATCTGGATTAACCCCTACCCGAAAGATACCTGGGGCTATACGGCGTCGACGGGGATCGTGCGGGAGTTGGTGGAGGATCAAATGTATCCGCTGACGCTGCGCGGGCTTGAAGAGGGCATGCGTTTTCTATCCAAGTGAACCCTGGCCTGTAGCCGATGCTATCGGCTACAGGCACGGCACTCAGCAGTGCTCGGTGTCGATCCAGGAAAACCTGAGAAAGAGCGCAGCGAACTGTTTGATCAGTTCAGAATCCTGGCGGTCTACTTTCCCGTCGTTGTTCACATCCTGATTGATCGAAACACTGGCCCCTTGACCATTCCCGTCGCTGTATACCGCCGCCGAATAGACGATGGTTTCATCTCGAGGGTCTCCCTCGCCCTGATGGAAGTGCAGCCGCACCGTATCAGGAATCCCGTTGTCATCGAAGTCGCCGGCAAACACCTTCAGGTATTTGTCAAAGGGCTCATCGAGACTGAACCACTGGAACGCCAGAAACAGCTGGGAAAACTCCAGTGCCATCTCCCGGTCAACCTTGTCGACAATGCCGTCTTGATTGAGATCATCCGCAATAATCCAGTCAAACTGGCCATCGTCAGTAATATCAAATGCCGTTGCCCGATGCACAAGCGCGGGGGTTTGGGCGGTGTCATAAAACTCCAGATAGACCACATCCGGAATATCGTTATCGAGTACATCCTGGGCATATATCTTCAAATAGCGCATAGCAAAGCCTGATAGTGAATAAGCCACTCAAGGCTTGCATGGCTGTGCGCTGGGGCAAAGACGACAAAATTCTGCAATGTCGTAGGACTCATCTTTAAAACCCATTTACGCTGAAAACCTGCGTAAATACTCTATGTGCTGCCGATGCGCTGTTTCCTGCACCACCGGGGCCAACCGGACTTTCTCCCCCGGCAAACACTGCGCCAGCCGCGCCAAGGATAAAGGCGTCAACGCGCCCAACCGCGGATAACCACCGATCGTCTGCCGGTCATTGAGCAACACAATCGGCTGCCCATCCGGGGGCACCTGGATCGCGCCCAACGGTATCCCTTCGGAAATCAACGACGGCCCCTGATACTGCAACGGCGTGCCGAGCAAACGCACGCCCATACGGTCGGCACGGCTGTCCAGAGACCATTCGGCGTTGAAGGCATCAAACAGACTCTGCCCGCTGAACTGGCCTATCTGCGCGCCGATGATCACGTCCAGTGATGCACCGGATTGCAAATCCGGGCTAGCCAGCACCTTCATCGCGCCGCCCGTACCGGAATACGCCAACCGCCCGCCTTCGGCCAAGGCCTTGCCGAAACCGTCCACGCCGCCCAACGCTTCGCGCACGACCGTTGCACAACTGCCCAGTACCGCCTGCGCATCAAAGCCACCGGGCGCGGCCAGATAAGCGCGTGCCCCATTGAACGGCTGGGTGAAGCGCAGTCGCTGGCCCTTTTGCAGGATAAAACTGCGACCGGGGCTTATCGCTCGCTCATCGACATAGGCGCCCAGGTCTGCACCGGCCAAGGCCAGCAGGCAATAATCCTCGGCCTGTACGGTAAAGCCCCCAAGGGTGATCTCCACCACCGGCGCATCCAGGGCATTGCCCAACAGCCAGTTGGCCCAGGACATCGACACCCAATCCAGCGCGCCGCCCTGGGTCACGCCCAGGTGGCGTACGCCAAAACGACCGGCGTCCTGCAACAGGCACAGTGGCGTGCTGGCCTCGATGATCAAGCGGCTCATGCTTGCGCCTCCAACGGCGTGTCATCGCCACCCAAGTTGATGAATTCGGCGTGGCTGACCGAGGCGAAGCGCACCGTGTCGCCGGGCTGCATCAGGCTGTAGCCGTCGCGCTCACGGTCGAACAGTTTGGCCGGGGTGCGGCCGATCAGGTTCCAGCCGCCTGGGGACACCACCGGGTAAGCGGCGGTCTGCCGCTCGGCGATACCGACACTGCCAGCGGCCACGCGTTTGCGCGGCGTGTTGAGGCGTGGGGTGGCGAGCACTTCGTCCACCAGCCCCATAAAGGCAAACCCAGGGGCAAAACCGAGGGCGAACACCTGGTACTCGTGGGCGCTGTGGCGGCGGATCACCTCCTCCACGGCCAGCCCGCTGCGCTGGGACAGCAAGGTCAGTTCCGGGCCGACACTCAGGTCGTACCACACTGGCAACACATGGCACTGGCCGCTGCCCTGGGCCTGGGGTTGCAGATCGGTGAGGGCCTGGTCAATCAGCGCCCGGGCCTGGGCCGGGGTTAGCGCAGTGAGATCGTAATGCACCATCAAGGTGGTGTAGGACGGCACCAGGTCCACCAATGCCAAGCCAAAGCCATTGCGCAGGCGCTCGGTAGCCGCGAGCATCCACGGCATGTTGGCTTCGGCGATCACGTCAAACAGGCGCACCATCAGGCAGTCGATCGCCACCACTTCGATGCGTGGCTTCATGCTGTTTTCAACGCTTCGCGGATACGCTGCACGGCAGCCACCGAGCTGGCGTTGTCGCCATGCACACACAGGGTATTGGCCTGGAGTACCAATGAGCTGCCGTCGCTTGCAATCAGCGATTCGCCACGGGAAAGGGTCAGGGCCTGCTGCACAATGGTTTCGCTGTCGTGGTGCACCGCGCCGGGCAACTGGCGGGAAACCAGATGGCCGTTGCTGTCATAGGCACGGTCGGCAAAGGCTTCGAACCACAGCGTCACCCCGTATTCATCACCCAACGCTTGGGCCGCGCGGTTATCCCGGGTGGCCAGTAGCATCAGCGGCAGGTCGCCGTAGGCGGCCACGGCCTGGATCACCGCACGCAACTGCGCGGGGTTGGCCATCATGTCGTTGTACATCGCACCATGGGGTTTCACATAGCTGACGCGCCCGCCCTGAGCGCGGCAGATGCCATCCAGCGCGCCGATCTGGTAGTGCAACAGGTCCTGGATTTCCTGCGGCGTGTAGTTCATGGAGCGCCGGCCGAAGCCTTGCAGGTCCTGGTAGGCCGGGTGGGCGCCCACTTGTACGCCGTGCTTGAACGCCAGGCTGACGGTCTTGCGCATGATGCTCGGGTCGCCGGCATGGAAGCCGCAGGCCACGTTGGCGCAATCAATGAACGGCATGACTTCGGCGTCCAGACCCATGGTCCAGTTGCCAAAGCTTTCGCCGATGTCGCAGTTCAGTAGCAGGCGGCTCACGGTGGTCGCTCCTGTAGGTTTTGTTTTTTTGTAGTGTGGGATTTATTACACAGAACTCGCAACTTGTCCTGGCACCCCAACGACGCTTATCGTGGAACGGCTCGATTTTTGGCGCTTGCCCGGTGCGACGTCCAACTAATAAAAACCGATCCATGCATAAGAAAAAGTTGATCCCATGAATTTGAAGTTCCTCGAAACCTTCGTCTGGGTGGCCAGGCTCAAGAGCTTCCGGCTCACGGCCGAGAAGCTGTTCACCACCCAGGCCTCGATTTCCAGCCGCATTGCCGTGCTTGAAAGCGAGCTGGGCGTGAAGCTGTTCCTGCGTGACTCGCGAGGCGTGAGCCTGACCCCGGAAGGCTTGAAAGTGCTCGACTATGCCGAGCAAATGATGGTGACCATGCAGGGTTTGAAGCAGTCTCTGGAGACCACCAGCAGCAAGGTCGGGCGCATTCGGATCGGCGCGATGGACACGGTGATCCACACCTGGCTCAGCCCGCTGGTCGCTGAACTGATGAAGCTGTTCCCGCTGGTGGAGATCGAGCTGATCGCCGATACCGCGCTTAACCTCAGCGATCAGCTACAAAAAGGCTTTCTTGACCTGATCCTGCAAACCGACCTGCTGCGCCTGGAAACCGTGCGCAGCCTGGAACTGGCCAGCCACCCCATGGCCTGGATCGTGGCCAGCCAGTCGATCTACAACCGCGACTACGCCTCCCTCGCCGAACTGGCCCAGGAGCGCATCATCACCTACTCGAAAAACTCTCACCCGCATCAGGACGTGTTGAGTTTGATGCAGGCCAATGGCGTGGCCGCACCGCGCATGAACTGCGTGAATTCGGTGTCGGCGATTACCCGGTTGCTGCGCGATGGCTTCGGCATCGGCGCACTGCCGCCGGTGCTGGTGAGCGAAGAGCTGGAGCGAGGGGAATTGGTGATGCTGCCCATGGCCCAGCGCCTGCCGAACTTGCAAGTAGTGGTGTCGTGGCGCGTGGGGGTGGAGTTGGTGGAGGAAATTGTGGGGTTGTGCCAGAAAGTCGTCGCCCGCTATGCCGAGCAAGTCGGTGCAGATCGCATGCAACTGCATAAACCCGATTAACACTGTGGGAGCTGGCTTGCCTGCGATAGCGGTGGGTCAGCCTGCACATCGGTAACTGACCCACCGCTATCGCAGGCAAGCCAGCTCCCACATTGGACCGAGTCGGTCCTTGATCAGAGGCCCTTGAGGTCCCGCTCTTCGATGGGCCGGCTCCGGCGCAGGCGCCGGCCGCCCAACACCACCCAGTCGATCAAGCGGTACAGGCATTCAATGCCGAACGACAACAGCATCGCCCCGCCCAGGCCCCAGCCCATGGCTTCAGGCGTCAGCAGAATCTGGTAGCTGTAGCCATTCCAGGTCTCCCGACGGATATCCGGATCGGCAGCCACTGCAACTTGCAGGGCACGGATGTACCACGGGCCTTGCATGGCCTGGTATTGCTTGTCCAACTCGAGCTGGCGATCGAGCATAGCGCCCAGGCTGCTGGCGTCGCTCTGGAATACCGGGTCATCGCTGGCGCGGTAATGCGCCACCAAGGCTTGCATATCACCGTTGAAGAACTGCTGCGCCGTGGACTCGAAACCGCGCAAGCCGGTCTGGGCCTCGATCAGGTGGGCTTCGACGCGCTTGGCGTAGTCATTGATAAACCCCGGCACCTGCACGCCGACCAACAAGCCAACGGCAAACAGCACCAACCGCAGATAGCTAAGCAACATGCTCGATTCCTTACTCGGTAACGCCCTGGCTGACACATTCACCGCGTCGCCACAGGCTCCATTGGCCCGGTTCGTAGCGGGTCCAGTTTTCGTTGTCGGTCAACGGCTCGGTGGCGATCACCGTTACCACATCATTGGGGGTGGTTTCGGCCTGAAAATCGACGATCACGTCGACATCTTTCAACCGCGCCGGGCCAAAAGGCGCCCGCCGGGTGATCTGTGCCAGCTTGGTCGAGCAATAGCAGAACAGCCAGTCGCCGTCGCTGAGCAGGCAGTTGAACACGCCTTTGCTGCGGTATTCGGCGCAGGCGGCGATCAGGTCGGGCAACACCTGTTCGATGTCCACCGGCTCGGGGAAGGCTTCGCGCACACGGTTGAGCAAGTCGCAGAACGCCGCTTCGCTGTCGGTATCGCCCACCGGGCGGTAGAAGGTGGCGCGGGGATTGAAGTCCGCCAGTTGGCCGTTGTGGGCAAAACACCAGTTACGCCCCCACAGCTCGCGCACGAACGGATGGGTATTGGCCAGGCTGACCTTGCCCACATTGGCCTGGCGGATATGGCCGATCACCACTTCGCTCTTGATGGGATAACGCTGAACCAGCAATGCGACTTCCGACTCGCTACTGGCAGCCGGGTCCTGGAACAGGCGCAGGCCACGGCCTTCATAGAAGGCAATGCCCCAGCCGTCGCGGTGCGGGCCAGTGCGCCCACCGCGCTGCATCAGCCCGGTAAAGCTGAACACGATATCGGTGGGGACGTTGGCACTCATGCCCAATAATTCACACATGCCAGGGCTCTCGCTGCAGGGCAAACAACGTTAAAGGCGCGGTTCGACCCGCATACCACCGGCAGGCGCCGGACGACGGAACGGTTCGTCGTCTTCCGGCTCGGCGGCCAAGGCGGCATCGGCAGCCGCCTTGCGCTCACGGCGAGCGTTGGCGGCGCGTTCGATGGGCCAGCGGATCAGCACAAACACGATGTACAGGGCAAACACGATCATCGTGTACATAAACAGATCGGAGATCGCCCGCCAGGCGTTGTTGCCGACCTTGAGCACCAGGTCCAGGGCGGTAATGGCCACGGCCGGCGCAAACTGGGTCTTGACCGGGTCGACAATGGTCGGGCTGAGCAGCAACACCGCCATCAGCAATTGCAGGGGCTCGCGCAGCCAGCGCCAGATCCAGCGGGTCATGCGCCACCACACCAACAGGCAGCCCAAAGCGGCGAAGGCGTAAAGGCCCCAAGCGGTCAGATAGTCGTTCTCGGTCATGGTGTCCATGGCAAGGTTGGCAAACAGGCGGCTATGATAACGGCTTTTGCGTGTCGAGGCTGCAATGCCTGCCACCGTCTGCCAGATAGGGAATTATCCATGCCTATTTCCACCGCACCGATTGCCCGCAAGGCCCCAGGCCCAGACCCGTATGCCTGGCTGCAAGAACGCGACAACCCTGAGGTTCTCGACTACCTCAAGGCCGAAAACGCCTGGCAGGAAGCCCAACTGGCCGATCAGCAAGCGTTGCGCGAGACCCTGTTCGACGAGATCAAGGGCCGCATTCTGGAAACTGACCTGTCCCTGCCCTCCCCTTGGGGCCCGTATCTGTATTACACCCGCACTACCGCCGGCGACGAATACGCCCGCCATTACCGCTGCCGCCGCCCGGCCGATGACAGCAACCAGGTGGACACCAGCAGCGAAGAGCTGTTGCTGGACCCGAACGTGCTGGCCAATGGCGGCTTTTTCTCCCTGGGCGCGTTCAGCATCAGCCCCGATCACCAACGCCTGGCCTACAGCCTCGATACCAGCGGCGAAGAGATTTACACGCTGTTCGTGAAGGAATTGGCGACCGACAAGGTCAGCGAACTGGCGTTCGACAACTGCGATGGCAGCATGACCTGGGCCAATGACAGCCTGACGCTGTTTTTCGGCGAACTGGACGACACCCATCGCCCGCACAAGCTGTATCGCTATCGCCTGGACGGCACCGCCGCGCAGGAAGTGTTCCACGAGCCCGACGGTCGTTTCTTTCTGCATTGCTACCGCTCAAGCTCCGAACGCCAACTGTTGCTGGCCCTGGGCAGCAAGACCACCAGCGAAGTCTGGGCGCTGGACGCCGATCAACCGCACCTGGCCTTCACCTGCCTGGCGCCACGGGTCGAAGACCACGAATACGACGTCGACCACGGCAAGCGCAATGGCCAGTGGACCTGGTTTATCCGCAGCAACCGCGACGGCATCAACCATGCGCTGTACGTGGCCGCCGACACCGGCACGCCGCCCACCGAAGCCGACTGGCAGAACCTGATCCCCCACAGCGACGAGGTCATGCTCGACGGCGTGAGCCTGAACGCCAACGCCATGACCTTGAGCCTGCGCATCGGTGGCCTGCCAGTCATCGAAGTGCACCCTGAGGATGTGCCGGCCTATCGGGTGCAATTGCCTGACGCCGCCTACAGCCTCTATGTGCAGAACAGCCTGGAGTTTCCCAGCGACAAGATCCGCCTGCGCTATGAGGCCTTGAATCGCCCGGCCCAAGTGCGCCAGCTTGAGCTGGCGACAGGCGCACAGGTCGTGCTCAAGGAAACTCCGGTGCTGGGCGTCTTCAACGCCGACGATTACGTCAGCCAACGCCTGTGGGCCACTTCCGCCGACGGCACTCAGGTACCCATCAGCCTGGTGGTCAAGCGTGACCAGCTCGGCAAGCCGACGCCGCTGTACCTGTATGGCTACGGTGCCTACGGCTCAAGCCTGGACCCGTGGTTCTCCCATGCGCGCCTGAGCTTGCTCGACCGTGGCGTGGCGTTTGCCATCGCCCATGTGCGCGGCGGCGGTGAGCTGGGGGAAGCCTGGTATCGCAACGGCAAGCAGGAACACAAGCAGCACACCTTCAGCGACTTTATCGCCTGCGCCGAACATTTGATTGCCGAGGGCCTGACCACCTCCCAGCAACTGGCGATCAGTGGCGGAAGTGCCGGCGGCCTGTTGATCGGCGCGGTGCTCAACCAGCGTCCGGAATTGTTCCAGGCGGCGATTGCCGAAGTGCCGTTCGTCGATGTGCTCAATACCATGCTCGACCCGGAACTGCCGCTGACCATCACCGAGTACGACGAGTGGGGCAACCCCGAGGAACCCGAGGTGTATGCGCGCATCAAGGCTTACGCGCCGTACGAGAACGTCAGCGCCCAGGCTTACCCGGCCACGCTGGTGATCGCCGGCTATAACGACAGCCGCGTGCAGTACTGGGAAGCCGCCAAGTGGGTGGCCAAGCTGCGGGATATCAAGACGGACGACAACCTGCTGCTGCTCAAGACCGAGCTGGGTGCCGGCCATGGCGGCATGAGCGGGCGCTATCAGGGCTTACGGGACGTCGCCCTCGAATATGCCTTTGTGCTCAAGGCTCTCGGCCTGGTCTAACCGCCCGGTGTTTTCGGCTTGCTGTCGTTCTGCTGCAGGCCGGGGACCGTCTGGTCCTTGGGCGGCGCGGGCAGCACGATGGGCACCAGCGGTGGCGAGCCATTCTGGGTCTTGGGCGCAACGGGCGGCGTGACTTGCGGGTACAACGTGGGTGTTGGCGTGCCCGGCGCGCCTGGGGTTGGCGTGGGCGCGACCGGTACGGTTTGTAACTCCTGAGCCTGCGCGGTACCCAATGCGAGCGCGCTCAACACAATGACCGTTAGAATGCTGCACTTCATCGATGGCTCCATGGCCTGACCGGAATGCCCTAAGGCTACTCCCAACCGCGCAAGAATGCCCTTCCCAATGAGATTTCCATGAAACGTTTCGTTCTGCTGGACACCACCCCAATCCCCGACAACGGCGGTGCCTTGTGCCTGTTCGAATACGGCGAGGACTTCGTCATCAAGATCCAGGGCGGTGACGGTGGCCAGTTGATGAACACGCGCATGCATGGCTCCGAAGATGCCCTGGCGGAGATTCCCTGCCGCAAAGTGGCCGGGCGCCCGGGTTCACGGGTGCTGATCGGCGGCCTGGGCATGGGCTTTACCTTGGCCGCGGCGCTCAAGCATTTGGGCAAGAGCGCCGAAGTGGTGGTGGCCGAACTGGTGCCCGGCGTCGTGGAATGGAACCGTGGGCCGCTGGGGGAGAAATCCGGACGCCCGCTGCTGGACCCGCGCACCGTGGTCCGCCTGGAAGACGTGGCCAAGGTACTGCAGGCCGAGCCCCAAGGCTTTGATGCGATCATGCTCGACGTCGACAACGGCCCCGAGGGGCTCACGCAAAAAGCTAACAGTTGGCTGTACTCGGCCAGTGGCCTGGCCGCGTGCGCCAAGGCCCTGCGGCCCAAGGGTGTGCTGGCGGTGTGGTCAGCCAGCGCCGACAAGCTGTTCAGTGACAAACTGCGCAAGGCCGGTTTCAAGGCCGAGGAAGTGCAAGTGTTTGCCCATGGCAACAAGGGCACGCGGCATACCATCTGGATTGCAGAGAAGCTCAAGGGCTGATCACGGTTGATTCAATAGCGCCAATCCCCTGTGGGAGCGGCTAGAATCAACCTTGTCCGTGAACCACCCAATAATAGCCAGGAGCCATGATGAGCTCGAACAACCCGCCCTCCCACACCGCCAAACTGGACCGCATCCTCGCCGATGCCCAGCGCGACCGCGAAATGGGCTACCGCGATAAAGCCTTGAAGATGTACCCCCACGTGTGTGGCCGCTGCGCCCGTGAGTTTTCCGGCAAGCGCTTGAGTGAACTGACCGTCCACCACCGCAACCACAACCATGATGACAACCCCCAGGACGGTACCAACTGGGAGTTGCTGTGCCTGTACTGCCACGACAACGAACACTCGCGCTACACCGACCAGCAGTACTTCGGCGAAGGCTCCACCAGCAGCCCGAGCATTGCCAAGGCGACGCACAACCCGTTTGCGGCATTGGCGGGATTGATGAAGAAGGACGACTAACGTTCTTCTTTGCCTGTTCCGGCCTCATCGCAGGCAAGCCAGCTCCCACAGTAGGAATGCATTTCCCTATGGGAGCCGGGCTTGCCCGCGATGCGATCGCCCAAGCACTGCATCCCCCCAGGCCGTATAATCGCCGTTTTTCTCAAGGCACCCTTCCCCGTGGGCAATAAACGCTACAGCTGCATCGGTCTGTATAACCCCAAATCCCCCGAAAACGTCGGCTCGGTGATGCGTGCCGCCGGCTGCTACGGCGTGGCCTCGGTGTTCTACACCGGCGTGCGTTACGAGCGCGCCCGGGATTTCATCACCGACACCAAGAAGGTGCACCACGACATCCCGCTGATCGGCATCGACGACCTGAAAAAGATCCTGCCCCTGGGCTGCATCCCGGTGGCCGTAGAATTGGTCGAAGGCGCCCGTCCGCTGCCTGAATACACCCACCCCGACCGCGCCCTGTATATCTTCGGCCCCGAAGACGGCTCCCTGGACAAAGAGATCCGCGACTGGTGCGAGGACGTGGTGTACATCCCCACCACCGGCTGCATGAACCTGGCGGCTACGGTCAACGTGGTGCTCTACGACCGCCTGGCCAAGGGCAATAACACCCGTTCGGGCCCCAAGTACTAACATTGCGGGAACATCCGGCACGTGCGCATAGTCAGCTAGTAACACTTGCCCTTGTTGGAGACTGATCATGAGCGACAGCAAAACCTTGCGACCTATCATCGAAGCCACACCCTTGAAGCCTCAACCCACCCAGAACGTGCATGGCTGGGAGCGCATCGGCTCGGTGGCCGGCGGGGTAATGATGGTGGGTAAAGGCTTGCGCCGCGGTGGGATTTTCGGCTTGATCCAGGTGGCGATTGGTGGCGTGGCACTGGCCCGTGGCTTTACCGGGCACAGTTCGCTCAAGGACAAACTGGAACAGGGCCGCCAGGAAATGAACAGCGTGCGCACCAAGATCGAACGTGCCGGTGAAGAGTTGAAGAACCTGAAGACCAAGGCTGAAGTGGCGGCTGAAAAGGCGGTGAAACCTAAAGCCTGATCTCTGTCTTCAAGACTGTGAAGATCTAAAATGTGGGAGCTGGCTTGCTCCCACAGTTTTGTTGCTCAGCGCAGTAATTTGGAATCCAGTACCACCGACGACTCACCGATCACGCTCTCGGCCAACTGCACGAATTCTTTGGTGTTGACGCTGTTCACCCGCATCACCGCCTGCGCCAGATCGTCCAGGGAGCGTTTGTTGTGGGTCTTCACGCGGATCTCACGGTCCAGTTCCTGCAATACCACCACCGAACGCGCCAGCGTCGCGCCGTTGACGTGCTCGCCTTTGAGAGTGGTGACATCTTTGCCTTCTTTGGTCAGCCGCGCCTGGATCGCCGCATAGCGTTCATCGGTGATGCCACCGGCACGTCGCATCAGCTCAATCGCGTAGTACTCGCCCAAGCCCTCGCTGATCCAGTCACTGCTGTCGTGGTCATTGAAACGTCCGATGGCCTGCACCACTTCGCGCAGCAGCGGGCTGCTGCCATTTTCGCCCACCAGCGGCGTGCGGCTGTTGAGGTAGATCGAATCGCGTAACGAATAAGCGCCCCGCCGCATCGGGTCACTGGCACCGACAATCAACAGTTTGCCGGGATGGCGCGGGAACGCGGCTTCCACCTGGGGCCAGACAAAAGTCAGCAACGTCAGCACATCCATGCGGCGCATGCCCTGGCCCTTGGGCGAGGCCACGGTGACGTCGGTTTCACCCAGGCGCAGGCGGCGGCTGCCGAGGTTGCCCGCCAGCATCCAGCCGGTGGGACGGTCGAACAGGCGGGACACGTTGTCGATGCGGAATTTGTTCTGGCCGATGCGCGGCCAGGCCGTTTCGACGCTCTTCCAACCCGTCGGCAGTTCGAACATCAGGCGTGAGACCAGCTCGATACCGTCTTGCTGGTCGAGACGTGCGGCCGGCACCAGGTCTTCGCCGCGCAGTAACGCCCAGCCGGGCGTGATGCGTGTGTCATACACGCCGGGCTTGCGCACATGGGCCAGGCGCACCCGGTAGGTCAGGCTGGCCTTGTCAGGGCTGGGTTGCCACAGGCCACGGTTGCCCGTGACTTGCCACTGGCCATCGGCCTTGAAGTCGCTGTAGTCACCGTCGCGGCCCAGGTCGAAGTTCAGGCTGCGCACCGCCGCGCCCAGGGACAGGCTGACGCGCACCTCGGCCTGCTGGCTTTGGGGCAACAGCTTGATGTGGTAATCCAGGTCGACTTTCTTCGCGCACCAGCCCGGCCCGCTCAGCGCCAGCACGACCAGGCCCGCGGCCCACTTGGCGGCCACCTTCATACACACTCCTCGTTCAGCCTGCGCGGAAAATCAGGTAATCCTCCCAGTCGTCCTCGGGCACGCTGCCTTCGCTGAGCATGCGCCCGGACTGGGAAATGCGTTCGTGGTGTACCGCGTCACGGTCGCCGCAGACCAGGTGATGCCACAGCGGCAAGTCCTTGCGCTCGCTGACCAGGCGGTAACCGCAGGTCGGCGGCAACCATTTGAATTGGTCGGCCTGGCCCGGCGTGAGCTGGATGCAATCGGGCACCGAGGCGCGGCGGTTGGGGTAATCGGTGCACTGGCAGGTTTTCAGGTCGAGCAGCTTGCAGGCGATACGCGTGTAATAGACGCTGTTGTCGTCCTCATCCTCAAGCTTTTGCAGGCAGCACAGGCCACAGCCGTCGCACAATGACTCCCACTCCTCTTGATCGAGGTGCTCAAGGGTTTTGCGTATCCAGAAAGGTTCGACTTTGGCGGCCATGGCTCTGCATCAGTATCGGAAGGTGAAAAGGCCGCCAGTCTAGTGCCCAAGCCCGTTGGGGCCAAGCGCTTACGACTGACGGTGTTGCAAGACTTGTCAGGCCTGGGTGGGCGCAGTAGTTTTGAATCCCGTTTTTTTCATCAGGGTCTGTCCATGAGCAATAACCCCCGTGTTGCCGATTATCCGATCCACACCCAATTCACCGAGCGCTGGTCGCCCCGCGCCTTTACCGGCGAAAGCATCCCGCAAGAGACCTTGCTGAGTTTCTTCGAAGCCGCACGCTGGGCACCCTCGGCCTACAACTCGCAGCCGTGGCGGTTTCTGTATGCGCGCCGTGACACGCCGGACTGGGAGCGCTTCCTGGGCCTGCTGAATGAATTCAACCGCAATTGGGCGCAGCATGCGTCGGCCCTGATCATCATCGCGTCGAAAACCGACTTCATCGCCCCGGGTGCTACCGAAGAAACCCCGGCGCTGTGGCACACCTTCGACACCGGCTCGGCCTGGGGCCACCTGGCGCTGCAAGCCAGCCTCAGTGGCTGGCACACCCACGGCATGGCCGGCTTCGATCAGGAACTGACCCGCAAGGAGCTCAAGATTCCCCAAGGTTATGCGCTGCATGCGGCCGTGGCGGTGGGCAAGCTGGGTGACAAGTCGAGTTTGCCGGAGTACCTGCAAGGGCGCGAAATGCCGAGCCCGCGCAAGCCGTTGAGCGAGCTGGTGTCCGAGGGTGACTTCAGCCTCTAAGCATCGCACTCTGACCCTCTGTAGGAGCGAGCTTGCTCGCGAAAAACTCACAGGCGCCGCGTTTATTCAGAAAGTACGCGTCATCGTTGACATTCTTCGCGAGCAAGCTCGCTCCTACAGGAGGGCATGGGGCAAGCTCAGTAACCGCGCTCGAAATCCACTTCCCCGCGCAGCGCTTGCTTGGCCTGATACGCCCGCAGGTTCTGCACAAACAACTCCACCATCATTGGCGGCGAGGTCGGGGCAGAGCTGTGCCCGGTCAACAGCAAACCCCACGCCGTCCAGAACGGGTGGCGTTGCGGCAAGGGCTCCTGGCGGCATACGTCGATCACCGCGCCGGCCAGGTGCCCTTCTTTGAGCGCCTCGACCAGGTCGGCGTCCACCACCGCCACGCCGCGTCCGACGTTGATAAACAACCCTGTGGGCTGGAATTGCTTGAACAGCGCCGCGTCGTAAAGGTCATGGGTATCAGGCGTGTTGGGCAGCAGGTTGATCACGTAATCCACCTCCCCCACCAGCCGGCCCAACTGGTCGAGCCCCGCCACTTCGATAAACGGTGCCTGCTCGCGGGCCTGGCTGGCGATGCCATACAACTGCACGCCGAACGGCAGCAGAAACTCGGCCACGCGCTGGCCGATGTCACCGGTGCCGACGATCAGCGCCTTACGCCCCGCCAGGCTCTGGCCCATGCGGTTATCCCATTTGCGCTCCACCTGGCTGACCAACCGCGCCAGCACTTCGCGCTCGTGGCCCAGCATGTAGGTGAGGACAAACTCGGCCATGACCTGGCCAAAAATGCCTACCGCGCGGGTTAGCCGATAGTCGCGTGGCAAGCCATCGGCCAGCAGTGGCGTGATGCCCGCCCAAGTCGATTGCAACCATTGCGGATGATGGCCCTGGCGCAGCAGGGTAGCCAACAGATCGGGCTGGCCCAGCCACACCGGACAGTCGGCGGCCAGGCGCGAGAGCTCGGCCGAATCGCCGCTGGTCAGCACTTCGAGGTCTGGGGCGGCGTCCCTGAGCAATTGGGCGTAGAGCGGATGATCCTGTTCAGCAATCAGAACACGCATGGTTCAAACCTTTGAAAAAACAGTGCAGACGGCCGCCCGCATCCTTACGGCCACCGTCCTCTAATACGATTCCATTGAAGCTGTGCCCTGAAGCGGGCACTGGTCGATCACATCGGGTCGTTGCGGCGCAGCAGCTCTTCGGGCAAGTGCTCGATGTACTCGTCCTCGGCCGGCGGCATTTGCAGGTGGTAGCCCTGCTTGTCGAGGTTTTCCAGCACCACGGCGATGTCTTCGCGCGACAGCTTGCGCTCCGGCGTCAGCACCATGTCAAAGGCGTGATGCGCCTTGCCGAAGGCTTCCATCAACGACTCGGGTACGCGCTCCAGGGCATCGCTTTTGAGCACATAGAGGTACATGCCGTCTTTTTTCTTGCTGCGGTAGATGGAGCAAATACGTTTCAAGGCTGTTCTCCGGCATTGGCCAGGCTGTCGAGCAACGCCTGGCCCATCAACTCGCGGCGCCAGCCACGCAGCGAGTCTGGCAATTGGTAAGGCCCATCGGGGTAGCCACTTTTAACCAGGGCTTCGAGGGTTTTCTTGCGCAGCATCAGTTCCGGCGCCATGTCCAGGCGCTCGGCGAAGGTTTGGCCCAGGGCCCGCAGTTGCTTGATCAACGCGGCAGCGTCCACGGGTAACGGCTCAGCCACGGCAGGCGGCCATTGGTCCATGGGCACGCTACCGGTGCGTTTGATCAGGTCCAGCAAAAACTGGCCGTCCTGGCGCACGGTGCGCGGGTGCATGTCTTCGATCTTGCCCAGGGCGGCGAGGTTATCCGGCTGGGATTTGGCCAGGGGCCACAACGAGTGTTCGCGAATAATACGGTTGCGCGGCAAGTCGCGAGCACGGGCCTGCTGCTCGCGCCAGGCGCACAGTTCACGCAACACCGCGAGTTGGGCACGGGATAATTTCCACGCCAGCTTGGCGTCGCGGTACACCTCGTAGGGGTCGATCTCGCGGCGCAGGTTGGCCACCAGTTCGGCGCCGTCTTCCAATACCCACGCGTATTTGTCATCCGACAGTTGCGGGCGCAGACGGGTGTAAACCTCGGCCAGGTGCACCGCGTCTTCGGCGGCGTAGCTGATCTGCGTCTCCGACAATGGCCGCTGCAGCCAGTCGGAGCGGGTTTCACCCTTGGGCAACTCGATATCCAACACCGCCTGCACCAGGCGCGAGTAGCCCATGGAAAAACCGAGGTTGAGGTAGGCCGCTGCCAATTGGGTGTCGAACAATGGCACCGGCAAGCTGCCGGTCAGGCGCGACAGCACTTCCAGGTCTTCACTGCAGGCGTGCACCACCTTGATCACCGCTGGGTTTTCCAGCAAGGCGGCCAAGGGTTGCCAATTGTCGATGGTCAGGGGGTCGATCAGGTAAGCGCGCACGCCATCACCGATCTGGATCAGCCCGGCAATAGGGTAAAAGGTGTCGACCCGCATGAATTCGGTGTCGAGGGCGACGAATGGCAACTGCTGCCATTCGGCGCAATGCTGGCCGAGGCTATCGTTGTCGCAGATCCAGTGAATATCGATGGCCACACGGCTCTCCCTTGAAGAATGGCGCGCAGTATATATCGCGAAAGGGGCTAGCGAGCATCCGCAGTGCACACGCCATCATGAAAACTCCGATAGGAGATGAAGAATAGTCCGACAAACAGGCGTTATCCTCTCTTACGCAAAACGTAGACGCACCATCGCCGCGAGCCCGGCAGGAACTCTTGGTAATTGAGGATTTTGAAGCCGGCTTGGCGAAACTCGCTCTCTACCGGCGTGCCCACGTTCACGGCAACAATCACCGTGTCGCGACTGACGCGGTGAAACTCGTGCAATAACATGAGTCGTGCATCGCTGTCGGGCACATGGCGAAACAAATCCAGGCAGAAAATGCAGTCCACCGCATTCGCCGAAAGGCCAATGGAAAACGCCGAGCCCTGGAATGTTTTGACACGCTTGAGCAACCCGCCCGGGTGATGGGTGCGCGCGTGATCGAGCATCGCCTGGGAGTTGTCCGAGGCCAGGATCACACGGTTGACGTGTTCGGCCAGCACCGGCCAGAAGCGCCCGGAACCACACGCCAGGTCGAGGATAAGCCCTGGCTCGCCCGCCACTTTCAGGGCCTGGCGTACCAACCGCGCATCGCGCCACGCCGACAGGCGCTGCAACAGCCTGGGCGGACGCGGGTCGCCACAGCCCCTGGCATGCTCACGGTCATAGCGCTCGGTGAATTCGGTCTCGATGGAGGATGGAGGTTGTGGCGACATCGCGGGCTCATGTGAATGAAACGGTAGTGAACGACCTTGATCCGCAGCTTAACCTTCGCAACGTGAAAAAAAGGTCGAAAGCCCACCCCGCTAAAACCGGTCACGCTTGATGCAAGTACCACCGCCAATCCTGCTCCCCCACCTCGCCCATGAACTGACGGTATTCGGCACGTTTGACCGCCAGGTAAACGCCGAGGAATTCGCGCCCGAACGCATCCGGTGCCCAGCGGGACGTTTCCAGCGCGCGCAAGGTGGTCAGCCAGTCGGTGGGCAGCAGTTCCTTGGCCTGGGCGTAGCCGTTGCCTTGCACCGGGGCGCCAGGGTCGAGCTGTTCGCGGATGCCTCGATGAATGCCGGCCAGGATCGCAGCAGCCGCAAGGTAGGGGTTGGCGTCGGCACCGCAGATGCGGTGTTCGATATGCCGCGATTGAGCCGGGCCACCGGGCACGCGCAGGCTGACGGTGCGGTTGTCCACGCCCCAGGTGGCAGCGAGCGGCGCATAGCTGTTGGTTTGGAAGCGTCGATAAGAGTTGGCGTTGGGGCAGAACATCAACAGGGAATCGAGCAAGGTACTGAGCATGCCGCCCACGGCCTGGCGCAGCAGTGGCGTGCCGTCGGTCGCTTCACTTGCAAACAGGTTATTGCCCTGGGCATCGGCCAGGCTGACGTGCATGTGCATGCCGGTGCCGGCCAGGTCGTCGAACGGCTTGGCCATGAAACAGGCGGTCATTCCATGTTTGTGCGCCACGCCCTTGACCAGGCGTTTGTAGCGCACGGCTTCGTCCATCGCCTGCAGCGCGTCGGTGCGGTGTTCGAGGGTGATTTCCACTTGGCCCGGCGCGTACTCGGAGATAGCCGTGCGCGCCGGAATCCCTTGCAGTTTGCAGGTGCTGTAGAGGTCGGCAAGAAACGGCTCGATCTGCTCCAGTTCGCGCAGGCCGTAGACTTGCGTCGAACGCGGGCGATTGCCATCCACATCCCGCGCCGGTTGCGGGCGGCCGTTGCTGTCGGGCTTCTGATCGAGCAGATAGAACTCCAGCTCCGCCGCCATCACCGGGTAATAACCATCGGCCTTGAGCGCCTCGATAACATTGGCCAGCAGGTGCCTGGGGTCGGCCACGGTGGCGGGCAGGCCTTCGGTGGGGTGCATGCTGACTTGCACCGCTGCGGTGGGGATCAAGCGCCATGGCATGCGCTGCAAGCTGCCGCTGATCGGGTAGGCGCGGCAGTCAATATCCCCTACCTCCCAGACCAGCCCGGAGTTTTCTACGTCATCGCCATTGATGGTCAGGCCGAGGATGGTACTGGGCAGAGGCCGGCCACTTTCGTACACCGCCAGCAGTTCGTCGCGGTGCAGCAGCTTGCCGCGCGGTACGCCGTTGTTATCGAGGATAAACAGCTCGAACATCTCAATGTCGGGGTTCTGTTCAAGGAAGGTCTGGGCTTCATGCAGGCTGGCAAAAACACTCATGGGAATTCTCATACGTTTGCGTCAGGCAAGCGCGCAGGCGCCGCCGGGCAGATGCGCACAGGTGTGCGTCATCCATGGGGGTAGATCAACGTAGGAGAGAGGTATCTGGCGGGCGCGCGTGTCGGCAATGGAACAAGGCCCAGAACGCAAGCGCAGACGGCAATGTCGCGGTGTGAGTGTCGGGGCAAGCGTGCATGCGCGATCCACAGTGATTGAGAGAATGGAGCGTCACACGCGAGGATACGCGAGTAAATTCAGGCTTGATGGAGTTTGGTTGCAGTTTGGCTAAACATTCACCGCGCCTTGCCACCCTGCCCTGTGCTGGAAATAATGAGCCCCCGACCGTGCCCCAAGGATTCGACCCCATGAAAGCGCCTCTGGCCCTCTGTGTACTGGCAAGCCTGGCCACTGTCGCCCAGGCCGACACCGCTGCTTCTCGCCTTGACGAAGTGATTGCGCGCGGCACCCTCACCGTGTGTACCACCGGCGACTACAAGCCTTACACCTCGCTGCGCAGCGACGGCGGCTATGAAGGTATCGACATTGCCATGGCCGAGTCCCTGGCCAAGAGCCTCAACGCTAAAATCAACTGGGTGCCCACCACCTGGAAAACCCTGATGCCGGACTTTCTCGCCCAACGCTGCGACATCGCGGTGGGCGGTATTTCCGTGTCGTTGGAACGTCAGAAAAAAGCCTTCTTCAGCCAGTCTCTCGGGGTCGATGGCAAGATCCCACTGGTGCGCTGCGCCGATGTGCAGCGCTACCAGACGGTGGAACAGATCAACCAGCCCCAGGTGCGAGTGATCGAACCAGCGGGCGGCACCAACGAAGTGTTTGCCCGTGCGCACTTGGGCCAGACGCAGATTCGCCTGCATGACAACGTGACGATTTTTGATGAGCTGCTGGCGGGCAAAGCCGATGTGATGATTACCGACGCCAGCGAGGCGCGTTATCAGCAGAAGCTCAAACCTGGGTTGTGTGCGGTCAACCCGGAGCAACCGATGCAGTACAGTGAAAAAGCGTTTTTGTTGCCGCGCGATGATGTGGCCTGGAAGAGTTACGTGGATCAGTGGTTGCATTTGAGTGTGGCGACGGGGGCGTATGCGGGGATTGTGGGGCAGTGGTTGGCTGCGCCTTGAATGCGGGGTGTCAGGTAGATCGGTGTTGATTGTCCGGCCGTCATCGCAGGCAAGCCAGCTCCCACATTGGGATCCTGGGGCGTCAGCCCGGTCCTACGCCTTGATCAACGCTACAAACGCCGCACACGCAGCGCTGCGATACGCGCCCTTGCGACTCAGCAGTGCCGCGGTGCGCTGCGGCAACGGTGGATTGATCACCACGGCATGCAGGCCTGCCTGGGCCTCGGCCAGTGCGCGGGGCAGGATGGTTGCCAGGAGCGTGCTGCGCACGATTTCGATGATCGCGCTGATGGAGTTGGCCTCCATGGCAATCTGCGGTTTAACCCCTTGCTGGTGGCAGTAGTCGTCGATATAGCGGCGGGTGGCGAAGCCTGTGTTCAGTAGCACCAGGGGCTGTTCGAGCCAGGCTGGTTGTGTGCGTTCGGGATGGCTGGCACTGACGACCAGGCTCAGCTCTTCGACAAACAGCGCCTCACAGTCGATCTCCAGCCCATGCTCGCCGGTAAAGCCGATGCCGATATCCAGCAGGTCTTCGCCCAGGGCGGCTTCGATGCGGTCTTGGGTCAGTTCCTCGATGCTCAGGGTGATGCCGGGATACAACGCATTGAACCGTGCCAACAGCGGGCCGATCAGGTAGGCGGTGAAGGTCGGCGTCATGGCCAGGCGCAAATGCCCTCGGCGCAGGTCCTGCACGTCGTGTATGGCGCGGGTGCCGGCCTGTAGATCCTGCAAGGCCAGCCGCGCATAACGCACATAGGCCTGCCCCGCGTCGGTCAGGCTGACACTGCGCCCGGAGCGGTCCAGCAGTGGCGCGCCCAGGCTTTCTTCCAGTTGCTTGATCTGTTGCGACAAGGTCGGTTGCGAGACATGTAGCGCCTCGGCGGCACGCGTGAAGTTGCGATGCTCGGCAACGGCCAGCAAGTAACGGATATGACGCAACAGCATGGGCAGCGCTCCAACTATAGGCAGGACTTATAGAAAGCATAATAAACCGGTCTTGGACGCTATAGCCGAAAACTTCCATCCTTGCCCCATCAGCGACGCAAGGAGAACCACCATGCAACATCTCATCGACGGCTTTCGCAAATTCCAACGTGAAGCCTTTACCCCTCGCAGTGACTTGTTCAAACATCTGGCGACCACACAAAACCCCGGCACCTTGTTCGTGTCCTGCTCTGACAGCCGCGTAGTCCCTGAGCTGTTGACCCAGCAGGAACCCGGTGACCTGTTCGTCATCCGTAATGCCGGCAACATAGTGCCGTCCTACGGCCCGGAGCCGGGAGGTGTGTCGGCCACAGTCGAATATGCCGTAGCGGTGCTGGGCGTCAGCGACATTGTGATTTGTGGGCATTCGGACTGCGGCGCAATGACCGCGATTTCCACCTGCAAATGCCTGGACCACCTGCCCGCCGTGGCCAATTGGTTACGCCATGCCGAGTCGGCCAAGGTGATCAATGCCGCCCGCACGCACGTATCGGACGCTGCACGCCTGGATTCGTTGGTGCGCGAAAACGTGGTCGCCCAACTGGCTAATCTCAAGACCCACCCTTCGGTCGCCCTGGCGCTGGAACAAGGCCGGATGAACCTGCATGGCTGGGTGTACGACATCGAAACCGGCGGCATCGACGCTTTGGACGGGCACACCGGGCGCTTCGTCTCCCTGCTCGACCACCCCAGCACCCGCGCCCACGCCGCCTGAACCTTATTCAACCCAAGAGGACCTCACCATGTTGCAATCCCAATTCGCCCAAACCCCACGCCTGGCCCTGGCCGACACCGTTATCGACCTCAAGGCACGCAAAAACCTGTCGTGGCAGGACCTCACCGACGGCACCGGGCTGAGCCTGGCATTCGTCACCGCAGCCCTGCTCGGCCAGCACCCGCTGCCCAAGGAGGCGGCCGACATCGTGTGCGGCAAACTCGGCCTCGACGAGGACGCCAGCCGCCTGCTGCAAAGCGTCCCACTGCGCGGCAGCTTCCCGAGCGGTGTGCCGACCGATCCAACCATGTACCGTTTCTATGAAATGCTGCAGGTCTACGGTTCCACCCTCAAGGCCCTGGTGCATGAGCAATTCGGCGACGGCATCATCAGCGCCATCAACTTCAAACTGGACATCAAGAAAGTCGAAGACCCGGACGGCGGCTCCCGTGCGGTCATCACCCTGGACGGCAAATACCTGCCGACCAAACCCTTCTGATTTGCCGCCAACCGTCTACGCTCTTGGCACACCAACAAGAACGAGGGACGGGTAAATGAAGAGACTGCTCCGATTCACCTGGCTGCTGCTGTTGTGTTGCAGCCAGGTGCATGCCGCCACGGCACAGGAAGCGGATGCCCAAGCCGCCAAGGCCCTGCTGGAAAAGGCCTTGGCGTACTACCACAAGCAAGGTGACAAGGCGTTCGCCGCCTTCAGCCGTCAGGGCGAGTTCATCGACCAGGACCGTTATGTGTTTGTGGTCAATACCCAAGGCGTGCTGTTGGCCAGTGGCGGGCCCTCCTCCGCGCTGATCGGTCGCGACGTGTCCGAGGTACTCGGGCCCGACCTGCAAGCCTCGTTCAAACAAGCCTTGAGCGTGCCGGAAGGCCAGGGTATCCAGCAGGCTGACTACCGCTGGCAGAACTGGAATGACGGCAAGGTCGAACATAAGCACGTGTTTTATCAGCGGGTGGGCGAACGCATCCTTGCAGTCGGGTATTACTTGCCGCGCGCCACACCGGAACAGGCACGGGCGCTGCGCAACAAGGCGGTGGAGGCGTTGGTCAAGGATGAAACCGGCACGCTCAAGGCGATCAACTCCTTGCAGAGCGGTTTCCTGCAAGATGATCTCTACGTGTTTGTGGTGGACCTGAACACGCGGCGCTACGTCGCCCATGGCACCAACCTGCGGCTGCTCAACACCGATTTTGCGAAGATCAAGGACCCGGATGGCAAACCGGTGGGTGTGCCGATCCTCCAGATGATGGCCGAACAGGACCAGGGCGAATACAAATACCGCTGGAAAAACCCGGTGACCGGCAAGGTCGAGAACAAGCATGCCTATGTGCGCAAGAGCGGGCATTTCATGGTTGCGGTGGGGTATTACAGCCCCTGATCCTGATCGTTCCCACGCTCTGAACTGACCCCACAAAGTTGGACGATTTTCTATCTATGCCTGAGCGGCCTGAATTCTGTATTCAACAGGACTCAGGCCGTTTAGCTTCAGTCTGATACGCGAGTGATTGTAATACTGGATGTACTC
>NZ_JAENSV010000004.1:0-282307 GCF_016613265.1 Pseudomonas sp. MF6751
TTCTTGACGACCATAGAGCATTGGAACCACCTGATCCCATCCCGAACTCAGCAGTGAAACGATGCATCGCCGATGGTAGTGTGGGGTTTCCCCATGTGAGAGTAGGTCATCGTCAAGATTAAATTCCGAAACCCCAATTGCGAAAGCAGTTGGGGTTTTGTTTTGGGCGCTCGAAAAGTGTCCACCTTGTCCCCCTACACTTGTTCGCCTTGTGTTCGCCCCGTGCACCACAGTGCTAAAGTCCATCCCTCGATTTTGCTTTTCCCAAGGAAGCCGTTATGCCGGACGCGACGTCCCTCAGTCCTGGATTCATGGTGGTTCATGGCAACCGCCTGGACGAGCTGCGAAGCCTGGTGGTCAGTTGGATGCGCCGTTACCCACTGGCGCCCTTGGAAAATGAAATCGCCCTGGTACAAAGCAACGGCATCGCCCAATGGCTCAAGCTGGCCTTGGCCGAAGACCCGGAAGCCGATGATATGGGCGGCTGTGGCATTGCCGCAGCCATCGACGTGCAACTGCCTGGCAGCTTTATGTGGCAGCTTTATCGTATGGTTTTGGGGCGTGACGAAATCCCGCCCAAGTCTCTGCTTGATAAAGCCCCGCTGACCTGGCGCCTCATGCGGCTGTTACCCGAGCTGATCGACCAGCCGCACTTCGAGCCTCTGCAACGCTTCCTGACGCAAGACACCGACCTGCGCAAACGCTACCAACTCGCCGAGCGCCTAGCTGACCTCTTCGATCAATACCAGGTCTACCGTGCCGACTGGCTGGAAGATTGGGCCGCAGGCCGGCACCAACTGCGCAATGGTCGAGGCGAGTCCAAACCGCTCAACCCAGCCAACTGCTGGCAAGCCGAGCTATGGCGCGCGCTGCTGCTGGATGTGGGTGAAGCAGGCATGGCCGAAAGCCGGGCCGGCGTGCATCAACGCTTCATCGAGCGCATCAACAACCTTGAACACGCACCGCCCGGCTTGCCTTCTCGGGTGATCGTCTTTGGCATCTCATCGCTGCCGGCCCAGGCGCTGGAAGCCTTGGCGGGCCTGGCCCGTTTCAGTCAAGTCCTGCTCTGCGTGCATAACCCCTGCCGCCATCATTGGTCGGACATCGTCGCCGACAAGGACTTGCTGCGTAACGAATACAAACGCCAGGCGCGCAAAACGGGCATGCCCGTCACTATCGACCCACAAACGCTGCACCAGCACGCCCATCCACTGCTCGCTGCCTGGGGCAAGCAGGGCCGTGATTACATCAGTCTGCTGGACAGCTACGATGACCCCAACAGCTACCGCGCCGCATTTCGCGACGGTCGTATTGACCTGTTCAGCGACAGCGAACCCACCACGCTCCTCAACCAACTCCAGGACGATATCCTCGAGCTGCGCCCGTTGAATGAAACCCGTGAGCTCTGGCCCGCTGTCGACTTGCAACGCGATACGTCGATCCGTTTCCATATCGCCCACAGCGCCCAACGCGAAGTGGAAATCCTCCACGACCAATTACTTCATCGCTTCAGCGCTGACCCCACCCTGCGCCCTCGGGACGTCATCGTCATGGTCCCCGACGTCGACAGCTATGCACCGCATATTCGCGCGGTCTTCGGCCAGCTCGAACGGCATGACCCACGCTTCATCCCCTTCACCCTTACAGACCAAGGCCAACGTGGTCGCGACCCGCTGTTGATCGCCGTCGAGCACTTGCTCAAACTTCCCGACAGCCGCTTCCCTGTCAGCGAAATCCTCGACCTGCTCGACGTCCCGGCCCTGCGCGAACGCTTCGCCATCAAAGAGCGTGATCTGCCCACCTTGCATCGCTGGATCGAAGGCGCCGGCATCCGCTGGGGCCTGAACGCCGAGCAACGCGCCGGTTTGGGCCTGCCCACGGAACTGGAGCAAAACAGTTGGCGATTCGGCCTGCGCCGTATGCTGCTGGGCTATGCCGTCGGCACCGGCACGGCCTGCGACGGTATTGAACCTTATGACGAAATCGGTGGCCTCGATGCGGCCTTGATCGGCCCACTGGTCGCCTTGCTTGACGCCTTGAACGATGCCCATCAAGCGTTATCGGAACCCGCGTCGCCACAAACCTGGGGCGAGCGTCTACAACGGTTGATGCAGCTGTTTTTCCTACCCAGCAGCGAGCACGATGACTACCTGCTGGGCCAGCTCGAACAATTAAGAGAAACCTGGCTAGAAACCTGCGAGTCCGTTGGTCTGCAAGACGAGTTACCCCTTACGGTCGTGCGTGAGGCATGGTTGGCCGGATTGGATCAGGGGCGCCTGTCCCAGCGCTTCCTGGCGGGGGCGGTCAATTTCTGTACGCTGATGCCCATGCGTGCGATCCCGTTCAAGTTGGTTTGCCTGTTGGGCATGAACGACGGCGATTACCCGCGGGCCCAGCCACCCCTGGATTTTGACCTGATGGGCAGCGATTACCGCCCCGGCGACCGTTCTCGCCGCGAAGACGACCGCTACTTACTGCTCGAAGCGCTGCTGTCAGCCCGTGACCAGCTGTATATCAGCTGGGTAGGCCGCAGCATCCGTGACAACAGCGATCGCCCGGCCTCGGTGCTGATCGGCCAACTACGCGACCACCTCGCCAGCGGCTGGCAGCACGCCAGAAGCGATCTGCCGCTGATCGACGCAATGACCCAGGAGCACCCGCTGCAACCCTTCAGCGCCCGCTACTTCCACGAAGGCGATTCGCTGTTCAGCTATGCGCGCGAATGGCAATTGCTGCATCAGGCACCGGCGGTCATCACCCAAGAGCAAGGCTTGACTACTCACCAACAGGAAGAACCCCTGAGCCTTGGCCAGTTACAGGACTTCCTGCGCAATCCGGTCAAGCACTTCTTCAGCCAGCGTCTGAAAGTATTCTTTGAAGCCGCCGAAGTGCCCTTGGCTGACGAAGAACCCTTCGTGCTGGACGCATTGCAACGCTACAGTTTAAGCGACAGCTTGCTGAACGCGGCACTCACCCAACCCGACCAACTCGATCAGGCGCTCACCGCCCAGGCCCTGCGCCTGCAAGGCAGCGGCCTGCTGCCGATGGTGGGTTTCGGTGAATGCCTGCGTAACGAACTGATCGAGCCGCTGCCGGACCTGGTGCAACGCTATCAGCACCTTCTGGCGTTGTGGCCCACCCCGCATACTGGCGCTGAACCGATCAGCTTTGCGTACCAAGGCATCCAGTTGGAAGGTTGGATCAGCGGTCTGCACCGACGCAGTGATGGCGGACTGTTAAGCGTCACCACCATCCCCAACAGTATTGGTTCGATCAAGACACGCAAGTGGCACCGCCTCATCCGCCCCTGGGTCAATCACGTGGTGGCCTGCGCCTGTGGCCTGCCCTTGAGCACCGGCCTGGTAGCCAGTGACGATACCTTGTTGTTGGCCCCACTGGACAAGGCCGGCGCCGAGGACATTCTCGGTAACCTGCTGTTGGCCTGGCACACGGGAATGAGCGCGCCGCTTCCGGTCGCAGTGAAAACCGCGTTCGCCTGGCTCGGCCAGGCTGATCCCGCCAAGGCCCAAGCGGCTGCGAGCAAAGCCTATGAAGGCGATGGCATCACCACTGACGGCGAACGCCGCGAAACGCCTGCCCTTACGCGGCAATTTCCCGACTACGCGGCCCTGGTCGCCAGTGAAGAGTTCGAAGGCTGGTGCGAAACCCTGTATCGCCCGCTGATCAACGCCCCCTGGCGATCGCTTTCCAGCACGGAGGCTGACGCATGATCGGCAAACCCTTGGCCCTGGCGTTCCCGCTCAAAGGCAGCCAGTTGATTGAAGCCAGTGCTGGCACTGGCAAGACCTTCACCATCTCCGCCCTGTACCTGCGTCTGGTGCTCGGCCACGGCGGTGATGAATCCGCTTTCGGCCGCGAACTGCTACCACCGCAAATCCTCGTGGTGACGTTCACCGACGCCGCCACCAAGGAACTGCGTGAACGTATCCGCATCCGCCTGGCCGAGGCCGCGCGCTTCTTCCGTGACGAAATCGAACAGCCTGATGCGCTGATTGCCGACCTGCGCGAGCAATATGATCCGCAGCAATGGCCCGCCTGTGCCAATCGCCTGGACATCGCCGCGCAATGGATGGATGAAGCCGCAGTCTCCACGATCCACAGTTGGTGCCAGCGCATGCTGCGCGAACATGCGTTCGACAGCGGCAGCCTGTTCACACAAACCCTGGAAACTGACCATAGCGACCTGCTGGGCGAAGTGCTGCGCGATTACTGGCGATTGTTCTGCTACCCAATGCATGACGATGCGCTCAACTGGGTGCGCAATCATTGGGGCGGCCCCGCGGCGCTGATGCCACGGGTGCGTGCGTTGTTCGGCAGCGAGCGGCCCACCGACGAAACCCGCGAGCCAGCCGAACTGATCACCGCCTGCCTGCAAGAACGGCGTGCCGCGCTGGTTGCCCTCAAGGCACCCTGGCAACAATGGGCTGCCGAGCTGCGGGATATCTGCCTGCAAGCCGTCGCCGCCAAAGCGGTCGATGGGCGCAAGATGCAAGCGCGCTACTTCGAGCCCTGGTTCGAAAAGATCAGCGCCTGGGCCGCTGACGAAACCCTGGAACAACTGGACATCGGCACCGGCTTCACCCGCCTGACGCCCGACGGAATGGCCGAAGCCTGGAAAGGCGAGCCGCCCCAGCACCCCGGCATCGAGGCCATGGCCAGCCTCAAAGCCAGCCTCGACGCCTTGCCAACGCCCGACGCGGCGGTGCTGCAACACGCTGCCGGCTGGGTCGGCAAACGCTTCGAGGAAGAGAAACGTCGCCGCGCCGAGATGGGGTTTGACGACATGCTGATCCGCCTCAACGCCGCCCTCCAGGCAGACGGTGGCGAGCGCCTGGCCAGTGTGATCCGCGAGCAATTCCCGGTGGCTCTGATTGATGAATTCCAGGACACCGACCCGGTGCAATACAGCATCTTCGACAGCATCTACCGCATCGAAGAAAACCACCTCGACAGCGGCCTGTTCCTGATCGGCGACCCCAAGCAGGCGATCTACGCCTTTCGCGGCGCCGACATCTACACCTACCTGCGCGCCCGACAGGCCACCACCGGCCGCCATCACACCCTGGGCACCAACTTCCGCTCCAGCCATGCGATGGTCGAGGCGGTGAACCATGTGTTCCAGCGTGCGGAAACCGGCCGTGGTGCGTTCCTGTTTCGCCAGCCTGATGGCGATAACCCGGTGCCGTTCCATTCGGTACTGTCCCAAGGCCGCAGCGAGCAGTTGCAGGTCGACGGCCACACGCTACCGGCCATGAACCTTTGGCATCTGCCCACCGACCAGCCGATTTCCAACGCGGTTTATCGTCAACACCTGGCCGCCGCCTGCGCCACGCAAATCGTTGCGCTGCTCAATGGTGGGCAGCAAGGCACCGCGGGCTTTGTAAAAGGGGGCACCCTCAAGGGCGTGTTGCCGTCAGACATCGCTATCCTCGTGCGCGACGGCAAGGAAGCCCAAGCCGTACGTGCCGAACTGGCCAGCCGTGGCGTGCGCAGTGTGTACCTGTCGGATAAAGACTCGGTGTTTGCCGCCCAGGAAGCCCATGACCTGTTGGCCTGGTTGAAGGCTTGCGCGGAACCGGATGTCGAACGCCCGCTGCGTGCCGCCTTGGCCTGCGTCACCCTGAACCTGTCCCTGTCGGAGCTGGAGCGTCTGAATCAGGACGAACTGGCGTGGGAGTCGCGGGTGATGCAGTTCCGTGGCTACCGTGCCATCTGGCGTACCCAAGGCGTGTTGCCGATGCTGCGTCGCCTGCTCCACGACTTCAAGCTGCCGCAAACCCTCATCGCCCGCAGTGATGGCGAGCGTGTGCTGACCAACCTGTTGCACCTCAGTGAATTGTTGCAACAGGCCGCCTCGGAACTGGATGGCGAGCAGGCGTTGATCCGTCATTTGGCCGAGCATCTGGCGCTGTCGGGGCAGGCCGGTGAAGAGCAGATCCTGCGCCTGGAAAGCGACGAGCAATTGGTCAAAGTGGTGACCATCCACAAATCCAAGGGCCTGGAGTACGACTTGGTGTTCTTGCCCTTCATCTGCTCGGCCAAGCCCGTGGATGGCAGTCGCTTGCCGCTGCATTACCACGATGAACAGGGCAAGTCCCACGTCAGCCTGCGACCCACGGCCGAGTTGATCGCCCAAGCCGACGATGAGCGCCTGGCCGAAGACCTGCGTTTGTTGTACGTGGCCTTGACCCGCGCCAAACACGCCTGCTGGCTGGGCATCGCCGACCTCAAGCGCGGTAATAACAGCAGTTCGGTCTTGCACCTGTCGGCATTGGGCTATTTGCTCGGTGCCGGCGCGTCGTTGGGCGAATCAGCGGAGCTGGCGCGCTGGTTGTTGGACTTGCAGCAAGGCTGCGCGGCCATCGGTTATGACCTTGTGCCGGACGCCCAAGACATCTTGTTCCACCCGCCGCGCAACCAAGCGACCCTGCTTGCGCCGTTGCTGCCTGCACGCAAGGCCGCAGAAAACTGGTGGATTGCCTCTTACAGCGCCTTGCGCATTGGCGACAGCATGAGCGCCGCCAACCTCGAAGCCCCCGAAAGCCCGCAGGCCCAGAAGCTGTTCGATGACGAACGCCTCGACCCCGATGCCCCTCGGGAAACGGTCGCGTCCGGCGGGGATATTCACCGTTTCCCACGCGGTCCCAACCCAGGCACCTTCCTTCACGGCTTGTTGGAATGGGCCGGTGAAGAAGGTTTCAACGTGACCCCGGAGGCGATCGAAAAAGCCGTGGGCGCACGCTGTAACCGCCGCAACTGGGAAGGCTGGATCGTCACCCTCAGCGGCTGGCTGGAGCACCTGCTGCACACGCCACTGCCCCTGTACAACGAGCGCTTCACCCTCAGTGGCCTGCAGCAGTACCAGATCGAGATGGAATTCTGGTTTGCCAGTCACACCGTCGACGTACTCGCCCTCGACAAACTGGTGTGCCAGCACACCCATGGCGGCGTGTCCCGCGTGGCCGCCGAACCGGTGCTGCTCAACGGCATGTTCAAAGGCTTTATCGACCTGACGTTCGAGCACGATGGCCGTTACTACGTGGCCGACTACAAATCCAATTGGCTCGGCCCTGACGACTCGGCCTACACCCAGGACGCCATGGAGCACTCGATCCTCGAGCATCGGTACGACCTGCAATACGTACTTTACCTGCTGGCCCTGCACCGCCAACTCAAGGCGCGCCTGCCGCATTACGATTATGACCAGCACGTTGGCGGTGCCCTGTACCTGTTCCTGCGCGGTAGCCAGTCGGTGAGCCAGGGCGCGTATTTCACCCGACCGCCTCGTGAGTTGATCGAGAGCCTGGACCTGTTGTTCCAGGGCAAGCCCATCCCACCCAAGGTTGAGCCCGCCTGGGAACAAGGAGTGCTCTTATGAGCCTGTCGCCGTTACCGCTGGAGGCGCTTTTGCCCCTCGATCGTGCTGCCGACCTGCTGCAGTTGCTTGCACGTTGGGTCGAGCGGGGTTGGCTGCGGGCCTTGGACAAAGCCTTCGTCGGCTTCCTGTACGAGCTGGACCCAAAGGCCGATCCCCTGGTGCTGCTGGCGGCGGCCTTGACCAGCCATCAACTGGGCCATGGCCACGTCTGCCTAGATGTGTTCGAAACCCTCAAGGCGCCGGATTTCGCCCTGTCATTGCCGCCCGAAGGCGACCTGCACACCGGCGCCATGCTGCTACCCTCACAGTTGCTGCACGGCCTGGATGGTGCGCATTGGTGCCATGCCCTGGCTTCAAGCCCGTTGGTTGCGCTGGCCGTCGATGGCAGCGAGGAGGCTCGTAGCCGCCCGTTGGTGTTGTCCGGCAAGCGCCTGTACCTGCGCCGCTACTGGGCCTACGAGCGGCGTATCGACCGCGCCCTGCGCCTGCGCCTTGCCAGCGTGGAAGACGCCGCCGCCGATCTGCCGCAACGGCTCAATCGCCTGTTCGACCAACCGGCGCCCGATGGGGTGATTGACTGGCAAAAGCTCGCCTGCGCCCTGGCGACCCGCGGCGCCTTCAGCATCGTCACCGGCGGCCCCGGTACCGGTAAAACCACCACCGTGGTGCGCCTGCTCGCGCTGTTGCAGGCGCCCGCCGTGGAGTCCGGCAGCCCGTTGCGCATTCGTCTGGCTGCGCCCACCGGTAAAGCCGCTGCGCGCCTGACCGAATCCATCAGCCAGCAAGTGCTGTCACTGACAGTGCCCGACAACGTGCGGGAAAAAATCCCGACCCAGGTCACCACAGTCCACCGCTTGTTGGGCAGCCGTCCGGGTACCCGGCACTTCCGTCATCACTTGGGCAACCCGTTGCCCTTGGATGTGCTGGTGGTGGACGAAGCCTCGATGATCGACCTGGAAATGATGGCCAACCTGCTCGACGCCTTGCCGCCCCACGCGCGCCTGGTATTGCTGGGCGACAAGGACCAACTGGCCTCGGTAGAAGCGGGGGCCGTACTCGGCGACTTGTGCCGCGATGCCGAAGCCGGCTGGTACAGCCTGCAGACTCGCCACTGGCTACAAGCCGTCAGCGGTGAAGACCTCAGTTGCAGCGGCTTGCAAGAAGACCTCGATGGTAGCCATCCCCTGGCCCAGCAAGTGGTGATGCTGCGCTATTCGCGCCGCTTCGGTGAGGGCAGCGGTATTGGCCAACTGGCGCGTTGGGTCAACCAGCAAAACGCCGAAGAGGCCCGCCAGCTGCTAGCCGCAGGCCGTCACGACGACCTGTTCTGCGTCAGCCTCAAGGGCGAGCATGACCACGCCCTTGAGCGCCTGGTACTGGACGGGCAGGGCGATGGCGCCCAAGGTTATCGCTACTACCTGAACCTGCTGCAATCGGCACGCCCCTCTGCGGACACACCGCGTGACGATCCAGCCTGGACCGATTGGGCGCAACAGTTGCTGCAAGCCTTCGACGCGTTTCAACTGCTTTGCGCCGTGCGGAAGGGCCCGTGGGGCGTCGAAGGGCTCAACCTGCGCATCACTGCGGCGTTGCGCAAGGTACGTCTGATCGAGGGTGACGAGCAGTGGTACGAAGGCCGCCCCGTGCTGATGACCCGCAACGATTACGGCCTGGGCCTGATGAACGGCGACATCGGCATCGCGCTGAAATTGCCCGAAAGCGACGGCGGCCCCCACGTTCTGCGGGTGGCCTTTCCACGTAACGATGGCCAGGGCGGCGTGCGCTTTGTATTGCCCAGCCGCTTGAATGATGTGGAAACCGTGTACGCCATGACCGTGCACAAATCCCAGGGCTCGGAGTTCACTCACACCGCGCTGATCCTGCCGGATGCCCTCAACCCGGTGCTGACCAAAGAGCTTATCTATACCGGTATTACCCGCGCCAAGCGTTGGTTCAGCCTGGTTGAGCCGCGCGGCGGCGTGTTTGAGGAAGCGGTGCGGCGCAAGGTCAAGCGTCTGAGCGGATTGATGTTGGAGTTGGACCTTCCGTCTGAAAAAAATGACTGGTAGGTCAGGCGATATTTCTTATTCAGACGTCTGATTTTTCTGAAAAAATAGCGAACCCCTCGAATGCTGTGCTTCGTGGGGATGTCCGCCGCTGTGCTATCGTTGCGGCATCATCCTGAAAACACTTGAGAGTATCGCTGCATGAACGTGGCTGTCTCGCCCAAAGCGCGCAGTTTGAGTTGGAGACGCCTGTTACTGGTGACAGTGCTGTGCCTGCTTGCGCCGCGCCTATTTGCGCAGACGCCCAGCCTGGCCGAGCACCGTGCGCAGGCGGTCACCCAAGTGGTGCTCGGTATCCTCAGCTACGCCCGTTGGCCGGTTGAGCCTGCGCAATTGCGGCTGTGCATTGTCGGGCCGACTCAGTACACCGATGATCTGGTCAAAGGCACTACCCAGGCCACCGGTCGTCCGGTGCGGGTGCGGCGCCTGCTGGTCGATCATCCGGATATCGTCAATGCCTGTGATGCCGTCTACATCGGCAAAATCACCCCCGACGAACGCAACCGCCTGTTTACCTCATTGATCGGCCATCCCGTACTCAGCATCAGCGAAGGGGGCGACCAATGCACGGTGGGCAGCCTGTTCTGCCTGCGCGTCAGCGATGAGCAGGTGTCGTTCGAGGTCAATCTGGATTCCGTCGCCCGTAGCGGCGTGCGCATCCATCCCAGTGTGTTGCAGTTGTCCCGTCGTCGAGCGCCTGGCTCATGAGTCGCGATAAAGTGCGGCCGACCCTGCGCTCGGTAATTGCCCGCGGGCATATGATCCTGGCGCTGGTAGCAGTGACCCTGGCCAGTGTGTCCCTGACCCTGCTGGGCGTACTTGCCCTGCGGGTTTACGCCGAGCACAACCTGCACCTGATCGCCCGCTCGATCAACTACACCGTGGAAGCAGCCGTGGTGTTCAACGACAGTGCGGCGGCCACCGAAGCCCTGAGCCTGATTGCCTCTACCGAAGAAGTGGCCCAGGCAGAAGTATTCGATATCAACGGCAAGCTGCTGGCGCGCTGGGTTCGCCCGGAAACCGGCATGTTGTCGCGGGTCGAGTTGCAAATAGCGCACGCCCTGCTCGAACAGCCCATCAGCCAGCCGATCCTGCGCCAGGGGCAAACCGTCGGTAGCATCCATCTGGTCGGCCACGGTGGCAGCCTGTTGCGCTTCTTGCTCAGTGGCTTGGTCGGGATTCTGATCTGCACCGCCCTCAGCGCCTGGGTGGCGTTGCATCTGTCGCGGCGTCTGTTAAATGGTATCACCGTGCCACTGCAGCGCCTGGCGACTGTTGCCCACGCCGCCCGCAGCGAGCGAGACTTCGACCGCCGCGTACCCTCGGCGCAGATCGCCGAACTCGACAGCCTGGGCAGCGACTTCAACGCCCTGCTCGGCGAGATGGAGGCCTGGCAGAGCCACTTGCAAAGCGAAAACGAAACCCTGGCCCACCAGGCCAGCCACGACAGCCTCACCGGCCTGCCCAACCGCGCGTTCTTCGAAGGCCGGCTGATCCGTGCCTTGCGCAGCGCGGCCAAGGTCAACGAGCGGGTGGCGGTGCTGTTCCTCGATAGCGACCGCTTCAAAGACATCAACGACAGCTTCGGTCACGCCGCTGGCGATGCCGTGCTGGTGGCCGTTGCCGACCGCGTGCGGGCGCAACTGCGCGAGGACGACCTGGTGGCGCGCCTGGGCGGTGATGAATTCGCGGTATTGCTGGCGCCCCTGCACAAGGCCGAAGACGCCCAGCGTATCGCCGACAAAATCATTGCCAGCATGGACATGCCGATTCCACTGCCTGGAGACACTCAGGTGTTGACCTCCCTCAGTATCGGCATTGCGATTTATCCCGAGCATGGTGCCACGCCAGGGACCTTGCTCAACGCTGCCGACGCGGCGATGTACCAGGCCAAACGATTGTCTTCGGGCGGCCAGCAAACGGCGGAGTCGGAGCACCCCGTCGCCAACGTTCAACACAGGAGTTGATTCCCTTGTTCGCTAACACACGCGTTTTATTTATTTCTTTGCTCGTCGCCTGCCTGGCCCTCAGCGGCTGCCAGACGCCACCCAAAGGCCTGACCCCGGCGCAAGTCGCCGTGCTCAAGCAGCAAGGCTTTGAGCTGACCGATGAGGGCTGGGCCTTCGGCCTGTCCGGTAAAGTCTTGTTTGGCAGCGACGTCGAAACCCTCAACAAACCCAGCACCGACATCGTCGAACGCATCGGCCAGGCCCTGGTAGGCGCGGGTATCGAGCGTGTGCGTGTCGACGGCCACACCGACGCCTCGGGCAAAGAGCCCTACAACGTGGCCCTGTCCCTGCGCCGCGCCAAAAGCGTGGGCAAGGTGCTGACCCGCGTGGGCATGAAAGAAGAAAACATCCAACTGCGCGGCCTGGGCAGCAGCGAGCCGGTAGCGCCGAATACGACCACAGCAGGCCGCACCGAGAATCGCCGGGTGTCGATCGTAGTGATCGCAGACTAAGCGGGTTCACCTTTCCCAAGCTGAAATGCATTCAATATGTGGGAGCTGGCTTGCCTGCGATGGCCGTTGATCGGTAGATATAGCTTCTGCTGGTACACCGCTATCGCAGGCAAGCCAGCTCCCATATTTAGTCTGCAAACCGCATTTCCCTCGTCTCTCCCATCAACAACCCTCGGTTCTGCTCTGTTACCTCTCGAATGTAATCCCACAACAACGTAATCCGCTTCAACTTCCTCAGATCCTCCCGGCAATACATCCAGAACTGCCGCGTAATCGCAATCTGATCCCCCAGCACCGGCAGCAAGCGCGGGTCCTGCGCGGCCAGAAAGCACGGCAATATCGCCATCGACCGGCCTTGCTGGGCCGCCACGTACTGCGCGATCACGCTGGTACTGCGCAAACTCGCGCTGGCGCCGGGCACGACGTTGGCCAGGTACAGCAACTCCGAACTGAAGGCCAAATCATCCACATAGCTGATAAACGGATGCTCGGCCAAATCCGCAGGCTTGCGGATCGGCGGGTGTTGGTCGAGGTAGTCCTGAGTGGCGTACAACTGCAATTTGTAATCGCACAGTTTGCAGCACACATACGGCCCGTGTTCCGGGCGTTCCAGGGCGATGACGATGTCGGCTTCGCGCTTGGACAGGCTGATGAAGTGGGGCAGGGGCAGGATATCCACCGAGATCGCAGGATAAGTGTCGACGAAGTGGCTCAGTTGCGGGGTGACGAAGAAGCTGCCGAAGCCTTCGGTGCAGCCCATGCGCACATGGCCGGACAGCGCCACGCCGGAGCCGGACACCTGTTCGCAGGCCATGTGCAGCGTGCTTTCGATGGATTCGGCATAACCCAGCAACCGCTGGCCTTCGCTGGTGAGCACGAAGCCGTTGGTCCGGGATTTTTCGAACAGCAGCGTGCCGAGGGACACTTCCAGAGAGCTGATGCGCCGCGACACGGTGGTGTAGTCCACCGCCAGGCGCTTGGCGGCCACGCTGGCCTTGCGGGTGCGCGCCACTTCGAGAAAAAACTTCAGGTCATCCCAGTTCAGGGCGCCCAGGGAGGTGATGTTTTTTTGCATATTGGACCGGCTTTTATGTGCGTTCTTATTAGAGATTTGCACATCTATACTCCAAAAACAGTCCGAACGCCTCATTCTTCAAGGCGATTCAACGCCTTGGTTCTCTGCATAACTACAAGATTCTGGAGACCACATGAACGCATCTGCCGATATTTCCGTGCAACAGGTCAAGTTGCTGATCAACGGCGAGTGGGTCGAGTCCAAGACCACCGAGTGGCAAGACATCGTCAACCCGGCCACCCAGCAAGTGCTGGCCAAAGTCCCGTTTGCCACCGCCGATGAAGTCAACGCGGCCATCGGCGCTGCCCATCAAGCGTTCCAGACCTGGAAACTCACGCCGATCGGCGCGCGCATGCGCATCATGCTTAAGCTGCAAGCCTTGATCCGCGAACATTCCAAGCGCATTGCTGTAGTCCTCAGCGCCGAGCAGGGCAAGACCATTGCCGATGCCGAGGGCGATATTTTCCGTGGCTTGGAAGTGGTGGAGCACGCTTGTTCCATTGGCACCCTGCAAATGGGTGAGTTCGCCGAGAACGTGGCCGGCGGCGTGGACACCTACACCCTGCGCCAGCCTATCGGCGTGTGCGCCGGCATCACCCCGTTCAACTTCCCGGCAATGATTCCGCTGTGGATGTTCCCGATGGCGATTGCCTGCGGTAACACCTTTGTACTCAAGCCTTCCGAGCAAGACCCGTTGTCGACCATGCTGCTGGTGGAACTGGCGCTGGAAGCCGGCGTACCGGCGGGCGTGCTCAACGTGGTGCATGGCGGCAAGGACGTGGTGGATGCGCTGTGCACTCACAAAGACATCAAGGCGGTGTCCTTCGTCGGTTCGACGGCTGTGGGCACCCATGTCTACGACCTGGCCGGCAAACACGGCAAGCGTGTGCAGTCGATGATGGGCGCCAAGAACCACGCGGTGGTGCTGCCGGATGCTAACCGAGAACACACCCTCAACGCCCTGGTCGGTGCCGGTTTCGGCGCGGCTGGCCAGCGTTGCATGGCCACCTCGGTGGTGGTGCTGGTGGGCGCGGCCAAGCAATGGCTGCCGGACCTCAAGGCGCTGGCGCAAAAGCTCAAGGTCAATGCCGGCAGCGAAGCCGGCACGGACGTTGGCCCGGTGATTTCCAAGCGCGCCAAGGCACGTATCCTTGAACTGATCGAAAGCGGCGTGAAACAAGGCGCCAAGCTGGAGCTGGACGGCCGCGACATCCAAGTGCCGGGCTTTGAACAAGGCAACTTCGTCGGCCCGACGCTGTTCTCGGGCGTAACCACAGACATGCGCATCTACACCGAGGAAATCTTCGGCCCGGTGCTGGTGGTACTGGAAGTCGACACACTCGATCAAGCCATCGCCCTGGTCAACGCCAATCCGTTTGGCAACGGTACAGGCCTGTTCACCCAGAGCGGTGCGGCGGCGCGTAAATTCCAGAGCGAAATCGATGTGGGCCAGGTCGGCATCAACATCCCGATTCCGGTGCCCGTGCCGTTCTTCAGCTTCACCGGCTCGCGCGGTTCCAAGCTCGGCGACCTGGGCCCTTACGGCAAGCAAGTGGTGCAGTTCTACACTCAGACCAAAACCGTCACCAGCCGCTGGTTCGACGATGACACCGTCAACGATGGCGTCAACACCACCATCAACCTGCGCTGAACCTGGGAGACGATCATGAAGATTGCATTTATCGGCCTGGGCAACATGGGTGCGCCCATGGCTCGCAACTTGATCAAAGCTGGCCACGCTCTGAACCTGTTCGACCTGAACCAGGCCGTACTCAAGGAACTCGCCGAACTGGGCGGCACCATCAGCAGCTCGCCGCGTGATGCGGCCCAAGGCGCCGAACTGGTGATTACCATGCTGCCGGCAGCCGCCCATGTGCGCAGCGTGTGGCTCAATGAAGACGGCGTGCTCGCCGGCATCGGCAAAGGCGTGCCGGCGGTGGACTGCAGCACCATCGACCCGCAAACCATCCGTGATGTAGCGGCTGCGGCAGCCAAACAAGGCGTGGCAGTGGCCGATGCGCCGGTCTCCGGTGGCACCGGCGGTGCCCAGGCCGGGACGCTGACCTTTATGGTTGGCGCCAACCCGGAACTGTTCGCCACCCTGCAACCGGTGCTGGCGCAGATGGGCCGCAACATCGTGCACTGCGGCGATGTCGGCACCGGGCAAATCGCCAAGATCTGCAACAACCTGCTGCTGGGTATCAGCATGGTCGGCGTCAGTGAAGCCATGGCCTTGGGCGATGCACTTGGCATCGATACACAAGTGCTGGCCGGCATCATCAACAGCTCCACGGGGCGCTGCTGGAGTTCCGATACCTACAATCCTTGGCCAGGCGTGATCGAGACCGCGCCATCATCGCGTGGCTATACCGGTGGTTTTGGTGCCGACCTGATGCTCAAGGACCTGGGCCTTGCGACTGAGGCTGCGCGCCAGGCGCATCAGCCGGTGATTCTCGGCGCAGTGGCCCAGCAGTTATATCAGTCGATGAGCCAGCGAGGGGAAGGGGGCAAGGACTTCTCGGCGATCATCAACAGCTATCGCAAGCCCAAATAAATACCTGTGGCGAGGGAGCAAGCTCCCTCGCCACAGGTTTTGCTGAGTCAGGCAAACACAAAATACTTACGCACTGTCTCGACCACTTCCCACGTCCCCTTCATCCCCGGCTCCACCACAAAGATATCCCCAGCGCGCAGATGGATCGGCTCCATGCCTTCAGGCGTGATCACGCAGTAGCCTTCCTGGAAATGACAGTATTCCCACTTCACGTATTCCACGTACCACTTGCCCGGTGTGCAGATCCAGGTGCCCATGATCTTGCTGCCGTCTTCGCTGGTGTAGGCGTTGAGGTTGACAGTGTGCGGGTCGCCTTCGAGCTTTTCCCATTTGCAGGCATCCAGGACCGGCAGTGGGTGGGTGTCGCGCAGTACGGTGATGGGCTTGGACATGATGACTCCGAGGCAAAGGTAGAAGAGTCGAACCCTATAGCGTCGCGGCTAGGGTTGGTGGTCTGGACTCGACATCCGTATGCCCAGAAGCGCAGCCTGGTTTATTTGATATATCCCTTCACCAATTCGATGTTTCCTCGCAGTAATTGCGAAAGAATTCGCGCTTGGCGCCAGAATTCGCAAGAAAATTCAGAGCTGGCCCTCGTATCATTCACCCCAGTACACCGTGAGAGCCTTGCAATGAACCCAATAAAAACGTGGTGGGATATCAGCCCGCCCTTGAGCACGGCCACCCCGACCTGGCCGGGCGATACACCGTTCCAGGAAGAGCGCGTGTGGCAGTTCGGCCCGGAGTGCCCGGTGAATGTGGGGCGCGTGACCCTGTCGCCGCACACCGGCGCCCATGTGGATGCGCCGCTGCATTACAGCGCTGATGGCGCGCCGATTGGCGAGGTGTCGCTGGATGTGTATATGGGGCCGTGTCGGGTATTGCACTGCCTGGGCAGCGGCGCCCTGGTGCAGCCCCATCAGTTGCAAGGGCGTGTGGATAACCTGCCCGAGCGCGTGCTGCTGCGCACTTATCCACAAGCGCCACTCACCGACTGGGATTCGAATTTCACCGCCATCGCCCCCCAGACCATTGAGCTACTGGCCAGCCTGGGTGTGCGCCTGATTGGTATCGATACGCCGTCCCTGGACCCGCAACAATCCAAGACCATGGATTCGCACAACGTCGTGGCGCGCCATGGCATGGCGATCCTCGAAGGCATCGTGCTCGATGACGTACCGGAGGGCGACTATGAACTGATCGCGCTGCCGCTGCGCTTCGCCAACCTGGACGCGAGCCCCGTGCGCGCCATTCTCCGCCCGCTCAAGGAGCCCACGCGATGAGCCAATGTCCTTTTTCAGCTGATTACCAACCGCCGGAAGAATGGCATAACGCCGAATTGAACTTCTCCGAGTCCATGAGCTATGGCGACTACCTGGACCTGGGCAAAGTCCTCAGCGCCCAGCACCCGCTGTCGCCAGACCACAACGAAATGCTCTTCATCATCCAGCACCAGACCTCTGAGCTGTGGATGAAACTGATGCTTCACGAACTCAAGGCTGCCCGCGAACATGTGCGCTTGGGTGAGCTGCCGCCGGCGTTCAAGATGCTGGCGCGGGTGTCGCGGATCTTCGATCAACTGGTGCACGCCTGGGCGGTGCTGGCGACCATGACGCCGTCGGAGTACAAGGCGATTCGCCCGTTCCTGGGACAGTCGTCGGGGTTCCAGTCGTTCCAGTACCGCGAGATCGAATTCATCCTCGGCAACAAAAGCCCGGCGCTGCTGCGGCCCCATGCTCATCGCCCGGAGTTGCTGCAGCAATTGCAGGTGGCGATTGCCACGCCATCGCTGTATGACGAGGCCGTAAACCTGATGGTCAAGGCGGGGTTGGCGATTGATCCCAAACGCGCCGAGCGCGACCCGACCGCAGCCACGGTGCACGATGAATCGGTGGAAGCGGCCTGGCGCGAGGTGTATCGCGACCCGAGCCGTTACTGGGATTTGTATCAGTTGGCCGAGAAGTTTATCGACCTGGAGGACTCGTTCCGCCAATGGCGCTTTCGCCATGTGACCACGGTGGAGCGGATCATCGGCTTCCAGCCGGGTACCGGCGGTACTGAAGGCGTGGGGTATTTGCGCAAGATGCTCGACACGGTGCTGTTCCCCGAACTCTGGCGAGTACGTTCCACCCTCTAAACAAAAAGCCCCGGATTACCGGGGCTTTTTCTATGTGAAATACACTCAACTGTGGGAGCTGGCTTGCCTGCGATGGCGGTGTATCAGTCGGCCACCCGTTGGCTGACACACCGCCATCGCGGGCAAGCCCGGCTCCCACAGAGGTTACTGGGTGACCGCAACTCTCGTGTTTCTGATCCGAAACCGATAGGCAACGTAGATAATCCCCACCCATACCGGCATCGCATACACCGACTCACGAATTCCCGGAATCGCCAGCATCACCCCGATGATCATCACCATGAACGCCAGACACAGGTAGTTGCTGAACGGGAACCAGAAGGTCTTGAACGATGGCGTCACGCCTTGCTCGCCCATGGCCTTGCGGAACTTGATGTGGGTCAGGCTGATCAGCGCCCAGTTGATCATCAACGAAGCAACCACCAAGGCAAACAGCAACTCCAGCGCACTGTGCGGCGCGACGTAGTTGACCACCACGCACAGCATCGTCACCAACGCCGAAATCGCCAACGCCCGCAGCGGCACGCCTTGCTTGTTGAGCTTCATCAGCGCCTTGGGCGCGTCACCTTGCTCGGCCAGGCCGAACAGCATGCGGCTGTTGCAGTACACGCCGCTGTTGTACACCGACAACGCCGCGGTCAGCACCACGAAGTTGAGGATGTGGGCGGCGGTGTCGTTGCCGATCAGCGAGAAGATCTGCACAAACGGGCTGCCGCTGTAGGCATCGCCTGACGCGCCGAGGGTTTGCAGCAGTTGATCCCACGGGTACAGCGACAACAGCACGGTCAGCGCACCGACATAGAAAATCAGGATGCGGTACACCACCTGATTGATTGCCTTAGGGATCACCTTGCGCGGTTCGCTGGCTTCGGCGGCGGTGATGCCGACCAGTTCCAGGCCACCGAACGAGAACATGATGAAGGCCATCGACATCAACAGCCCCATGCCGCCATTGGGGAAGAAACCACCGTGGCTCCACAGGTTGCTGACCGAGGCTTGCGGGCCGCCGGTGCCGCTGAACAGCAGATAGCAGCCGAGCACGATCATGCCGACGATCGCCACCACCTTGATGATCGCAAACCAGAATTCGGCTTCACCGAAGAACTTCACGTTCAGGGTGTTGATCAGGTTCACCGCGACAAAGAACACCAGCGCGCTGACCCAGGTTGGGATCTCTGGCCACCAGAACTGGATGTACTTGCCCACCGCCGTCAACTCGGCCATGCCCACCAGCACGTAGAGCACCCAGTAGTTCCAGCCCGCCAGGAAGCCCGCGTAACCGCCCCAGTATTTATGTGCGAAGTGGCTGAAGGACCCGGCCACCGGCTCTTCGACGATCATCTCGCCGAGCTGGCGCATGATCAGGAACGCGATAAACCCGGCCACCGCATAGCCCAGGATCATCGACGGCCCCGCCGACTTGAGTACCCCGGCCGAGCCGAGGAACAAGCCTGTACCAATCGCACCTCCCAAGGCGATCAGCTGAATGTGCCGGTTCTTCAGGCCTCGCTTGAGGCCCACCGGGTTAACCATGTCATCCGCCATTAACATTCCCTTCTACTTGTTTTTCTCAAGGGTGATTGCACGCCGCATCGGCCCCTCAGAACTGCTGAGGGTCAGATATTACTCTGCGTAAACTTTTCGTAATACAGCTGAACGCCATCAAGTGCCTGATCCACCAGCCATTGCTGGATGGATTCGACCATCGGAGGGGGGCCGCACACGTACATATCCGCCGATCTGTCCCGCAGTTCGGCCAGGTCGAAATGCTCGGTGAGGTAGCCGCGTTTGCCCGTCCACTCGGCTGAGGCGTCGCTCAGCACTTCGGTGTAGCGAAAGTTCGGGATTTTTGCCGCGTAGGCGTGGATACGCGCCGCTTCACATAAATCTTCGGCGCCGCGCACGCCGTAGTACAGGTGCACAGGTTGTGTGCAGCCGTTGACGGCCAGCTCATCAAGCATGCCCAACAACGCCGACAACCCGGTGCCGCCCGCCACCAGTACCAGCGGTTGGGTGACGTGCCGCAGATAAAACGCACCCAAGGGCGCTTCCATCAGCATTTCATCACCTACCTGGCAGCGTTCACGCAGGTAGTTGCTCATGACTCCATCGGGCAGCAGGCGTACCAGGAACTGCAACTGATTACCCGGCCGGTTGGCGAAGGAGTAGGAGCGCCAGCTATCGGTGCCGGGCACCGACAGACGCGCATATTGGCCCGGCAAAAAATCCAGTGGCTGGTCCAGTTGCACTTGCAAGATGGCGGTGCTGGTCGAGACCTGCTGCACCGCGCTCACCGTGCCGCGTACCTGCACGGGCCCGGGGGCGTTGCACAGGCTCGAATCGAAGTCGAAATAAAAGGTGGCGTCGGACTTCACCCGGGTCTGACAACTGAGCATCTTGCGCTGTTGCAGGTCGAGGCTGGAGAGCGCTTCCTCGTCGACGTAGTCCTGGCTGTACTCACCGGATTCGCAACGCCCCTGGCAGGTGCCGCACACACCTTCGCGGCAATCGAGCGGGATCTTGATGCCGTTGCGCAGGGCCGCATCCAACAGGATTTCATGGGCGCCCACCGGGAAGAACAGGGTCTTGCCATCGGCAAAGCTGAAGGCCACTTTGTGATTCATTGATGAAACTCCAAGCGTGCCCCTGTGGCGAGGGAGCTTGCTCCCGCTGGGCTGCGAAGCTGCCCCAAAAAACTGGGAGCGCTGCGCACTCCAGCGGGAGCAAGCTCCCTCGCCACAGGGGGGATGTGCTGGTTTTAAAGGTGATAGAAATCCAGCACCGAGTTGATGGTGTCGTTGAGCAGCAAGGCGTGCTTGCGCATGATCAGCCAGCTGTCGCCCGCAGGCTTGAGGCGGTACGTGGCATGCCCATAGAACTGCTCGGACGTGGCCAGGCGATAGAACAACGTGTGCCAGTTCAAACGCACCTCCAGCGTGCCGTCGGCCTGCTCGGCAATGCGTACGTTATTGATCAGGTGCAAGGTGCGCGGCATCGGCGTGGCAGAGGCGGCTTTGCCGGTGCGCAGGCGGAACACACGGTCTTCCAGGCCCGAACGGTTGGCGTAGTAGATCAACGACATCTCGCGCTTGGGGTCTTGGGTGTAGACGTGTTCCGAGTCCCATTGCGGCAGGTGGAATTCGCTCTGCGGGTCAAATAACTCCACGTAGGCGTCCCAGTCCTGGGCGTCGCACAGCTCGGATTTGCGGTAGAAGAACTGCTCGATCTGGTACTGCAATTGCGCATTCATCGTTTCACCTCCCGCAGTGTCAGGGCTCGTTGGTCCAAACCCTTGAGCAGGAACTGCTGCCAGTTGCGATGCTGGTTGACGTACAAGCCTTCGTGGGTGAATTCGGTGCCGGTCATCGCCGGTTGGATGCCAATGGCCTCGCTGTTGGGCGTCGGCCCGGTCTCCCAGCGATGGCTGCCCCGTGAGATGTCGCTCCAGCGTTCCAGACGGCCCTGGAAGCCGCGCTGGGCTTCGCGAAACTCCACCAGGTCATCGGGCGTGCCCATGCCCGAAACGTTGAAGAAGTCTTCGAACTGGCGGATCCGGTTTTCGCGATCGGCGTCGGACTCGCCCTTGACCCCCAGGCACTGGCTGATGATCTCGGTCTTGTTCCAGGCCACTGGGCGGATGATGCGCAACTGCGAGCTGATCTGGTCGAGGAAGAACAGGCTGGGGTAGATGTTCAGGTTGCGCAGGCGGTGCATCATCCACTCGGCCTTCTGCTGGCCGTGTTCTTCTACCAGGCGCGGCATGATGGTGGCGTAGCCGGAGCGCACGCTGGGGTTGGGCATGTCGCTGAACAACACACTGTGGCCGTTATTGAAGGCGAACCAGCCGTCATCGGTATTCGCGTCGCCGGCGCCGAGCTTGCTGTAGTCCAGCGTCGTGCTGGAACCCGCGCCGTTTTCGGTGTTGACCTGCTGGCGGTGCTGCACGGTGGCCACGTAGTTGTAGTGCACGGTGCTGACGTGATAACCGTCCAGGCCGTTTTCGTTTTGCAGCTTCCAGTTGCCGTCGTAGGTGTAGGCGGACTTGCCCGGCAGCACTTCCAGCTCACCGGTGGCCGATTGCGCCACCATCATGTCGAAGAACACTTTGGCGTCGCCCAGGAAATCTTCCAGGCTGTTGGTGCCGTTCACGTCCAGGCTGATAAACACAAAGCCCTTGTAGCTGTCGATGCGCGCTTTTTTCAGGCCGCGGGTGGCCTTGTCGAAACCTTCCGGGTATTCCCCTGGCGCCTTGACCTTCACCAGTCGTCCATCGCTCTTGTAGCACCAGGCGTGGAACGGGCAGGTGAAGGTGGATTGGTTGCCCTTGCCCACGCGGGTGAGGGTAGTGCCGCGATGCTGGCAGGCGTTGATCAGCGCGTTGAGCCGGCCTTCGCCGTCACGGGTGATGATCATCGGCTGGCGCCCGGCGCGCATCGTCACGAAGTCGTGGTTATTGGCCAGTTCGCTTTCGTGGCAGGCGTAGATCCAGTTTTTCTCGAAGATCAGTTCCATCTCCAGGTCGAACAGCTCGGGCTCGGTGAACATGTCGCGGGCGATGCGGAACACTTCATCTGCCGGGCGAAAGTCCAGGCAGCTTTCGATAAAGGATTTCCACTGCTCGACGGTTCTTGCACCACTCATGGGAGGCACCTTTTGATCATGGCTAAACGGTGAGCCATTAAGCGGCTGCAATGCGGTAGCGGGCTATCCGCTTAATGGGGGAACGCAGGCCGCAAAGTTGGGCAGCAAATACCCATGGCGGTGCGCGCAGGTGACGGCATGCGCTACTGTGATGGTGGGCGATGGTCGTAGAACCCTGGGATTTATCCACATAGTCGACCCTTACTATCCACCCAGTGGCCACGCTGCTGGCGTGGCCTGGAACTTGCTGTCGAGGTTCAACGACGCGCCGCCAGAGCGCGCAAATGCCTAACCGCCGTGGGTGCACCCTGATGAGTAGCCAGACACGCGATATTCATATTCAACGCTTCGACCTGGAAGGCGCGCGCAGCTGGATGTCCGGCATCTGCGGGCCCCATCGCCTGGCGACGGCCACCCCCGAGCGCCTGCGCTTTCACCACAGCGCCAACGTGTTCAAATCCCGCGCCACCACCCTGGGCGTGATCGAGTACGGTACCGATGTGACCATCGACATCGAAGACGCCGAGCACTTCAGCAGCTACAGCTTGAGCCTGCCGCTGGTGGGCGAGCAGGAGCTGAGCAAGAACGGTGAGCGCCTCAGTTCCAACCGCGACCAGGGCGTGATCATTTCACCCAATGAGCATCAGGTGCTGGCGATTTCCGGTGACTGCCGCAAGTTGCAGGTGGTGATCACCCGCGCGGCGATGAGCGAGTCACTGGAAGGTTTGCTGCAACGGCCCATCGATGCACCGCTGCGGTTTGAGTCGGTGATGGATGCTGTGGACGGAGCACCGGCCTCGTGGTGGCGCATGGCGCGATACTTCATCGCCGAACTGGAATGCAGCAACGAGTTGTACGAGCAGGCGGCGTTTACCCGTGACCTGGAAAGCTCGCTGATCAAGGGGCTGATCCTGGCCCAGCCGAATAACTACTCTGAAGAGTTGCGCGAGGTGTTGGGGGTAAAACTGCCGCACTACTTGATCCGTGCGCGGCAATTCATCCACGACAACGCCCGTGAAGTGCTGCATCTGGAAGACCTGGAAGCGGCGGCGGGCGTGTCGCGGTTCAAACTGTTCGATGCGTTTCGCAAGTACTTCGCACTGTCGCCCATGGCGTATCTGAAGAAGCATCGGTTGGGGGCGGTGCGCCAGGAGATTCTGGAGCAGGGCTCAATGCGCACTATTTCTGAAATCGCCCTGGGCTGGGGGTTTACGCACCTGGGGCGGTTTTCGGCGGAGTACCGCAAGCTGTTCGATGAGTCGCCCAGCCAGACATTGCAACGCAAGCGCCTGCGCATTACTTGAACTGGATGAAAAGCATTCTGTGGGAGCTGGCTTGCCTGCGATAGCGGTCGGCCGATCAATACGATGCCAACTGTTCCACCACCATCGCAGGCAAGCCAGCTCCCACATGGAATATGGGGCGCCTGGAGAATCTCAGATCAACTCTTCAACCAGTTGCAGGCAATGAGTCAGCCCCGGCGACTGGTCATTCACCCGCCGGCTCAGAATGATCGGCGAAGTCGCAGTGGCCTCCACAATCGGCGTATAGCCAATATCCGCCCGATGCAGCACCTGCACCGACGCCGGCACCAACGTCACCCCCATACCTGCGCCCACCAGGCCAATAGCGGTCTGCAATTCGTTGGTCCACTGCGCCACCTTCAGGCTCAAGCCATGGGCGTCGAACAGCGCGATCACATGGTCGGCATAACTGGGGCGCGGGTTGCCGGGGTAGAGCACAAAGGGTTCGCCGGCCAACTGGGCGAGGGTGGCCGGGGCGCCCAGCAACGGGTGACCACTGGGCAGCACTGCTACCAGGCGGTCCTCCACCAGTACGCGCTGGACGATGGCCGGATCGTCGATGCGAATCCGCCCGAAGCCTACGTCAATGCGGCCAGCCTTGAGCGCTTCGACCTGCTGCAAAGTGGTCATCTCCGACAAACCCAGCTCCAGCTCCAGGGCCTCGTGAGTGCGCAGGCGCCGAATCAGCTCCGGCAGCACGCCATACAAGGTCGACGGCGCAAAGCCGATGCCCAGCCAGGTTTTTTCGCCTTGGCCGATGCGCCGAGTGGTGTCGCAGACCTTGCCCAGTTGTTCGAGCAGCACACTGGCATGCTCATAGAAAAATCGTCCGGCCTCGGTCAGCCGCAAGGGCCGGCTGCGCTCCAGCAGCACCACCCCGAGTTCGTCCTCCAGTTGCTGAATCTGCCGGCTCAAAGGCGGCTGGGCGATATGCAAGCGTTCGGCAGCTCGGGTGAAGTTGAGGGTCTCGCCCAGCACCTGGAAATAGCGCAAGTGACGCAGTTCCATATCGACTCCTTTCATACCTTGAGGGTATCGCACGAGACCAATTCTATATTGGAAGCCCAAAAAAATGCGGAACAGAATCGACGTAAATTTATAAAGAACCCAATGGGTATTGCCATGCCGATTTGCACCATCGAGTCGATTGAAACTGTCATCGTCGACCTGCCCACCCTTCGCCCGCACAAGCTGGCGATGCACACGATGCAAAACCAGACCCTCGTCATCATTCGCCTGCGTTGCACCGACGGCATCGAAGGCATCGGTGAAGCCACCACCATCGGTGGCCTGAGCTACGGCAACGAGAGCCCCGACAGCATCAAGGTCAACATCGACTGTCACTTCGCGCCGCTGTTGATCGGCCAGGACGCGAGTAACGTCAACGCGGCGATGTTGCGCCTGGAGCGCAGTATTCGCGGCAACACCTTTGCCAAGTCCGGCATCGAAAGCGCCTTGCTCGATGCGCTCGGCAAACGCCTGGGCCTGCCGGTCAGCGAACTGCTGGGTGGGCGTGTGCGTGATGCGTTGCCGGTGGCCTGGACCCTGGCCAGCGGTAATACCGAACAGGACATCAGCGAGGCCGAAAAAATGCTCGACCTGCGCCGTCATCGCATCTTCAAATTGAAGATCGGCGCCGGTGAAGTCAGCCGCGACCTGGCCCATGTGATCGCAATCAAAAAAGCCCTGGGCGAGCGCGCCAGTGTGCGCGTCGACGTCAACCAGGCCTGGGATGAAGCCGTCGCCCTGCGGGCGTGCAAGGTGCTCGGCGACAACGGTATCGACCTGATCGAACAACCGATCTTACGCAACAACCGTGGCGGCATGGCCCGGCTCAACCTGTCGAGCCCCGTGCCGATCATGGCCGATGAATCTATCGAATGTGTCGAAGACGCCTTCAACCTGGCGCGTGAAGGCTCGGCCACAGTGTTCGCCCTCAAGATCGCCAAGAATGGCGGCCCTCGCGCTGCATTGCGCACGGCGGCGATTGCCGAAGCGGCTGGCATCGGCCTGTACGGCGGCACCATGCTCGAAGGCGGCATTGGCACCCTGGCTTCGGCCCATGCCTTTCTCACGCTGAACACTCTGGCGTGGGGCACCGAATTGTTCGGCCCGCTGTTGCTCACCGAAGACATCCTCACCGAGCCACCGGTGTACCGCGATTTCCAGCTGCACGTTTCCAGCGCGCCGGGCCTGGGCCTGGCGCTCGATGAAGAGCGCCTGGCGTTCTTTCGCCGTGACAAACACTAAGAGGCCTCAGCCATGTTGTTCCACGTAAAAATGACCGTGAACCTGCCCCTCGACATGCACCCCGAGCGCGCCGCCAGCCTCAAGGCCGAGGAGAAAGCCTTGGCTCAGCGCCTGCAAGAGGAGGGCAAATGGCGCCACCTGTGGCGCATCGCCGGGCATTACGCCAACTTCAGCGTGTTCGATGTCGACAGCGTGCAGGAGCTGCACGACCTGCTGATGCAACTGCCGTTGTTCCCCTACATGGCCATCGAAGTGAACGCGCTGTGCCGCCATCCGTCGTCGATCCATGCGGACGACCGCTGAGCCGGCTTGCACCTATAACTACAAGATGAGGAATGCACCATGTCCATCCGCCTGTCCCAGACTGCCCACGCCCAACAGTTTCTCGAAGAAGCCAGCGGCAACCTCAATGACGCGGGCAACCCACGTACCAAGGCGCTGATTTACCGGATCCTGCGCGACACCGTGAACATCATCGAAGACCTGGAAGTGACCCCGGAAGAATTCTGGAAGGCGGTCAACTACCTCAATGAACTGGGCAAAAACCAGGAGGCCGGTCTACTCGCTGCCGGCCTGGGCCTGGAGCATTATCTGGACCTGTTGATGGACGCCGCCGATGAGCAGGCAGGCAAGTCCGGCGGTACACCGCGCACCATCGAAGGCCCGTTGTATGTGGCCGGCGCGCCGTTGTCCAAGTACGAGGCGCGGCTGGATGATGGTAAGGACGACGCGGTGCCGTTGTTCATGCGCGGGCAAGTACGCGATACCGAGGGCAAGCCGTTGGCAGGGGCGATTGTCGATGTGTGGCAGGCCAATACCGGCGGCACTTATTCGTGGTTCGACCCGACGCAGTCTGAGTTCAACCTGCGCCGGCGCATCGAGACCGACGCCCAGGGCAACTACCGTTTTCGCAGCATCGTCCCTTCAGGCTACGGCTGCCCACCGAGCGGGCCGACGCAACAGTTGCTCGACCAACTCGGGCGCCACGGGCAGCGGCCGGCGCATATCCACTTCTTCATCTCGGCGCCTGGGCACCGGCACCTGACCACGCAGATCAACCTGTCGGATGACCCGTACCTGCATGATGACTTCGCCTATGCCACCCGCGATGAACTGATTGCCGAAATTCGCTTCAGCGACGACTCACAACTGGCGCGAGAGTTTGGTGTGCAAGGGCGGTTTGCGCAGATTGATTTTGACTTCGAGTTGCAGGTGGCGGATGCGCCAATAGAACAGCAGCGCATGCAACGAGTGCGTGCTCTGGAAGACTGATCAACTCGGTCAACTGTGGGAGCTGGCTTGCCTGCGATAGCGGTGGAACATTCACCACCGCTATCGCAGGCAAGCCAGCTCCCACATTGGTTTTGGGGTGTTTGTGTTATTTGCGCACGACCAGGTCCAACACCTCATCCCGGTCCTTGATCTTCTGCAGCACGATCTCCGAACGGATATCCATCACCCCCGCCGTGCGGTTCAGGTGGTTCACGATAAAGTCCGAAAAGTGCTTGAGGTTGCGCGCCTGCACCCGCAGCACATAGTTGCTGGCGCCGGTGATCACATAGGCGCTCGCCACCTCCGGCCAGCCTTGCACCTTCTTGATGAACGTCTCATGCCAGTCCTCCACATCCTGGCGCAACGACAGGTGCACGATGGCTTCCAGCTCGATCCCCAACTGCTCGGCGTTCAATACCGCGCGGTAGCCGCTGATGATTCCCTCGCTCTCCAGCAGGCGCAAACGGCGCAGGCATGCAGACGGCGACAGCGCGACTTTTTCCGCCAGTTCCTGGTTGCTGATGCGGCCATCCTGTTGCAGGAAATGCAGGAGGCGCAGGTCGGTAGCGTCGAGAATCATGCTTGGAAGATATCCGCGTGTTTGGAGGTCAAATTCGAATTTTCTACAGCTTAAATAGCCCTTTGCCCATCACTTTGCACGAAAATTCTCTAAAAGTTCGTTCATTATTTGGTCCAGCCTCCCTTATAAAAACCAGGACGACCCATGACCACTCGAAGCCATTGCCAAGCCCTCGACGCCCAGGACCCGTTGGCCCCCCTGCGTGCCCAATTTGCCTTGCCCGAGGGTGTGATCTACCTCGACGGCAACTCCCTCGGCGCTCGCCCGGTGGCGGCGCTGGAGCGGGCACAACAGGTGATCGCCGAGGAGTGGGGCAATGGCTTGATTCGTAGCTGGAACAGCGCCGGCTGGGCGGATTTGTCCCTGCGCCTGGGCAACCGTCTGGCGCCGTTGATCGGTGCGCGTGAGGGCGAGGTGGTGATCACCGATACCACCTCGATCAACCTGTTCAAAGTGCTCAGCGCCGCCTTGAGTGTGCAGCGCCAACGTACACCTGCGCGCAAGGTCATCGTCAGCGAAGCGAGCAACTTTCCCACCGACTTGTACATCGCCGAAGGCTTGGCCGAACTGCTGCAACAAGGCTATTCCCTGCGCCTGGTGAACAGCCCGGCCGAACTGCCCCAGGCCATCGATGCGGACGTGGCGGTGGTGATGCTCACCCACGTCAACTACAAGACCGGCTACATGTATGACATGGCGGCCCTGACCGCACTGAGCCACGAGTGCGGCGCGCTGAGCATCTGGGACCTGGCGCATTCGGCGGGCGCGGTGCCTGTCGATTTACACCAGGCCGGCGCGGATTATGCGATTGGCTGCACCTACAAATACCTCAACGGCGGCCCGGGCTCCCAGGCGTTTGTGTGGGTCAACCCGGCGTTGGTGGATGTGGTGCGCCAGCCGTTGTCCGGGTGGTTCGGGCATACCCGGCAGTTCGCCATGGAGTCCACCTACGCCCCCAGCGCCGGCATTGCCCGCTACCTCTGCGGTACGCAGCCGATTACCTCGTTGGCCATGGTGGAATGCGGCCTGGAGATTTTCGCCCAGACCGACATGGCCAGCCTGCGCCGCAAATCCCTGGCCTTGACCGACCTGTTTATCGCGTTGGTCGAAAGCCGCTGCGCCGCCCACGGCCTGGAACTGATCACCCCGCGTGAACACGCCCGGCGCGGCAGCCACGTCAGCTTTGAACACCCCGAAGGTTACGCGGTGATCCAGGCCTTGATCGCCCGAGGCGTGATCGGCGATTACCGTGAACCGCGGATCATGCGCTTTGGTTTCACGCCGCTGTACACCAGCTTTACCGAAGTGTGGGACGCCGTGGAAATCCTCGGTGAAATTCTCGACAAGCGCACCTGGGACCAGCCGCAATTCAAAGTCCGCAACAGCGTTACTTAAGGGCAACACAGATCAAATGTGGGAGCTGGCGGCCTGCGACAGCGTCGGTGCATTCACTACCGTTATCGCAGGCAAGCCAGCTCCCACAGGTTCAGCGTCAGCCACTATCACAATAATAAAGGGGCACACCAGTGACCACGCCAGACAACGGCTTTGCAGAGATTACCCACCGTGAACTGGGCCTGAGGCGCCAGCTCACTTCCGGCCAGATGAGCATGATCGCCATCGGTGGCGCCATCGGCACCGGGCTGTTCATGGGCAGCGCCTACGCCATCGGTTATGCCGGGCCGAGCGTGCTGGTGAGCTACGCCATCGGTGCGTTGATTACCTTGCTGCTGATGGGCTGCCTGGCGGAGATGACGGTGGCCCATTCCACCTCCGGCTCCTTTGGCGCTTACGCCGAGTTCTACATCAGCCCGTTGGCCGGGTTCCTGGTGCGATATGCCTACTGGGCGGCGATTGTGTTGGCGGTGGGGGCCGAGGTCACGGCGGTGGCTATGTACATGAAGTACTGGTTCGCCAACGTGCCGGAGTGGGTGTGGATCGTGTCGTTTTCCAGTGTGCTGATCCTGCTCAATGCGATCAGCGTGAAGACCTTCGGCAACTTCGAATACTGGTTCTCGACGATCAAGATCAGCGCCATTGTCGGTTTCATCATCCTGGCGGTGTATGTGGTGTTCGGCTCCGGTAACCCTGACTACGGGGTGCAGAACTACACGGCCCACGACGGCTTTTTCCCCCATGGCTTGAGTGGCATGTGGATCGCGGTGATCGTGTCGATCTTCAGCTACCTCAGTGTCGAGATGATCGCCGTGGCCGCCGGTGAAGCCGCCGACCCGGAGCAGGCAGTGAAGAAAGCCTTCCGCGCTACCATCGTGCGGCTGGTGGTGTTCTATCTGCTGACCCTGGCGCTGATGCTCGCCATCGTACCGTGGAACCAGGCCGGCCAGGCCCAGAGCCCGTTTGTCACAGTGATGCAGACCATCGGCATTCCCGGTGCCACCGGGGTGATGAATTTCGTGATCCTGATCGCGGCGCTGTCGGCCATGAACAGTCAGCTCTACATCACCACGCGCATGATGTTCAGCCTGTCGCGCGCTGGTTTTGCGCCCAAGTCCATGGGCGCGCTGAGCAAGAACGGCATCCCGCTCAACGCATTGCTGCTGTCCAGCTCGGGCATTGCCCTGGCGACGTTGCTCAACGTGGTGTACCCGGAAAGTTCGTTCACCCTGATGATGGCGATCTCGATGTTTGGCGCAATCTTCACCTGGTTCATGATCTTCCTCACTCACCTGTTTTTCCGTCGCTATCGCAAGCGTCATGGCGGGGCGAAGTTGTCGTTCCAGTTGCGCCTGTTTCCCTACAGCACGTTGCTGGGGTTGGTGCTGATGGGGGCGGTGATGATCACCACCTATTTCACCGACGCCTTCAAGATGACACTGGTGTTTGGCGTGCCGTTCCTGCTGATTCTATCGGCTGTGTATTACGGGTTCTTCCGCAAGGGCAGGGCCAAGGCCTCGAACAAAGCCCTGGCATAGCCCGGCAATTGTTCGAACGAGCGTGCGCATAACAGCAGTTTGCGGCAGGCCCACTCCTCTTGCAGGGGGTGGGCCTTGAAACGACGTTCTGATGGCCAGCGCGCCAAGGCGGCCTGAGGCACGATGCCCAGGCCCGCGCCGCCGGCGACCATGCGAATCACCCCATCAAAACCGTCGGCGCGAATGCGCGTCTGCAAGCGAAAGCCTGCGTGCAGTGCCTGTTCTTCCAGGTAAACCGCCAACGCGCTGTTGGCCGCCAGGCCCACGTAGTCGTATTGCAAGCTCTCGATAAAACTCGCGCTGGTCAACGGGTGGTCCAGGGGCATGATCAGCACCAGCGGGTCGTCGCGAAACGCCAGGGTCTGCAAGCCGTGGGTGTCTACCGCATCGGAAATAATCCCCAGGTCCGCCGTACCCTGGCGCAAGGCGTGTGTGATGCGCAGGCTGGGCAACTCTTGCAGGTCGATATCGAGGTTGGGGTGCTCGCGCAAAAACTGCGCGAGCAGTTCAGGCAGGTACTCGCTAAGGGCGGTGGTATTGCACAGCAGGCGTACCTGGCCTTTGAAGCCATTGGCGTATTCGGCCAGGTCTTGCTGCAGATGGTCGGCCTGCTGCAACAGCAGGCGAGCATGCCGCGCCAGGGCTTTGCCCGCGGGTGTCGGGGTCACGCCACGGCGGCCGCGCTCGAGAAACGCGATGCCCAGTGAAGACTCCATGGCTCGGATGCGTGCGCTGGCGGCAGCCAGGGACAGGTGGCTGCGGGCCGCGCCGGCGGTGATATTGCCGGTGTCCAGGATGTGCAGGTAGAGGCGCAGGTCGAAGAGGTCAAAGTGCATGAAGTTTCCCAGTGACTGGAAGGGCCTCATCGCAGGCAAGCCAGCTCCCACACTTTGAATTGTGAATACATTCAAATGTGGGAGCTGGCTTGCCTGCGATAGCGTCATCAGCCTCACACAAAACAAGAGGCTACCTCAGTATATGGCGAATTTTCAGCCACTCTCCAGCCCTGCACAATCGGTGCATGAATACCTTCCTCGCGTTCTACCAAAACCTCGGCCCCGCCCTGACCGCGCTGGTCATCATCACCTTCCTGCTGGCCGGTACGGTCAAGGGCGTCATCGGCCTGGGCTTGCCCACTGTAGCCATGGGCATGCTTGGCCTGGCTATGCTGCCGGCGCAGGCTGCGGTATTGCTGATCATTCCTTCGACGGTGACCAACCTCTGGCAACTGTCCTTTGGCGGGCACTTGGATGTCTTGCTCAAACGCCTGTGGCCGATGCTGTTGCTGATCTTCCTCGGCACCGGGCTGGGCACCTTGTGGCTGGGCATGGGGAGCGGGCCTTGGGTGGTGCGTGCCCTGGGCGCGGCTTTACTGGTGTATGCGCTGAGCGGGTTATTCCTGCCGACCTTCAAGGTTGCGCCTCGGACCGAGCACTGGCTGGGCCCCTTGTGTGGGGTGATCACCGGCATCATCACCTCGGCCACCGGTGTCTTCGTGATCCCTGCGGTGCCGTATCTGCAGGCGCTGGGCTTGAGTCGTGATCAGTTGGTGCAGGCGCTGGGGTTGTCGTTCACCGTGTCGACACTGGCGCTGGCCGCCGGGCTGGCCTGGCGCGGGGCTCTGGGCGGCGGTGAAATGGGCGCGTCATTGCTGGCGTTGGTGCCAGCCTTGCTGGGGATGTGGCTGGGTCAGGTGGTGCGCCGACGCATTAGTGCGCTGTGGTTCAAACGTGGATTTTTTACCGGCATGGCGTTGTTGGGAGGCCATTTGTTGCTGGCTGGTTAATAATGAGCGGGCACGTGTCAGCCGATAAATGAAGGACCGCCCGTGAAAGCCCGTTCCGATGAGCTACAGATCTTCGTCAGCGTGATTGAATGCGGCTCGATTTCGGCCGCCGCCGAAAAGGTCGGGCAAACGCCATCGGCAGTCAGCCGCACCTTGTCGCGCCTGGAAGCCAAGCTCGACACCACTTTGATCAACCGCACCACGCGGCGCATGGACCTGACCGAGGAGGGCAAGTACTTCTTCGAGCAGGCCAAGCTGATCCTGGCGCAGATGGATGAGCTGGAAGAGCGCCTGTCATCGCGCCAGAAAAAACCGGCCGGCCGCCTGCGTATCAATGCCGCCGTGCCGTTCATGCTGCATGGGGTCGTGCCGTACATCGCCGAATTTCGCAGCCTCTACCCGGATATCCAGTTGGAGCTCAACAGCGATGATTTGATCATCGACCTGCTGGAGCAAAGCACCGACATCGCCATTCGCATCGGCGCTCTTGCCGACTCGACCCTGCATGCGCGTTTCCTGGGCAGCACGCCGCTGCATGTCCTGGCCAGCCCCGGCTACCTCAAGCAATACGGCACGCCGACGACCGTTGCCGAGTTGGCTGATCACACCTTACTGGGCTTCACCCACACCGAGACCCTCAACCACTGGCCGCTGCGTCACGGCGAAGGTGACCGCTGGCTGATTCAGCCCAGCGTCAGCGCCTCCAGTGGCGAAACCGTGCGTCAGTTAGCGCTGCAGGGGCAGGGCATTTGTTGCCTGTCGAATTTCATGACCGTCGCTGACATCGACGCCGGCCGCCTGGTGCCCATGTTGGAGGTGTTCAACAGCGGTTATCGCCAGCCGATCCACGCGGTGTTCTATCGCAACTCGCAATTGGCGCTACGCATCCAGTGCTTCCTGGACTTTATTCAGGCCAAGCTGGCGCGGTATGCGCGCTGATTCGTGACCTGAGCGCAAGAGTGAATTGGGTCGCACGGGCTTATTCGGCAGCCGTGGGGGCTGGATACTGGGCGCATCACTTACCCAGTCAGGAGCAACCTCCATGAATGTATTCGTTACCGGTGCAGCAGGGTTTATCGGCGGTTCGATCGCCACCGGCCTGGTCAACGCCGGCCATCACGTCACCGGCCTCGTGCGCAATGCCGAGCAAGCCGCCGAAATGACTGCCCTGGGCATCACGCCGGTGATCGGCAACCTCGACGACGCAGCGGTATTGACCGAGCAGGCGCAGAAGGCCGATGCAGTGATCAACGCCGCCAGCAGCGACCACCGCGGCGCCGTGCAAACTTTGCTGGCCGCCTTGAAAGGCTCAAACAAGCCGTTCCTGCACACCAGCGGGTCGAGCATCGTCGGCGATGCGTCGGGCGGTAAAGCCAGTGAAGTCATCTACTTTGAAGACAACCTGCCTGAGCCGACCGTCGACAAGGCCGCACGCGTGGCGATCGACAACCTGATCCTCGCGGCGGCCAATGACGGTGTGAATTCGGCGGTGATCTGCAACACCCTGATCTACGGCCACAGCTTGGGCGTGAAGCGTGACAGCGTGCAATTGCCGCGCTTGCTCAAGCAGGCGCGCAAAAGCGGAGTAGTGCGCCATGTGGGCAGCGGGCAGAACATCTGGTCCAACGTGCACATTGAAGATGTGGCCGCCCTGTATCTGCTGGCGCTGACCAAAAACGTCCCGGGTACCTTCTACTTTGTGGAAAGCAGCGAAGCAGCATTCATCGACATGACCACGGCGATTGCCCAAGCGCTGAACCTGGGCGAGCCACAAGATTGGCCATTGGCCGAGGCTGAGGCCGAGTGGGGCTATGAAATGGCCAACTACGGGTTGGGCTCCAATAGCCGAGTGCGCGGCAAACACGCCCGTGAACTGTTGGGGTGGACGCCAAAGCGCACCTCGGTGGTGGAGTGGATTCGCAACGAGATGGTGTGATGTTCGCTTAGCACCGCGGTGCGGCCTTCGCAGGCAAGCCTGCTCCCACATTTGGATCTGTGAATAGATTCAAATGTGGGAGCTGGCTTGCCTGCGAAAGGAGCGACTCGGTACATCAGACCTGACACTTCACTAGCCCCACCCGCCGCAATTCCGTACCATTCCCCGCCTTATCCCCCGCACTTCCCTGGTACTCCATGAAGCTCACCCGTCTGCGCGCCGACGCCCTGGCCGGCCTCACCACGTCTTTCGCCTTGCTGCCCGAATGCATCGCCTTTGCGCTGGTGGCCCATCTCAACCCGCTGATGGGCCTCTACGGTGCTTTCATCATTTGCACCCTCACCGCGTTGTTCGGCGGCCGCCCGGGCATGGTCTCGGGCGCGGCAGGCTCCATGGCAGTGGTGATCGTCGCGCTGGTGGTACAGCACGGCGTGGAGTATTTGCTGGCGACGGTGTTGCTGGGCGGGTTGATCATGGTCGCTTTCGGCCTGCTGCGCCTGGGCAAGCTGGTACGCATGGTGCCGCATTCGGTGATGCTCGGCTTCGTCAACGGCCTGGCGATCATCATTGCGCTGGCGCAACTGGAGCATTTCAAGAGCGGTGAAACCTGGCTCAGCGGCACGCCGCTGTACGTGATGGCCGGGCTGGTGGCGGCGACCATGGCCATTGTGTATCTGTTGCCCCGCCTGACCCGTGCCGTACCGCCAGCGCTGGTGGCGATTCTGGGTGTGGGCCTGGCGGTGTACCTGCTTGGCCTGCCGACCCGCACCTTGGGCGATATGGCGCACATCGCCGGTGGTTTGCCGACTTTCGCCCTGCCGCAAATCCCCTGGACCCTGGAAACCCTCGGCATCATCGCGCCCTACGCGTTTTTGATGGCGATGGTTGGCCTGTTGGAAACCTTGCTGACCCTCAACCTCACCGACGAAATCACCGAGACCCGTGGTTATCCTGACCGCGAAAGCGTGGCCCTGGGCGCGGCGAATATGGTCTCGGGCCTGTTTGGCGGCATGGGTGGTTGCGCGATGATCGGGCAAACCGTGATCAACCTCAGCTCCGGCGGGCGTGGGCGTTTCTCCGGGGTATTTGCCGGGGTGATGATTCTGTTGTTCATTCTGTTTCTGTCGCCACTGATCGAGCGAATCCCGCTGGCGGCGTTGGTGGGCGTGATGTTCGTGGTGTCGCAACAGACCTTCGCCTGGGCATCGTTGCGGGTGATCAACAAGGCGCCGCTCAATGATGTGCTGGTGATCATGGCGGTGACGATCATTACGGTGTTCACCGACCTGGCCACCGCCGTACTGTGCGGTATCGTCATCGCCGCGCTGAATTTTGCCTGGCAGCAGGCGCGGGAGCTGTACGCTGATGAACACCTGGAAGCCGATGGCAGCAAGCTCTATCGGCTGCATGGCACGTTGTTCTTCGCCTCGACCACACCGTTTTTGAATCAGTTCGACCCGGCCAACGATCCGGCCCAGGTCACACTGGATTGCCGTCACCTGAGCTTTGTCGACTATTCGGCGATTGCCGCCCTGATGACCCTGCGCGAGCGCTACACCAAGGCTGGCAAGCACCTGCGGGTGCTGCATTTGTCCGAGCGCTGCAAAAAACTGCTCAAGCGCGCCAAGGTTCATCACGACTGATTGAGCCCCTGTGGCGAGGGAGCTTGCTCCCGCTGGCGTGCGAAGCGCGCCCAGGATTTTGGGGCCGCTGCGCAGCCCAGCGGGAGCAAGCTCCCTCGCCACAGGGGGGGGAGCTGTAGCAGTTACGGGCCGACCAGGTCTTCCAGTTCCTGGGCGCGGGTCTGGGTCATGTCCAGCACGCAGCCTGAGCCGTTTACCTGATCAATCGTGCCGCCGGTGGCGCTGCCTGCGAAGGCGCAGTTGGCGTCGCGGTATTTGATCCACAAGCGCTGCACGTCTTGCAGTTGTTGTTTGCGCGGGCCTTCCTGGGCGGCGAGGGCGGTCTTGTAGGCGCGGTTCAGGCGGTCGTCCTGCACCTTGGTTTGCCTGGCGTTGCAATTGACCATGTCGGCGGTGGTATTGGCGCTGTCCATGCATTTTTTCAAGGCTGGGTTGTCGGCGGCATAAGCGCTGCCGCACAAGAGCAGGACGCTGGCGGCAATTGTGGTGCGAATCATGAGCGGGTTCCTGGGCAATGGATGCGCATTCTATGACTCAAGGGCAGCGATTGAGTTTCCGCCTTCTCTGATCTTCATGTAAGAACACCCCCCGAATTTTCATCGGCTTGCGTCGGGCGTATCCCCAAGCGACAGCGCTTATCCGTGGGCGAAAATTACTTTCATGAAAATTGAAAATACTCCTCGGGAATGATTTATGAGTTTCACAACCAATTCGACGTGACCCTTTCCGAGGAGTACCGCATGGCCGCATCACCGGGCTTCGGGCTGTTGGCATACGCTGCCATCGCCATCATTGCATTGATCGTGCTGATTGCACGCTACCGACTCAACCCCTTTATCGTGATTACCCTGGTGTCCATCGGCCTGGCGCTGATGGCCGGGATGCCGGCGGACACCATCATGGGCTCGTACGAGGCGGGTGTCGGCAAGACCCTGGGGCATATCGCCCTGGTGGTGGCGCTGGGCACCATGCTCGGCAAGATGATGGCCGAGTCGGGCGGCGCTGAGCAGGTGGCGCGCACGCTGATCAACCGCTTCGGTGAGCGCAATGCACACTGGGCGATGGTGTGTATTGCGTTTCTGGTGGGGTTGCCGCTGTTTTTCGAGGTCGGCTTTGTACTGCTGGTGCCGATTGCCTTTACCGTGGCGCGACGCGTGGGCGTGTCGATCCTGATGGTCGGGCTGCCGATGGTCGCCGGCCTGTCGGTGGTGCATGCGTTGGTGCCGCCGCACCCGGCGGCAATGATGGCGGTGCTGGCCTATAACGCCTCGGTCGGGCAGACGGTGCTGTATGCGATTTTGATTGGCATCCCCACGGCGATCATTGCCGGGCCCGTCTACGCCAAGTTCATCGTGCCGCACATTCAGTTGCCGGCGGAAAATCCGCTGGAGCGCCAGTTCATCGAGCGTGAACCGCGTACACGCCTGCCCAGCTTTGCGCTGACCATGGGCACTATCCTGTTGCCGGTGGTGCTGATGATGATCGGCGGCTGGGCCAGCGTGATTTCTACGCCGGGCAGCGGTTTCAACCAGTTCCTGTTGTTTATCGGCAACTCGGTGATCGCCCTGTTGGTGGCGACCCTGGTGAGTTTCTGGACCTTGGGCCTGGCCCAGGGCTTCAACCGCGAGTCGATCCTCAAGTTCACCAACGAATGCCTGGCGCCGACCGCCAGCATTACCTTGCTGGTGGGCGCGGGCGGTGGTTTGAATCGCATCCTGGTGGACGCTGGTGTTACTCATGAAATCCTTGGCCTGGCCCATGCGTTCCAGTTGTCGCCGCTGGTGATGGGCTGGCTGTTCGCCGCGCTGATGCGCGTCGCCACCGGCTCGGCCACGGTGGCCATGACCACCGCGTCCGGGGTGGTCGCGCCGGTCGCCTTGGGCCTGGGTTATCCACACCCTGAATTGCTGGTGTTGGCGACCGGTGCAGGCTCGGTGATCTTTTCCCACGTGAACGACGGCGGCTTCTGGCTGATCAAGGAATACTTCAATATGACGGTCATCCAGACCTTCAAGACCTGGACCGTACTCGAGACCCTGATTTCGCTGGTCGCCTTCGGCCTGACCTACGGCCTGTCCCTTGTGTTATGAGCCTGTAACCCGGAGCCCCCATGGACATCCTCTATCAGATCCGCGCCCGCCAAGCCTCTTTCAGCGCCGGCGAAGGGCGCATCGCCCAGTTGATGCTTGAGGATGTGGGCTTTGCCGCCTCCGCCAGCCTGGAGGAACTGTCGCAACGGGCTGAGGTGAGTACCGCCACCTTGTCACGCTTCGCCCGCAGCGTGGGCTGCCGTGACTTGCGCGATTTGCGCCTGCAATTGGCCCAGGCCAGCGGCGTGGGTAGCCGCTTCCTGGACCCGGCGGGCAAGCCAGAACAGTCAGCGTTTCATCGGCAGATTCTGGGGGATATCGAGGCGACGTTGCGTCAACACCTGTCGGGCTTCAACCAGCGCAGCTTTGGCGATGCGGTCAAGCTGTTGGGCAAGGCGCGGATGATCCATGCGTTCGGCATGGGCGGGCCGTCGAGCCTGTGCAGCGATGAATTGCAGGTGCGCCTGGTGCGTCTGGGCTATCCGATTGCCGCCAGCCACGACCCTGTGATGATGCGTGTCACGGCGGCGACCCTTGGGCCCGAACATGCCGTGATCGCCTGCTCACTCACGGGCCTGACCCCCGAGTTACTGGAGGTGGTGACGCTGGCGCGCAACTACGACGCGCGGATCATTGCCATAACCCTTGCCGATTCGCCGCTGGCGCAGTTGGCGGATGTCGTGCTGCCGCTGCAATCGGCGGAAACCAGTTTTATCTACAAGCCCACTGCGGCCCGCTACGGCATGCTGCTGGCTATCGACCTGCTCGCCACCGAGTTGGCGCTGGCCCTGCCGGACGACAACCAGGAACGCCTGCGCCGGATCAAACTGGCTCTGGACGATTACCGCGGCGGCCCTGGTAGCCTGCCGCTTGGAGATTGATATGAAGTACGACACGCTGATTCGCCAGGCGCTGATCATCGATGGCAGTAACACCCCAGGGTATGTCGCCGATGTGGGCGTGCAGGCAGGGCGCATCCGTACGATTGGCGACTTGTCCACAGCCCAGGCCGAGCAGATCATCGACGGCCATGGCCGGGTATTGGCACCGGGTTTTATCGACGTGCACACCCACGACGACACGGTAGTGATTCGCCAGCCGCAGATGCTGCCCAAGCTCAGCCAGGGCGTGACCACGGTGATTGTCGGCAACTGTGGCATCAGCGCTTCGCCGGTCAGTTTGCGCAGCGACCCGCCGGACCCGATGAACTTATTGGGCAACCGTGAGCAGTTCTGTTATCCGCGGTTCAGCGATTATCGCAACGCGGTGCAGGGCGCCCATCCGGCAGTGAACGTCGCGGCATTGATCGGTCACACGGCGCTGCGCAGCAACCATATGGACGACCTGCATCGCACCGCCACACCGTATGAAATCGCGGCCATGCGCGTGCAGTTGCAAGAGAGCCTGGAGGCCGGTGCCTTGGGGTTATCCACAGGCCTGGCCTACGCCAGCGCCTTCAACGCCGAGACCGATGAAGTGCTGCAACTCGTTGAGGAACTGACGGCCTACGGCGCGGTGTACACCACGCATTTGCGCAGTGAGTTCGAGCCAGTGCTGGAAGCAATGGATGAGGCGTTTCTGATCGGTCGACATGCCAGGGTGCCGGTGATCATTTCCCACCTTAAATGCGCCGGAGCCGGTAACTGGGGGCGCAGCCCGCAGCTGTTGGCGGCCCTGGAAGCAGCGGCAAAAGATCATCCGGTGGGTTGTGATTGCTACCCCTATGCCGCCAGCTCCTCGACCCTGGACCTCAAGCAGGTGACTGACGCGTTTCGCATCACCATCACTTGGTCCACACCGCACCCGGAAATGGGCGGGTGTGATTTGCAGGAGATTGCCGCCCAGTGGGGCGTTTCGCTGATGGATGCCGCCCGCCGTTTGCAACCTGCGGGGGCGGTGTATTACGGCATGGATGAGGCGGATGTGCGGCGCATTCTTGCGCACCCATTGTCGATGGTGGGGTCGGATGGGTTGCCTGAAGATCCGTTTCCTCATCCGCGCTTGTGGGGCGCTTTCCCACGGGTGCTAGGGCATTTCAGCCGGGATGTCGGATTGTTCCCGTTGTACACGGCGATACACAAAATGACCGGGCTGTCGGCGGCGCGTTTCGGCTTGGCCCAAAGAGGAGAAATTCGCGAGGGGCACTGGGCTGACCTGGTGCTCTTCGACCCTGCGCGGGTGCGTGACATGGCGGATTTCAAGACGCCTCAGCGTGCGGCCGAAGGGATTGAGCGAGTATGGGTAAACGGCGTCTTGAGCTACAGCGAAGGGCAGGCGAACACACGGCGTGCGGGTCGTTTTCTGGCGCGCAGCGGTGATTTGCGCCGAGGTTTTCAGCTTGGTGCGCGGGATGCGATCTGACAGTGCTCGGCCCGATAGCGTGTCTGAATATGGCCAATCAGCGCTTACAAAAAGCTAATTGATTGCAAAGGACGGCTCTCTAGCATGTGCAGGTCTTATTACGGAGAGCCTGTATGAACACTCAGTCTGTAAGCCCCAGCCAACTCGCTAACCAGCCCGGCAACGCCGTCATTTCATCTACCGTCACGCCGCCTGACGCAGCGGTGAATGGGGGCGTCGATGCGATGTCGGCGTTCCCTTTTCCGCGTGACACGATCAAAGGCTGGATCCAGGAAAAAGTCTGGAACCTGACCAATCAATGGATCGACCCCGACAAGGTATACCTGCATCAGTTTTCGCCTGCCAACAGTACCCACACTGGCAGCGCCGTGACCGGGTGGGAACATCGCGGAGTTCCCGAGTCGTCCATGACGTTGACCGATGCCGTGGCCAGTGATTTTTTCTCGGCGGAACGCTACGGCACGGCCGGCAAGGCTCAGGCGCTGGCGCATTTCGTGTCTTCGAATACCAGCCCGTTTTCGTTGCTGGACAGCGAAAGTGTGCCGGATTTTTTCAGCCGGCTGGGCAAGTTCATTTTCGACCGGACGGGACCGGGCTACCTCTACTCGAAAATTCACGATGATGTGCCCAACGCCGTGGAGACCTGGCGTGATCTGGACGCCGCCTATGGCCTGTACCTGGATGGGCCGGGAAAAGGCACCTACGACGCCGGCAACCAACTGCGCATGAAGCCCAGCGAGCTGCTGAACCTGGTGCGTGAGGGGGACCTGCAGAAAAAGGTGATGACCAGGCTGGACAATTTTTGGATGCAGCACGGCGACGAGTGGCGGATGCTGGCCAAGCAACAGTTTGTGATGGAGGCCCGTGCCGCGCGCGCCCTCAACCAACAAGACTCCAGCCAGGGCCTGAGCCCGCAGGCTTATGCCGAGGTAATGAAAGCGGCGGCGTCAGGTGTACCGCTCGAGGGGCCGATGTCCAAGGCCCAGTTACAGGCGCAGACGACGCCGGGTCCGGACACCAGGGTGTTTTGCTTCGACATCAATGGTTATAAGTCCAATGACATCCTGCGCTTCATCTCCAAGAGTGGTACCGAAACCCTCTATGTCCCCGGCGCAAAACCCGCGATCCAGACTTTCAAGGACCGAGCCGCCGTGGACCAGTGGGTGCTCGAACAAAGCAAGGACCCCGCCAAAGCCAAGGTGCTGGAGGAACATTTCTCGCTGCGTGATCGTCAGCAGGGCGTGTTTGGCGCCCTGAGTGCCAACGGCGTGGACGTCACCCTGGCCAAGCTGGGTGCAGGCACCCAGGCAGCGAATGACAGTGTTATCGATACTTTGAATTATCCAATCGGCGGGGACGTGTTTTCCTTCATGGCCAGCCAGACACGCCAACGCATCGACAATGATGCGGATACCGAAATGAAATCCAACGGCGAAGTGCGCAAGGACGACGCACTGGCTCTGTTGCAAGCCGGCAACGCAATATTCTCCATCCCCATGGCCTTGCTCGGGCCTATTGGTCTGGCGCTTGGCGCCGTCTCTTATACGGCACAGGTAGGAATGGAAATCGACCAGGCCGTGGAGGGTGACACTCAGGCCGAGCGCAAGAATGGGCTGCATTCGGCGGTGATGGACGTCGCGACGATGGCTTTTTTTCACGCCCTCGGCAAGGCCGGCCCTTCCACGGCCGACCCCGCTGTCGAGTCCGGCGCTCAACCGACGACGGCGCAAAAACCGTTTTTCAACTATCGCCGCGTGAACGGGCAGATCGGTGTGCTGATGAGTCCGACGGAACCTGCGCGGCTACCCGAAAAACCAGCAAACGGGTTGAATCCTGCGTGGGACCCATCCATGGAGATTTACCTGCAAGGGGGGGCCAAGCGTCCCTCAGTGCAGCCCCGGTATGAGATCGTCGAGGAGGGCCCGTCTACGGCGAAGAAGCCCAAACTCGAGGACTCGGAAAACGAACTGTCGGAGAATGAGGAGTCGCCGTCTTCGGTGGTTTCCGATGCCACGTCCTCCGGGGATTACGAGCCGTACGACGATAGCAACGTGCTCAAGGTCAATCCGTTCAAGGCCGGCGTCCAGGTGCCTGATGGTGGGTATTTCAACAGTCGAGGCATGATTGAACGTACCGATATACCCAAGTTGTACCGCGTCGAAAAGGCGGATCGCGTAGAGCGTCGCGGTGATCCGGCAAATTATGGTTTCCGGGACTCAAACTTCTTTTCCGGGGCTGAAAAAATGATGGACGGCAATGTCGTGATGGCGTCTCGCTCAAAGGCGGCGGCGATACATTTTGGTGATACTGCACTCGGCGGCAAGTACCACCTTTACGAAATCGACAGTCGCGGTGTTCCCGTCGTCTCTTTCAACGAAAATATCGAGGTAAACCCGCAGTTCGTCGAGGCTCGCCAGTGTGTGGCGCCCGGCACCATCGAGCGGATGCGCAAGTCGGGCCACTTGAATGAGTTTGCAGAAAGCTCCTATGAGTTCGATGAAGTGCATGTGGACAATGATCAACTGTCGAGCGCAAGGATCAGGGAAATTCACAACCATTGAGCGTGTTCACTTTGAGCGCTTGCTGAGCTAGGGTGGTCGCTCGCCAGCAACGAGCGACCGGAACTTGGAGAGTTATATGCACTTAGGAAAAGTCACCCCCATCCTGCGGATTTTCGACGAGGCCAAGGCGTTGGAGTTCTACGTCGATTTCCTGGGGTTCAAGGTCGATTGGCAGCATCGCTTCGAGGCGAATTTTCCGTTGTACGTGCAAGTGTCGCTGGGGGAGTGTGTGCTGCACTTGTCCGAGCATCATGGCGATGCTTCGCCAGGGGCGGCTGTGCGGGTCCAGGCCCAAGGGGTCGATGCGTATCAGCAGCAATTGCTGGGCAAGGAATACCGGTATGCCAAGCCTGGGGTTGAAGACACGCCGTGGGAGACGCGGGAGATGAGCATCAGAGACCCGTTTGGGAATCGGTTGGTGTTTGTTGAGGAGAGCGAGGGCTGATTCTCCCATTGGGCTGTTCGCAGGTAGGGCCCTTGTGACGAGGGAGCTTACTCCCTCGTCACCATGGTTGTGGTGCTACACCCGGAAATGACTGACCATCTGCTGCAACTGGCTACCCAGGCGCGCCAGTTCAACACTCGATTTGGCTGTCTCATCACTGGCCGTAGCGGTCTGCTCAGACACGTCACGCACGTTCACGATACTGCGGCTGATCTCTTCCGCCACGGCGCTCTGTTGTTCGGCGGCCGCGGCAATTTGCTGGTTCATCGACTGGATATTGGACACCGTGCGGGTGATGCTTTCCAGGGACACACCCGCCTTGCGCGTCAGCTCGACACTGCTGTCGGTGAGACTGCGGCTGTTGTTCATCACGTTGGCCACTTGTTGGGTACCGTTCTGCAAACCGGCTACAAGGTCTTCGATTTCTTCGGTGGACTTCTGTGTACGCTGCGCCAGGCCACGCACTTCGTCGGCGACCACGGCAAACCCACGGCCGGCTTCCCCGGCACGCGCAGCTTCAATGGCGGCGTTAAGTGCCAGCAGGTTGGTCTGTTCGGCCACGGCCTTGATCACGTCCATCACGCTGCCGATCTTGTTGCTCTCTTGTTGCAGGTGCGTCATGGCGTCGGTGGAGCGCGCCACTTCGGCCGCCAGGCGTTCGATCTGGGCGATGGCTTCAGCCACCACTTTATCGCCTTCGCGGGCCTGGCCGTCAGCGTCGGAAGCGGCTTGGGAAGCCTGTTCGGCATTGCGCGCAACTTCCTGCACAGTGGCGGTCATTTCATGCATGGCGGTGGCGACCTGATCGGTCTCGATCTTCTGGCTGTTCACGCCGGCGCTGGTCTGCTCGGTCACCGCTGACAATTCTTCGGCGGCGCTGGCGATCTGAGTGACGCCGTCGCGAATGCCGCTGATCAGCTCGCGCAGGGTGGTGCCCATGCGCTGGATGCCTTGCTGCAACACGCCCAGTTCGTCGCGACGGGTCACCTGGATATTGTGGCTCAAGTCGCCCGAAGCGATGCGCTCCACCACGGCCAGGGTGTCCTGGATCGGGCGGGTGATCTGGCGGGTGATTACCCACGCGGCAATCACGCCGACCAACAGGGCCAGCAAGGTGCTGATCAGTTGCAGGCTGCGGGCCTGGGTGCTTTCGGCGTCGCGACGTTCCAGTTGGATGTCGTACAGCTTGTCGCTGATTGTCACGATGTCGGCGCCCTGGGTGGTCATTTCGGCACGGGCGGTGACGATATTGGCATTGGCCGCCTTGTAGCTCTGCACGGCGCTGCGATAGGCGCCTAGCGCGGTTTCCAGTGCGGACAATGCGCTTTGCTGGCCAGTACCGAAGGCAACGCTGAGGCCTTTCAAACCAGTGACAGCTTTTTCCAGCTGTGTAGCAGCGCGGGCTTCGGTTTCTGCGTTGGGGCTATTGGTATAGCCGCGCACTTCGTAGCGAGCCTGCATGAATTCGTTCTTGGCCTGGGTCACGGCCAGGAACTGCGTGAAGCGTTCCGGGCTGTCGGATGACTGCTGCACACTGGTTTCCAGCGCATTGATTTGCGCGTTGGCAATGTCGGCCTTGGCGCCCATGACATCGCGCGCAGCGTTGCCATTGCGGTAGGCCTCGCGCATTTTGTTCAGGGACTGGCGGTAAGCGGTAATGACGGCTTTCTGCTCATTGAGCAGCTTGAGGTTTTCCGGGCTCTTGAAGCTGTCGAGCAGCTTCTGTTGCTGGGCGGCGAAGGCATCGAGGCTGGTCTGCACGTTCTGCGCCACAGCTTCGTCGCCATTGGCCAGCATGTATTGCAAGCGCACGATACGCAGTTTGGTCAGCGAGGCATTGAGCTGGGTGATGTCGCTCATCCAATTGCTACGGTCGATCAAGCCTCCCAGGCTGGTCCAGCCAGTGAGTGCCAGGATCGAGGTGAGGACCAGCACCAGGCCGAAGCCCAGGCCGAGTTTGAGATTGACGCTGATGTTACCGAACCAGCTGTTCATCGAAAGCTCCTTGAAGAGTGATGTCTGTCTGCTGGACGGTGTGTTTTTGTTTGAGCCAGCCAAGATGTGTAGGGCTGTATCGGCGGGAAAGGATGATTCTGAAATACTTTTATTGTTCGTCGACGAAGGGTCGCCGGCGCGCAACGGCGATGCCGGGGTGGGGCTGATCACGGCCCGCTCATGTGTGCTAGTCTGCGGGCCCTTTTAGTTCTGGGCGGCGCGGGAAACCGTGGCGTCCTACAGCGGAGCCTCTTCATGTCCGAAGTTAATCTGTCCACCGACGAAACCCGCGTCAGCTACGGTATCGGCCGTCAGTTGGGCGACCAGCTGCGCGACAACCCGCCACCGGGCGTCAGCCTGGACGCGATCCTGGCCGGCCTGACCGACGCATTCGCAGGCTCGCCAAGCCGTGTTGACCAAGAGCAAATGGCGGCCAGCTTCAAGGTGATCCGCGAAATCATGCAAGCCGAAGCCGCTGCCAAGGCTGAAGCTGCAGCGGGCGCTGGCCTGGCTTTCCTGGCGGAAAACGCCAAGCGTGATGGCATCACCACCCTGGCTTCCGGCCTGCAATTTGAAGTGCTGACGGCCGGTACCGGCGCCAAGCCGACCCGTGAAGACCAAGTGCGTACTCACTACCACGGCACCCTGATCGACGGCACTGTGTTCGACAGCTCCTACGAGCGCGGCCAGCCTGCAGAATTCCCGGTGGGTGGCGTGATCGCCGGCTGGACCGAAGCCCTGCAACTGATGAATGCCGGCAGCAAATGGCGCCTGTACGTGCCGAGCGAACTGGCTTACGGCGCTCAAGGCGTTGGCAGCATCCCGCCGCACAGCGTTCTGGTATTCGACGTCGAGCTGCTCGACGTTCTGTAAGGCCTGCTGGTTACCTGTTGGGACGAACGCGTTCGCCCCAACAGGTATTTGCCAGTTTCTTCATGGATGGAACTTGCCATTCAAGTCGGTCGCCGGGCGCAACGCTCGTGCATAGCAGAACAGAAACAGATTCCTCACCACTTCCTTCAGCACCCCAGGCTCACTGGAACTCAGGCCGTTCACGTCCAGATCGCCCTGGTCCTGCAGCTCGTTCAGCGCTTCTTCCTCAAGCACCGCACAGACTTCACCGGTTTCCCGATGCAGGATTCTCAGGTAAGGGTGGGGGCGATCCAGCCAGGCATCTATCAAATAAGTCATGGTCGTTCTCCTTGATGGGTTTCAATGAGAATAATTCTTATTCGTAGAATAGCAAGCGTCTATTGGCAATTTCTGGGTTTTTCTGTGTGGGTATTGCGTTCGATCAACGCAGAGGGCGAAACGCCATCCCGCGGCGGGCGCGGGATGGAATGCAGCAGGTTCAGACTTTGCGCACGAACTCGGACTTGAGTTTCATCGGGCCGATCCCGTCGATCTTGCAGTCGATATCGTGGTCGCCGTCGCACAGGCGGATGTTCTTGACCTTGGTGCCCACCTTGACCACCAGGGAAGTGCCCTTGACCTTGAGGTCCTTGATCACGGTGATGGTGTCGCCATCCTGCAGGACGTTGCCCACAGAGTCTTTCTTCACGGTCTCATCGCCGACCACTTCGGCCTCGCCGTTGGCGGACCACTCATGGGCGCATTCCGGGCAGACCAGTTGGGCGCCGTCTTCGTAGGTGTATTCGGAATTGCATTTTGGGCAGGGTGGCAACGTGCTCACTAAAGCTCCTAGAAAGTCAGGGATGGCTAAAAGTCGCACATTATATAGGGTTTTAAACGCGGGTGGGGTTGGACTCGTCCTAATGTGGGAGCTGGCTTGCCTGCGATAGCGGCAGTGAATTCACTCCCGTCATCGCAGGCAAGCCAGCTCCCACATTAAACAGCGCGGAATCAGTGAGTACGGGCGACCGCAAACTCACTCAGCTCAACCAGGGCATCCCGGTATTCACTGGCCGGCAGCGCTTCCAGGCATGTGATCGCCCGCGCCACGTAGTCACGCGCCAGTTGCGCGGTGTACTCCAGGGAACCGGAGGCTTCTACGGCGGCACGGATGGCTTCCAGGTCTTCGATCCCGCCTTTCTGGATCGCCTTGCGCACCAGGGCAGCCTGTTCCGGCGTGCCTTCGCGCATGGTGTAGATCAGCGGCAAGGTCGGCTTGCCCTCGGCCAGGTCGTCACCGACGTTCTTGCCCAGGGTTTCAGCGTCGCCTTTGTAGTCGAGCAGGTCATCCACCAGTTGGAACGCCACGCCCAGGTGATCACCGAACGTGCGCAGGGCCTCAGCCTGTTCGGCGGTGGCGCCACACAGCGCGGCTGCACTGTGGGTAGAGGCTTCGAAGAGCATCGCGGTTTTGCCGCGAATCACTTCCATATAGGTTTCTTCAGTGGTGCTGGCGTCGCGGACTTTGGATAGCTGCAACACTTCGCCTTCGGCGATGATGCGTGTGGCCTGTGAAAGAATCTTCATCACGGGCATCGAGCCCAGCTCCACCATCATTTCGAACGAGCGCGAATACAGGAAGTCGCCCACCAACACGCTGGGCGCATTGCCCCACATCGCGTTTGCGGTCTCGCGACCACGGCGCATGCCGGACATGTCGACCACGTCGTCATGCAGCAGGGTGGCGGTGTGCAGGAATTCGATCGTGGCGGCCAGTAGGCGCAGGTCATCGCCTTGACGGCCCAGGGCCTTGCCGCACAGCAACACTAATAAAGGACGCAGGCGTTTGCCGCCCGCCGACGTAATGTAGTCGCCAATTTTGGAGACCAGCGGCACTTTAGACGTCAGCTGCTGCTTGATGATGCCGTCGACGGCGCTAAAATCGTCCGCGACCGCGCGGTAGAAAGCTTGGGGTTGCATCAGCGACAGTCGCTCCAGAAGGGTTGCGCGGCATGCTAGGACCCTGACCCCCGGGTGTCAAGGCGCGATAGACGGCCCCTTGCAAGCCTCCCATAGCTTGCGTACAATCGCGCACCCTGAACTTCCTGGGCAGCACCTGCCTTACGCAATTGCATTCGGGACGTCCATCCCATGCAGCCATGCCAGCCAATACCTCTTCTTATAAAGCGCTGGGTGAGCAGGATTATCGGAGAAATACCATGTCGTACGCAGTAATTGTTACTGGTGGCAAGCAATACAAAGTCGCCCCAGGTGAATACCTGAAGATCGAGAAACTGGAAGTCGCTACTGGCGAATCCGTTACTTTTGATCGCGTTCTGTTGGTCGCCAATGGCGATGACGTGAACATCGGCGCTCCAGTTGTTGCTGGCGCTACCGTTGTGGCTGAAGTGATCTCCCAAGGTCGTCACGATAAAGTCCGCATCATCAAGTTCCGTCGTCGTAAGCACCACATGAAGCGTATGGGCCACCGCCAGTGGTACACCGAGATCAAAATCACCGGTATTCAGGCTTAATTTCAGCCTAATTCCTCACTAGGAGAATTGACTCATGGCACACAAAAAAGCTGGTGGTAGTACCCGTAACGGTCGCGACTCAGAAGCCAAACGCCTTGGCGTGAAGATGTATGGCGGCCAGAAAATCATTCCGGGCAACATCATCGTGCGTCAGCGCGGCACCCAATTCCACGCCGGTTACGGTGTTGGCATGGGTAAAGATCACACCCTCTTCGCTAAAATCGAAGGCGTGATCAAGTTCGAAGTAAAGGGCGCGTTCAACCGCCGTTACGTGAGCGTTGTCGCAGCTTAATTGCGAGATCGCTGGAAAAGCCCTGTCTTGCGACGGGGCTTTTTCGTTTGTGGAGTGAGTCTCTTGCAAAGCTGTTTGTGATGAGCTCAGGCGCAGGTTTGCGGTCGCTGATTGAGGTCGCTGCGCTCATTTTTGCAAGAGTCTTATGTCTTGGTTTCTTAAGCTCGTCCATGCGGCGAGAGGCGTTTTGTTATGAAGTTCGTTGATGAAGTTTCCATCCGAGTAAAAGCAGGCGACGGCGGTAACGGTTGCATGAGTTTCCGTCGCGAAAAATTCATCGAAAACGGTGGTCCAAACGGCGGTGACGGCGGTGACGGCGGTTCCATCTACATGATGGCCGACGAAAACCTCAACACCCTGGTCGACTACCGTTACACCCGGCACTTCGATGCCGAGCGTGGCTCCAACGGCGGCAGCACCGACTGCACCGGCAAAAAAGGTGAAGACCTGGTACTGCGCGTACCGGTCGGTACCACGATCATCGACTCTGCGACCCAGGAAGTGATTGGCGACCTGACCAAGGCCGGCCAGAAGCTGATGGTTGTGCAGGGCGGTTGGCATGGTCTGGGTAACACCCGATTCAAGTCCAGTACCAACCGTGCACCGCGCCAGACCACGCCGGGCAAGCCGGGCGAGCAGCGCGACCTGAAGCTGGAAATGAAAGTACTGGCGGACGTGGGCCTGCTGGGCCTGCCGAACGCGGGTAAAAGTACCTTCATTCGCTCGGTGTCGGCTGCCAAGCCGAAAGTCGCCGACTACCCGTTCACCACCCTGGTGCCAAACCTGGGTGTGGTCAGCGTCGACCGCTGGAAGAGCTTCGTGGTTGCCGACATTCCCGGCTTGATCGAAGGCGCTTCCGACGGTGCTGGCCTGGGCATCCGCTTCCTCAAGCACTTGTCCCGCACCCGTTTGCTGCTGCACCTCGTCGACATGGCGCCGCTGGATGACACCAGTGCCGCCGATGCTGCCGAAGTCATCGTCAGCGAACTGACCAAGTTCAGCCCGGCCCTGGCCGAGCGCGATCGCTGGTTGGTACTGAACAAGTGCGACCAGATACTTGAAGAAGAGCACGAAGAGCGCGTCAAGGAGATCGTTGATCGCCTGGAGTGGGAAGGTCCGGTCTACGTCATCTCGGCCATCGCCAAAGAAGGCACCGAGCGCCTGACCCGCGACATCATGCGTTACCTGGAAGACCGTGCCGACCGCCTGGCGGCCGACCCGGTGTACAAGGCCGAACTCGCCGAACTCGACCAGCAGATCGAAGACGAGGCCCGTGCCCAGTTGCAGGCCCTGGACGACCAGCGTGCCCTGCGTCGCAGCGGCGTGAAGTCGGTCCACGACATCGGCGACGATGATTGGGACGAAGAAGACGTGGATGATGAAGACGGTCCGGAAATCATTTACGTGCGTGACTGATCCGTTGCGATAAACTTGAACGCCGCTCCCTGGAGCGGCGTTTTGGTATCCGGGTATAACGTTATGGGCAGCGCTGGGTCGCGCGGCCCCCACTCTAAGGTTGAAGATGATGCGGAGCAAAGTGACAGGTGCGCAGCGCTGGGTCGTGAAAATCGGCAGTGCGCTGTTGACGGCGGATGGCAAAGGTCTGGATCGCGCAGCCATGAGCGTCTGGGTCGAGCAGATGGTGGCCTTGCATGAAGCAGGCGTTGAGTTGGTGCTGGTGTCGTCCGGAGCGGTTGCCGCCGGGATGAGCCGCCTCGGCTGGACCGCGCGACCCAGCGCGATGCACGAACTGCAAGCCGCTGCCGCCATCGGCCAGATGGGCCTGGTGCAAGCCTGGGAGTCCAGCTTTGCCGAGCACGGCCGCCACACGGCGCAGGTGTTGCTGACCCACGACGACCTGTCCGACCGCAAGCGCTACCTCAACGCCCGCAGCACCTTGCGCGCGCTGGTGGAGCTCAAGGTCATCCCGGTCATCAACGAGAACGATACTGTGGTCACCGACGAAATCCGCTTCGGTGACAACGACACCCTGGCCGCCCTGGTGGCCAACCTGGTAGAGGCTGACCTGTTGGTGATCCTCACCGACCGCGATGGCATGTTCGACGCCGACCCGCGCAACAACCCCGATGCCCAGCTTATCTATGAAGCCCGCGCCGACGACCCGGCGCTGGATGCGGTCGCCGGCAGTGTCGGCGGTGCCCTGGGCCGCGGTGGCATGCAGACCAAGCTGCGCGCCGCGCGCCTGGCGGCGCGTTCGGGGGCCCACACCATCATCGTCGGCGGGCGCCTGGAGCGCGTGCTTGATCGCCTCAAGGCGGGTGAGCGCATTGGCACGCTGTTGTCGCCGGAGCGCGGCATGCTGGCGGCGCGCAAGCAATGGCTGGCCGGTCATCTGCAAACCCGTGGCACGCTGGTGCTGGACGCGGGGGCCGTATCGGCCTTGTCCCAAGGCAACAAGAGCTTGCTGCCGGTGGGTGTGAAGTTGGTGCAGGGCAGCTTCCGCCGTGGCGAGATGGTGGTGTGCGTTGCGCCAGACGGTCGTGAGATTGCGCGCGGCCTGGCCAATTACAGCGCCCTGGAAGCACAGAAGATTATTGGACAATCTTCCGACGCCATTGTCGGACTCTTGGGTTATATGGCGGAACCGGAACTGGTTCACCGCGACAACCTGATCCTGGTTTAACCATAGGAAATACACGATGCGCGTGATGAAGGGATTGCTCGGCCTGCTGTTGGCCATGCCGCTGCTGGCTTCGGCCGAAGAAGTCGGCCAGGTGTCGACGGTGTTCAAGTTCGTCGGCCCCAACGACCGGATTGTGGTTGAGGCGTTTGACGACCCCAAGGTCGATGGCGTGACCTGCTACTTGTCGCGTGCCAAGACCGGCGGGGTAAAGGGCGGCCTGGGCCTGGCTGAAGACCGTGCCGAAGCCTCGATCGCTTGCCGCCAGGTGGGCCCCATCCACTTCAAGGGTGAGCTCAAGGACGGCGACGAAGTGTTCAAGGAGCGCACCTCGCTGGTGTTCAAGACCATGCAGGTGGTGCGTTTCCTCGACAAGAAGCGCAACACCCTGGTGTATCTGGTCTATAGCGACCGTTTGATCGAAGGCAGCCCGCAGAATGCGGTGACGGCAATTCCGATTCTGCCCTGGCCGACCGCTCAGTAACCTGCAGGCGAGTTTTGTCACCGGCGTCTATGATTGCAGCTTTGCCGGTTGTAAGCTCCGAAGGGCTGCAATGCAAAGAACATGGGATATCTGGAGTTCGTCATGAGTGCTTTCCACGATCTGAAACTCAAAGCTCTGGACGGACAAGCGCTACCGCTGGCGCCTTTCAAGGGCCAAGTTGTGCTGGTGGTGAATGTGGCGTCCAAATGTGGTTTGACCCCGCAATACGCGGCGTTGGAAAACCTCTATCAGCAGTACAAGGACCAAGGGTTCACAGTGCTCGGCTTGCCATGCAACCAGTTTGCAGGCCAGGAGCCGGGCACCGAGGAGCAGATTCAGCAGTTCTGCAGCCTGAACTACGGCGTGACCTTTCCACTGGGCAGCAAGATCGAGGTCAATGGGCCTGATCGGCACCAGTTGTACCGTTTGCTGGCGGGCGAGGGCGCTGAATTCCCCGGCGATATCACCTGGAACTTCGAGAAATTCCTGTTGGGTAAGGATGGCCGGGTACTTGCGCGTTTTTCGCCGCGTACGCCTCCGGAAGACCCCTCCATCATCCAGGCCATCGAAAAAGCCCTGAGCTGACGTCAGTGAAGGCCTATCGTTCCTACGCTCTGCGTTGATCGTTCCCACGCTCTGCGTGGGAATGCCACCCTGGGCGCTCCGCGTCCCGCTTTTACCCCTTAATCATTTAGATCAATAGTGCTACTCAGCGCTGCAAGCTCTCCATATTATCTGCATCATAAATTCACTCTCCCGTGGAGCGTTCCATGCCCGTCCAAGCCTTGTTCAAACCCTTCCAGCTCGGTGCATTGCAGCTGTCGACCCGCGTGGTCATGGCGCCCATGACTCGCTCGTTCTCCCCAGGCGGCGTGCCCAATTCCAAAGTCATTGAGTACTACCGCCGCCGTGCCGCTGCCGGTGTGGGTTTGATCATCACTGAAGGCACCGTGGTCGGGCACCCTGCCTCCAACGGCTACCCCAACGTGCCGCATTTCTACGGTGAAGCCGCCTTGGCTGGCTGGAAGAAAGTGGTCGATGCAGTCCACGCCGAAGGCGGCAAGATTGTCCCGCAGCTGTGGCATGTGGGCAGTGTGCGCCGTATCGGCACCGAACCTGACGCCAGCGTGCCGGCTTATGGCCCGATGGAAAAGCTCAAGGACGGCAATGTCGTTGTGCACGGCATGACCAAACAGGACATCAAGGACGTGATCAACGCCTTCGCCCAGGCCGCCAAGGATGCCCAGGCCATCGGCATGGACGGCGTGGAAATCCACGGTGCCCACGGCTACCTCGTGGACCAGTTCTTCTGGGAAGGCAGCAACCAGCGCACCGACGAATACGGTGGCAGCCTGGCCAACCGTTCGCGCTTCGCCATTGAGCTGATCCAGGCCACCCGCGCCGCTGTCGGCCCGGACTTTCCGATCATCTTGCGTTTCTCCCAGTGGAAGCAGCAGGACTACACCGCGCGCCTGGTGCAAACCCCTGAGGCGTTGGGTGAGTTTCTCAAGCCACTGTCTGACGCTGGCGTGGATATTTTCCACTGCTCCACCCGTCGTTTCTGGGAGCCGGAATTTGAAGGCTCCGACCTTAACCTGGCCGGTTGGACGCGTCAGCTCACCGGTAAGCCAACCATCACGGTAGGCAGCGTGGGCCTGGATGGCGAGTTCCTGCAGTTCATGGTCAACACCGACAAAGTTGCCCAGCCTGCCAGCCTGGAGAAACTGCTGGAGCGCCTGAACAACGATGAGTTCGACCTCGTGGCAGTGGGCCGTGCCTTGCTGGTGGACCCGGATTGGGCGGTGAAGGTGCGCGAAGGGCGCGAGAGTGACATCTTGCCCTTCAGTCGTGAGGCGTTGATGACTCTGGTGTGAGCGGTAAGAGGGCGGGCACCGGTTGGCCGTCCTCGCATACCCCGCGCAACTGGCGCTCGAACTGCTCGACAATCGCCGGCCAGCCCTGACGGCTGGCATGTTGTCGGGCATTCAAGCGCACTCTGCGCAACGTTTCGCGCTCCTCCAGCAGCCAGATGGCCGCGTCGCAAAATGCTTCTTCATCCCCAGGCATCGCCAGTGCGCCGCTATAGCCATGGCGCAAATGCTGGCTCGCGGCGGCCTGGTCGTAAGCCACCACGCCCAGGCCAGACGCCATCGCTTCGAGCACCACATTGCCGAAGGTTTCGGTCAGGCTGGGGAACAGGAACAAATCCCCTGAGGCGTAATGCCTTGCCAGCTCTTCGCCGCGCTGCGTTCCGCAGAACACTGCATCGGGCAAATCGTGTTCCAGCGACGAGCGCTGGGGGCCATCACCGACCACAATCAGCTTCATCCGCCGCATTGGATAGGCAGCCTGCAAGGCATCAAAGCAGCGCTTGAGCAGCCTCAGGTTCTTCTCTTGGGCCAGGCGTCCCACATGCAGCACGGCAATATCGTGGTTCTCCAACCCCCACTTTTCACGCATGGCGTTACCGCGTTTGGCCGGGTGGAACAATTGGCTGTCGACACCCCGGGATAACATATCCAGACGCTCAAAATGCCGGCGCTCCAGCTCCAGGCGCTGACTGGCGCTCGGTACCAGGGTCAGGCTCGAGCGGTTATGAAACCAGCGCAGGTAATGGGTGACCACGCGGCTCAACAGGCTCAAGCCATACTGGTTCGAATACTGCTGAAAGTTGGTATGAAAGCCGCTGACTACGCCGATCCCCAGGCGCCGCGCAGCGCGCAGCGCCGAGAGCCCCAGCGGCCCTTCCGTGGCGATATACAGCACATCCGGGCGTTGGCGCGTCCAGCGGCGCAGCAACTTGCGCATTGACGATTGGCCCCATTGCAAGCCTGGATAGCCCGGCAGTGGCCAGCCGCGGCACAGCAGCAGTTCATCGTCGCTGGAGCGGTTTTGGTCGGCACTCTGGCGTGGGCGTACCAGCTCGACCTGATGGCCGCGTGAACGCAACCCCTCACACAGGCGGCCAAGGGTATTGGCCACCCCGTTGATTTCCGGCGGGAAGGTTTCGGTAATGAGGGTGATGTGAAGCGAGGCTGTCGTCATGACCCACAGTGTCGGCGTGGGCCATGTCGCCATTGTGTCAGTGCGATGATGGATTTATGACTTGGCCACCGCCGGCTGCGCCATCGCCTCGGCGCCTTGCTCCCGCACCCAGAACAACGTCGCCCCGGCCACCGCCGCTGGCATCATCAACAGGTTGACCACTGGCACCAGCAATACCAGGTAGACAATGCCGCCAAAACTCATGCTCTGCCAGCGTTTCTGGCGCAGCCACGCGAGCATTTCGTTCCAGCCCAGCTTGTGGTTGTCGGCCGGGTAGTCGATGTACTGGATCGCCATCATCCACACGCCAAATAGCAGCCACAACGGCGCCGCGATCAGGTTGACCACCGGGATGAACGACAGGATGAACAGGCCGATGGCACGTGGCAGGAAGTAACCCAGCTTGCGCATCTCCCGCGCCAGGGTGCGCGGGACCATGGCAGCCAGCTCACCCCAACTGAACGGCGGGAAGTCGTCGGTGCCACGTACCACGACCTCGACCTTCTCGGCGAGAAACCCGTTGAACGGCGCGGCGATAATATTGGCGAGCATGGTGAAGGTGAAAAACACCATCAGCACCACCAGCACGACAAACAGCGGCCACAACAGGTAATTCAAAAAGCCTAGCCAGTGGGGCAGCGTCGGCATCAAGCTGTCGACCCACAGGCTGAACTGATGGCCGGCGAAATAGATCAACCCGACGAACAGCACCAGGTTGATCGCCAACGGCAACAGCACAAACAGGCGCAGGCCGGGGCTCAATACCAGTTTGAGGCCTTCACGCAGGTATTGCGGGCCGGAAAGGGCAGGGGCGGGCATGGGGTACTCCGAGTAAAATGGCGAACGCGCCGACCTTACCGGCTTTGCACCTGATGTGAAAGCGCGGGCAGGTAGGCGACATCCAGGGTTACAAAGGTGTCGATTAGCTTGATTGCACGCATAGAGAACACCTATGAGCTGGATTGTTATTGCGTATTTCCTTAATCTTGCCCCCCTCGATACGCTGCACCCATTATTTTTCAGGACCTGGCGAGTCAAAGCCTTCCCCAAGTGCTTCGCGGTCCTTTTTTATTCCCGCCGCCCTGTGGTCCGGGCGGTCGGTAGGAGTGAGTCATGTCTGATACCCGTCATTCCCGAGTGATTATTCTCGGTTCCGGCCCTGCCGGTTACAGCGCCGCTGTCTACGCTGCCCGGGCCAATCTCAAGCCGCTGCTGATCACTGGCATGCAGGCGGGCGGTCAGTTGACCACCACTACTGAAGTCGACAACTGGCCGGGCGATGTCCATGGCTTGACCGGCCCGGTGCTCATGGAGCGTATGAAAGAGCACGCCGAGCGCTTTGAAACCGAGATCGTCTTCGACCATATCAACCAGGTCGACTTCTCGAAAAAGCCTTACAGCCTGACCGGTGACAGCGGTGTGTACACCTGCGATGCGCTGATCATTGCCACCGGTGCCAGTGCGCGTTACCTGGGCCTGCCGTCGGAAGAAGCGTTCATGGGCAAGGGTGTTTCCGCCTGCGCCACTTGCGATGGTTTCTTCTACCGCAACAAGCCGGTTGCCGTGGTCGGCGGTGGCAACACCGCCGTGGAAGAGGCGCTGTACCTGGCCAACATCGCCAGCACCGTGACCCTGGTTCACCGCCGCGAGACCTTCCGCGCCGAGAAGATCCTGATCGACAAGCTGCACGCCCGTGTCGCTGAAGGCAAGATCATCCTCAAGCTCAACGCCACCCTGGATGAAGTCCTGGGCGACAACATGGGTGTGACCGGTGCCCGTCTGAAAAACAACGACGGCAGCTTCGACGAACTGAAAGTCGACGGCGTGTTCATCGCTATCGGCCACACCCCGAACACCTCGCTGTTCGAAGGCGTGCTGGAAGCCAAAGACGGGTACCTGGTGGTGCAGGGCGGCCGTGAAGGCAATGCAACTGCGACCAACATCGAAGGCATCTTCGCTGCTGGCGACGTGGCAGACCACGTTTACCGCCAGGCCATCACCTCGGCCGGCGCCGGTTGTATGGCGGCCCTGGATGCCGAGCGTTACCTCGACGGTTTGAAGGACGCTTCGTTCTAAACCCGTTGACTCAAAAAAACCGGCGAAAGCCGGTTTTTTTATGCCTGCGATCTAACCTACTCCGCTAAACAAATGTGGGAGCTGGCTTGCCTGCGATAGCGGTGTGACAGTCACCACCGCCATCGCGGGCAAGCCGGCTCCCACATTGAGCGGGGTTGGTTATTAAGTCAGCGGCGAGTCAGAGGCTGTTCCGCAAACTTCACTGCGGCCAGCCCATGGGCAATCAGCGCTCGGATATTGCCATGGTCGCTGCCCTCAGGCGTCGCCACCACCGACCGGTAATGCTCACCAAACGCCAGCAGTGCTTCCTTATCACTCAACCCTTCCAGCAGCGCCAAACCCAGGGTCTTGCACGACCCTTCATTCTGCCCAGCGGCATTTTCCACACCGCCGTTGATGAAAGCTTGCGGCTGGTAGTCGTAACCCGCCGCGACGAACGCCAAGGTATCGGCAAAGGCGTGTTCGCCGCTGTTAAGGCTGGCGCGCAGGGTGTTCAAATCAGTCATGAGGCTTTCCTTTGGCGAACGCGGCCTGTTGGTCGGCGTTGGCTTCTTGCTGGTATTGGGCTTTCCACTCGGCGTACGGCATGCCGTACACCACTTCACGGGCGTCATCGAGGCTGACCTCGATCTGGCGTTCGTCGGCCTCGGCCTTGTACCACTTGGACAGGCAGTTACGGCAGAAGCCGGCGAGGTTCATCAGGTCGATATTCTGCACATCCTTGCGGCTGTCCAGATGGGCCACCAATCGGCGAAAGGCGGCGGCTTCGAGTTCGAGGCGTTGTTGGTCGTTCATAGGGCTCACTTAGTATCAGCGGCTGGCGGCCAGAGTGATCGAAACCGACTCGGCAAAGCGCAGCGCGTGGGGCTTGTCCACTTCGACTTCGGCGTACAGCACCGATTCGTTGCTCATCACCAGGTCCAGCAATTCCTGGGTCAGGCGCTCCAGCAGGGCAAAGCGATTGCCTTCGACGTGAGCGATGATGGCCTTGGTGATGGTGCGGTAGTTCAGGGCGTGGTCGATATCGTTGTCTCGCACGGCTTCCTGGGCGGCATACAGGATGGTCAGGTTGATCAGCACATCCTGCTTGTTGAGGATTTCGTCCTCGTTGATGCCGATAAAGGTGCGCAGGCACAGGTCCTTGACCCGGATACGCGCCATGCCTGGTTGAAGTTGTGGCATTGCTACTTGCTCCGTCCAATCAGTTGCAGGAACTCCATGCGGGTGGTGTTCGACTCGCGAAAGGCGCCGAGCATCACCGAGGTGTTCATGGTTGAATTCTGTTTCTCCACGCCGCGCATCATCATGCACATGTGCTTGGCTTCGATCACCACCGCCACGCCGGCGGCCTGGGTCACGTCCTGGATGGCGTCGGCGATTTGCCGCGTGAGGTTTTCCTGGATCTGCAGGCGCCGGGCGAACATGTCGACAATGCGCGCCAGTTTTGACAGGCCCAGCACCTTGCCGGTCGGAATATAGGCCACATGGGCCTTGCCGATGAAGGGCAGCAGGTGATGCTCGCACAACGAATACAACTCGATGTCCTTGAGGATCACCATCTCGTCATTGTCGGACGCGAACAGCGCGCCGTTGACGATTTCCTCCAGATTCTGCTCATAGCCATGACACAGGTACTGCATGGCCTTGGCCGCGCGCTTGGGCGTATCGAGCAGGCCCTCGCGCTGCGGGTCTTCGCCCAGGCCCTTGAGGATCTCGCGGTAGTGGTGGGGCAGGGATAAGGTCATACAACATCCTCGTAAACGGCTTACTTGATATGCCGCCCACCGTTGACGGTCAGGGTGGTACCGGTGACATAGGGATTGTCCAGCAGGTAACGCACGCTCTGGTAGATCACCTCGGGCCCGGGTTCGATGCCCAAGGCCGACTTGGCCAGGACCTTGGCGCGATAGGCCGCGTCATCGTCTTCGTTGAACATCACCATCGCCGGTGCGATGCCGTTGACCTTGATCAGCGGCGCGAACTGTGCGGCAAACGATAACGTGAGGCTGTCGAGCCCGGCCTTGGTGGCGCAATAGGCGATGTGCTGCCGGCTGCCCTTGCGCACCACGTCATCGCTGATATGCACGATATCGGCGGGTGTCGAGCGGTGCAGCAAAGGTGAACAATGCAGGTTGATCAGGTACGGCGCAAGCATGTGCACGCTGAACATGTCGATAAAGGCACGGCTTTCGTCGCCCGGGGTTTCGGCGACCCAGGCTGAAGCGTTGTGGATGATCGCTCGCAGGCTTTGAGTATGGGTTTTTACTGTGGCAATGAAAGCCAGTACGCCGGCTTCGCTGGAGAAGTCGGCAAACACGCCGACGGCGCCCCGTTCACGCAGCGCCTGCACGCCAGGGCGTTCGCTGCGGTAGCTGAAAATTACCGATTGGCCCTCATCTAGCAGGCGCTGGGCACAATGCAGGCCGACACGCTGGCCGGCACCGGTGATCAGGATCGGAGCGTTGGTTGCATTCATGGGAGGCTCAAGTCGCTGGCAGGCTCAAACTATACCAGCGCCCCGGCCTCCCTGTACTCAAGCGGCGGCTTCAGTGACTTTGCGAGGGGGCGAAGGGTGCAGCCAGTTCGCCAGTAGATGGGTCGACAGCGGTATAAAAAGGTAAACCATCAGCGGGGTCAGGGCTGCGGTGCTGACCAGTACGCGGCTGAACAGGTCCAACTCGTTGAGCAGCGGCCCCAGGCCGAAGTTGAACAGCAACGATACCGGGAAGAAAGCCAACCAGATGGCCACCGCCTGTTTCCAGCGTGGCGGGCGGGCACCCGCTGCGCCGAACCAGCCATCGATACCGCTGACACGGTGTTCCGACGGGTTGGCAAATAGCTCGCTGCCACGGCTCAGCCACGCGCTGCGCGAAGCGGAAAACTCCCATGCGTGCAGGGTTTTTTCATCGGCGAAGCGGAAGATGATCTGGAATTCATCATCATGGGGTGGTGGCGCCAGCACGCCGGAGCCCAGGTAACCGGGGAAGTCAGTCGCCAATTGCTCGCCTTCGCGCAGCCAGGCCATCAGTTCTTCGTAGCGACCTTTGGCCACGCGGCGCGCAACCATCAAGGTGACGGGTGAGGTAGACATCGTATATCTCCAAATCAGCAAGTGCGCCGAGCCGGGTAGGCGGCGCACGAACGAAGCTGCGGGGTGGTGCAGCAACGCAAAAGAACAGGCAAGGATTATTCCGGTTTTGCCCAAATACGCCAGAAACTTCGGATGGATCGCCGTAGATCTTGAATCATGCAGTTCAATCGGCGTTAATAGTATTCAAATTCATACAAATTTCTTGACCGCTGATGCCCGAAATCACTGCGCCTCTTCGCGATCCGACACCCGACAGCCACATTGACTGCGAGGGCCTGTTTCCGATTCGTGAAGTGGCAAGACTCACAGGTGTAAACCCGGTGACGTTGCGTGCGTGGGAGCGTCGCTACGGTTTGATCCAGCCTGTACGCACCGAAAGTGGGCACAGGCTTTACTCAAGCACCGATATCGAAACCGTGCACCGCATCCTCGACTGGATCGAGCGTGGCGTAGCGGTGAGCAAAGTCGGCAAGCTTTTGGCGCGCGACCCACAGCCCAACGAGCCGGCTACAGCGTCACGCAGCGATACCGAGCTGGAGTGGCGCCAATGGCAGGCGCAACTGCGGCAGGCCATCAGTGCCTTTGATGATCGTGAGCTCGACCGGTTGTACGGTCAGATCTTCAGCGTCTATTCGACGACCGTGGTGTTCCAGGACATTTTGGTTCCGCTGTGGCAGCAATTGTTACGTCACCAAGGCCGCTTTGGCCAAGCCAGCGAGTGGCTGTTCTTCGACAATTTCCTGCGCTCGCGCGTCGCACGGTGCCTGCAGATGGCCTGTGCCTCGCCAGTGCCCAGGGTGTTGCTCTCAGCCATTGCCGGAGAGTGCCGTGAGCTGGAGTTGCTGGTGGCGGGCTTGTTGATGTCGAGCGAGAAACTGGCGGTCAAGGTCCTGGGCGTTGGCCAGCCACTGGATGAGTTGACGCTGATCTGCGAGCGCACTCGGCCGCAAGCCCTGGTGCTGTTTTCCAATCATGCCCCTGGCGCAGAGTTGGCGTCGCGGCTCAATCGCCTGGCCTTCACCCTCGATTGTCCGTTATTGCTGGCTGGTGAGGCGTCGGACCTGGCGGAACACAGCCTGGCAGGTTCGTCGATTGGTTGCCTGGGCAATGACGGACGCTGGATGCCGCGCCGCTTGCAGCAACTGCTCAGCGGCCATCTGGAGTCTCAGGCATGAACGTGAGGATGGACCAGGCGGTGCTGGTGCAGGATGAACTGGCGTAACCGTTCGATCTCATCAGCATCGCTTTGGCTCAGGCGGTAGGCGAACAGGCCGCGGGCGGTTACCCGCTCCAGCGTACCGCGCAGGGCGATGCGTTCGTAGCCGGAAGGGCTGAACCACAGGGAAAACGTCTTGGGCGGTTTGACCCGGCCACGCACCTCTACCAGCACCCCTTTGAATGACACTTCGTGCACCCACAGCGCGCTGGAGTAGCCCTTGATGTTTTCCAGCGCCACCGGCGTTTCAAGCGCCAGGCGCCACGGGCGGATCATCGGCCCATCTTCAAAAATGCTCGGTACGCCCAGGCGCAAATGCACAGCATGAAACTCATCTTCCACCAGGTGCAACGGGAAGGTGAGTTGCTGGTTGTCGAACTGCGCCTGGATGGTGACCTGGTCGTGAGCCGCTAGCCGCGTGAGCAAATCGCGAATCTGTGCCCCGCCATTAACCGTCAGGCTCGACCATGCATCCCGCAGGTTGAGCTGCGGGTTGTGCTGCATGTCCTGGATAAAATCCAGCTCGTCCTGCGTCAATAGCGTGTCGCGTTGCATTGATCTGGCTCAAGGCTGAGGCATTAAAAAGCCATTATCGCTCTAAAGACCGCGTTTTTTACAGTTTGTTAAATCCACTCGTCGCCTTGAGTGCGGCGAGCTCGCTCTTGAGCTCGGCCAACTGGGCTTCCAGTTGGGCGACACGCTGTTGTGCCTTGACTTGAGTGGTGACGTCTTTCTGCACCCCGACGAAATAGGTTTGCTTGTCGACCCCGTTGTACACGGTTGAAAGCGATAGCTCGTTCCAGAAAGGCGTGCCATCCTTGCGGTAGTTGCGCAGGATTTCTCGGCAGGCGCCGCCGCTGTCGAGCGCATCACGAATGGCGATCAGGGCCGGTTGGTCGCGGTCGCCCGCCTGCAGGAAGCGGCAGTCCTGATAGAGGATCTCGTCCAGCGTGTAGCCAGTCATCCTTTCGAAGGCCGGGTTGACGTAGATCAGTGGTTTTTCCCGGCCTTCGCGCTCGGCAACAACGATTCCGTCGTTGGACGCATTGACGACCATTTGCAGCAGTTTGGCGTTAATCATAGAGCGGTCCATGGCCTGGTTTTGACCTTGCCAGTTTATGGCAAGTCTGGAATGTTGCACGGTGCGCACTGAAATATTGGCACAGGCTGCTAATATCCCACGCTTTCACTCAACTACAGGATCAGATTGATGAAAGTCGCCATCCTCTCCGGCTCGGTCTACGGTACGGCTGAAGAAGTCGCTCGCCACGCGGAAGAAATCCTCAAGGACGCAGGTTTCAACGCCTGGCACAACGCGCGTGCCACGCTGTCAGACGTGCAGGCCTTTGCTCCCGATGCATTCCTGGCAGTGACCTCGACCACCGGCATGGGCGAGCTGCCCGACAATCTGCAGCCTCTGTACTCAACCATCCGCGACCAACTGCCCGCCGCCTGGCGCGGCCTGCCGGGAGCGGTCATCGGCCTGGGCGACGCCAGCTATGGCGATACCTTCTGTGGCGGCGGTGAACAAATGCGCGAATTGTTCGCCGAACTGGGCATCCGCGAAGTGCAGCCGATGCTGCGCCTGGACGCCAGCGAAAGCGTCACCCCGGAAGCTGACGCCGAGCCTTGGCTGGCCGAATTGATCACCGCGCTGCGCGGTTGAACCCCAGGGAGCGCCGTTATTGACGGCGCTTGTTTGACACGTATTTGTACTATTCTCTTGACTGACTCGCTCAGTCATCAAGCTGGCTGCCAAGGAAACTCCTTGCGCCTCGGCGTCTGACTAGACTGGCTCTCACTTTAGACACCATAAGAAGTGCGCCAAGGAGGTCATTGCCATGAGCCTAGCCCCTGCACCATCGCCACAAAACGTCAAAGCCCAGGTCAGCGCCGCCGAATGGCAAACCCGCGTGGACCTCGCGGCCTGCTATCGCCTGGTGGCCATGCACGGCTGGGATGACCTGATCTTCACGCATATTTCGGCCAAGGTGCCGGGCACTGAAGATTTCCTGATCAACCCTTATGGGCTGATGTTCCATGAGATCACCGCGTCGAGCCTGGTCAAGGTTGACCAGGCTGGCAATAAGCAAATGGACAGCCCCTACGAGATCAATCCTGCGGGCTACACCATCCACAGCGCCATCCACGAAGTGCGCCACGACGTGACCTGCGTGCTGCACACTCACACCGCTGCCGGCGTGGCGGTGTGTGCACAAAAGCAGGGTGTATTGCCCATCAGCCAGCAATCGCTGTTTGTGCTGTCCAACCTGGGCTATCACGCCTATGAGGGCGTGGCGCTCAATCACGAGGAAAAGGCCCGCCTGCAAGCGGATCTGGGCCAGAACAATTTCCTGATGCTGCACAACCACGGCCTGCTGACCTGCGCCGGCACCATCGCCGACACCTTCCTGATGATGTTCACCTTCCAGCGCGCCTGCGAGATTCAGGTACTGGCCCAAAGCGGCGGCACCGAGTTGATCGCCATCGAGCCGCAGATTCTCGCCGGTGCCAAGGCGATGGTGGCAGCTGTCACAAAAAGCGCCCAAGGTATGGGCGGTGCGCTGGCCTGGCCGGCACTGCTGCGCAAATTGGATAATCAGGACCCCGGGTATAAAAGCTGATGCCACTCGCCGAGATACCGCTCAGAGCCTGGCGCAAGCGCGGCCAGGACTTCGTCTTTCGTGGCCACACCGTGCGGTATTGGGTGGCCGGGCAGGGCGAGCCGTTGCTGCTGATTCATGGTTTCCCCACGGCCAGTTGGGACTGGCACTACCTGTGGCAACCCCTGGCCCAGCGCAACCTGGTGATTGCCTGCGACATGCTCGGCTTTGGCGACTCGGCCAAACCTTTGGACCACGACTATTGCCTGTTGGAACAGGCCGATCTGCAACAGGCGCTGCTTGAGCACCTGCGCGTAGAGCAGCCGGTGCATGTGTTGGCTCATGACTACGGCGACAGTGTCGCCCAGGAATTATTGGCCCGGCATTACGAGGGCCGGTTCCAGATGGCGAGCTGTGTATTTCTCAACGGCGGGCTGTTTCCGGAAACCCATCGGCCGGCGCTGGTGCAAAAGCTACTGCTCAGCCCGTTGGGCTGGATGATCGGTCGGGCCTTTGGGCGCAATGCCTTGGCCAGCAGTTTCAACCAGATCTTCGGCCCCCAGACGCGGCCCAGTGAAAGCGTGCTGGATGATTTCTGGAGTTTGATCAGTTGCAACGACGGCCCGCGTATCCTGCACAAACTGATCGCCTACATCCCCCAGCGCCGTCGTCTGCGTGAGCGCTGGCTCACGGCCATGCAGCGAGGCGAAGTGCCGCTGCGGGTGATCGACGGCGAAGTAGACCCGATTTCCGGGGCTCATATGGTCGAGCGCTATCGCCAACTGGTGCCCCAGCCCGACACGATAAGACTGGCCAATATTGGCCATTACCCGCAGATCGAGGCGCCGGTCCAGGTGCTCAAGCATTACCGGGCGTTTCGTGAGCGCATCGGCCAGCCTTCACCGCGTGCGGCCTATTCCTGAGCCTGCGCATCATCCCGCTGCCTTATCAAGCACCATTCAGCCCTGGCCGTCTTTATTGTGACCAAAGGCTGCTTGCGTGACACTCTGCCTATTCCCATTGTCGCCAGCGGAGTTCGGTATGAGTGAGTCAGTGCAGTTCCAGGATAAGGTGGTGATCGTCACCGGCGCCGGTGGTGGCTTGGGCCAGGCCCATGCGCTGCTGTTCGCCAGGCACGGAGCCAGAGTGCTGGTCAACGACCTGGGGGGCTCAACCCAAGGCGAGGGCGCCAACGCCTCGGCGGCCGACCGGGTGGTTGCACAGATTCGAGCGGCGGGCGGCATTGCGGAAGCCAACCATGACTCCGTCACCGACGGCGACAAGATCGTACAGAACGCCCTGGATGTCTTCGGCCGGGTCGACGTGGTGGTCAACAACGCCGGCATCCTGCGCGATAAGACCTTCCATAAAATGGATGACAGCGACTGGGACCTGGTTTACCGGGTGCACGTCGAAGGGGCCTACAAAGTCACCCGCGCCGCCTGGCCGCATTTGCGCGAGCAGGGTTATGGCCGGGTGATCTTCACGGCGTCGACGTCTGGTATTTACGGCAACTTTGGCCAGTCCAACTACGGCATGGCCAAGTTGGGCCTGTATGGCTTGACCCGCACCCTGGCGCTGGAAGGGCGCAAGAACAACATCCTGGTCAACGTGATTGCTCCCACCGGTGGCACACGCATGACCGAAGGGCTGATCCCGCCGCAGGTGTTCGAGCGCCTCAAGCCGGAACTGGTCAGCCCACTGGTGGTGTACCTGGGCAGTGACGCCTGTGAGGAAACCGCAGGCTTGTTTGAAGTGGGGGGCGGCTGGATCGGCAAGACCCGTTGGGAGCGCAGCCTGGGTGTGGGTTTTGATCCCGAGGCCGGTTTTTCGCCGGAGGATGTGGCCGCGCACTGGCAGCAGATCTGCGATTTCGAAGGGGCTGCGCACCCCAAGGACAATATCGAGGCACTGAAGGAAATGATGGCCAACTTGCAGAAGTTCAGCCTCTGATCATTGCCGGTAAATCAATGAATCCCACGGGGCGTCGATGACGCCCCGTTTTATTGCAGGCATAAAAAAGGCCGCTGCATAGGCAGCGGCCGAAGTAAGACGTTGGATCAAGGAGCGACAAATCAACGTCAGTGAACACCGGGAACAGACTGATTACAGGATCAATCCGTTATAAATCAGCTTTTCTCTCCAATGCGGGAGCGGGCCGTTTGCCCTGAAAGCCAGGCAAGAATAGTCGGTTGTAACAGAATGAGTAATAGCAGTTCGGGACAAGGACTGTTACCAAATCGACAATAATTGCCCGGCACCATCGATGCCTCTGGTAAGCCTTCATCCATCGCATGCATGGCCCGGTCCAGCGCCCGGCCAGCGAACCCCGTCATCCTTTCGAGCGACAACACGAATACCTCCTTGGTGCGCTTATCGCCCCTCAAGGGCGGCAGTAGGGTGGGGCCTTCTGTCACTCACCGGGGAAGACGCATGACAAAAACAATAATGCGCGCCATCTTCACGCCACAGGCGCTGGCCACTGCGGTTGCGCTGGGCTGCTGTGCCCAGGCGCAGGCTGTTTCGTTCAATATCGGCGAGATCGAAGGGCAATTCGACTCCTCGCTGTCGGTCGGCGCCAGTTGGGGCAGGCGCGATGCCGACAAAAGCCTGGTCGGCACGGTCAATGGCGGGACGGGCCAGGCGTCCACCGGAGATGACGGGCGCCTCAACTTCAAGAAGGGCGAGACCTTCTCCAAGATCTTCAAGGGGCTGCACGACCTTGAGTTGAAGTACGGCGACACCGGCGTTTTCGTGCGTGGCAAGTATTGGTACGACTTCGAGCTCAAGGACGAAGACCGCGAGTTCAAGCCCATCAGCGACCACAACCGCAAGGAAGGCGCCAAGTCCAGCGGTGCGCAGATCCTCGATGCCTTCGTCTACCACAACTACTCCCTGGGCGACCTGCCCGGCACCGTGCGCGCCGGCAAGCAGGTGGTCAGTTGGGGCGAAAGTACCTTCATCGGTAACTCCATCAACAGCATCAACCCGATCGACGTGTCGGCGTTCCGCAGGCCCGGTGCCGAGATCAAGGAAGGCTTGATCCCGGTGAACATGCTGTTTGCCTCCCAGAGCCTGACCAATCAACTGACCGTGGAAGGTTTCTATCAACTGGAATGGGACCAGACGGTGCTCGACAACTGCGGCACCTTCTTCGGCGGGGACGTGGCGGCGGACGGTTGCACCAATAATTACACCGTGGGCAGCCCGGCGATCCGACCGCTGCAACCGGTGGCGGCTGCCTTTGGCCAAGGGTTTGGCGTGACCAATGAAGGTGTGATTGTGCGGCGTGCCGGTGACCGCGATGCGCGCGACTCCGGCCAGTTCGGCGCAGCCCTGCGCTGGCTGGGCGATGACACTGAATACGGCCTGTACTTCATGAACTACCACAGTCGCACACCGACCGTCGGCACCCTGACCGCCAATACCAACCTGGCCACCATCGGGCGCATCATCAACACCGCCAACGCCCTGGCGCCCGGTTCCGGGGGCGGTTTGGCGCAAAGCACCATGCTCGGCCGCGGCCAGTACTACCTGGATTACCCGGAAGACATCCGCCTGTTCGGCGCCAGTTTCTCCACCACCTTGCCCACGGGCACGGCGTGGACCGGCGAAATCAGCTATCGGCCCAATGCGCCGGTGCAACTCAACACCACTGACCTGACCCTGGCCCTGGTCAACCCCATTGCGGGCCAACTCGCCTCACCCATCCGCAGCAATTTCGGCGATGACAACAAAGGCTATCGCCGCAAGGAAATCACCCAGATCCAGAGCACCATGACCCAGTTCTTCGACCAGGTACTGGGCGCCGAGCGCCTGACCCTGGTGGGTGAAGCGGCGGTGGTGCACGTCGCCGGCCTGGAAGACAAAACCAAACTGCGCTATGGCAGAGACTCGGTGTACGGCGCCTACGGTTTTCAAGGTGACACCGACGGTTTCGTCACCTCCACCTCCTGGGGCTACCGGGCGCGGGCGATCCTTGACTACAACAATGCGATTGCCGGTGTGAACCTCAAGCCCAACCTGTCCTGGTCCCATGACGTCGCGGGCTACGGCCCCAACGGCCTGTTCAACAAAGGCGCCAAGGCCATCAGCGTCGGCGTGGATGCGGACTATCGCAGCACCTACACCGCAAGCCTGAGCTACACCGACTTTTTTGGCGGTGACTACAACACCCTGACCGACCGTGACTTCCTCGCCCTCAGCTTCGGCGTGAACTTCTGATCTGGCTTAAAAGAAGGACAAGACCCTATGCGTAAGATGATTGCAGTGTTGGCCCTGAGCGTATTGGCCGCCAACGTAATGGCGGCGGTATCGCCCGAAGAAGCAGCCAAGCTCGGCACTTCCCTGACCCCGGTCGGCGCCGAAAAAGCCGGCAATGCCGATGGCTCGATCCCGGCCTGGACCGGTGGCATCCCCAAAAACGCCGGCACGGTGGACAGCAAGGGCTTCCTCTCCGACCCCTTCGCTAACGAAAAACCGCTGTTCGTGATCACCGCCGCCACGGTGGACAAGTACAAGGACAAACTCTCCGACGGCCAGGTGGCGATGTTCAAGCGCTACCCCGAGACCTACAAGATCCCGGTGTACCCCAGCCACCGCACGGTCAACTTGCCGGCGGACATTTACGAGTCGATCAAGCGCAGCGCCCTGAATGTGAAGGCGATCAACGATGGCAACGGCCTGGAGAACTTCACCGGCAACCGTTACTACGCGTTTCCTATCCCCAAGAATGGCGTGGAGGTGCTGTGGAATCACATCACCCGTTACCACGGCGGCAACCTGCGGCGCATCATCACCCAGGCCACGCCCCAGACCAATGGCAGCTACACGCCGATCCGTTTCGAAGAAGAAGTAGCGGTGCCGCAAGCCATCCCGGATATCGACCCGGCCAAGGCCGCCAACGTGCTCAGCTATTTCAAGCAATCGGTCACCGCGCCGGCGCGGCTGGCGGGCAACGTGCTGCTGGTGCATGAAACCCTCGACCAGGTGAAGGAACCGCGCCTGGCCTGGATCTACAACGCAGGCCAGCGCCGTGTGCGGCGTGCACCGCAGGTGTCCTACGACGGTCCGGGTACCGCCTCCGACGGCCTGCGCACAACCGACAACTTCGACATGTTCTCCGGCGCGCCCGACCGTTATGACTGGAAACTGGTGGGCAAGAAGGAGATGTACATCCCCTACAACAGCTACAAGCTCGATTCGCCGAGCCTCAAGTACGACGACATCATCAAGGCCGGGCATATCAACCAGGACCTGACCCGTTACGAGTTGCACCGCGTGTGGGAAGTGGTCGGCACCGTCAAGCCCAGCGAGCGGCACATCTATGCCAAACGCCATATGTTCATCGACGAAGACAGCTGGCAAGTCGCCCTGGTGGACCACTACGACGGCCGCGGCCAACTGTGGCGCGTTGCCGAAGGCCATGCGCAGTTCTATTACGACCACCAGGTGCCGGCCTACACCGTGGAAACCCTGTACGACCTGATTGCAGGGCGCTACATCGCGCTGGGCATGAAGAACGAAGAGAAAAGCAGCTTCGTGTTCGGCTTCGCGGCCAAAGCGGCGGACTACACCCCGGCTGCACTGAGAGCGGAGGGCGTTCGCTGATTCCACACTGAAATGAGGTTGAAAATGTGGGAGCTGACTTGCCTGCGATAGCGGTGGGCCAGGCCGCTCATCGATTGCTGTTGCACCGCCATCGCAGCATAGATATCTACACAACTTCGGCACGACGCTAAATCTGTGGCGAGGGAGCTTGCTCCCGTGACGGCCTGGCAGCCGACACAGATATAACTGATGCCCCGCGATCCAATGTGGGAGCTGGCTTGCCTGCGAAGACGGCCTGACAGTCAACACAGTTGGACCGTGTAGATATCCATTCCTGCGGTAACGGCCACTTAGGGTTCCGCCCTGACGGCGGCTCACTTTCGAAAAGCGCGAAAGTAAGCAAAGCGCTCTTGCCCCACCACTCGGCACCTCGCTTAGGCTCGGTGTGCCCGTAATCCGCCAGTGATTTGGGGGCCGCCGCCACGCGCCATCCATGGCGCGGGGCGGCTAAACCGGCATCCCTGCCGGTTTACCCCCCAAATCCCTGTCGAATTCCGGCCAGCGTGGTTTAACGGGGCGCCTAAGATCAAAAGCAGATCAAGATCAAGAGCGGCTCGCTTCGCATCGTGGTTACCGTTGAGCTAACAGAGTTATGTAGATACCTATGGCCATCGCAGGCAAGCCAGCTCCCACACTGAAGGGCGTATACCTTGGTTTTTATGGTCTTCAATCAACCCGCTGAATACTTCTTCAACAACCGCCAACCACAGGTCTAGGGTGACGCAACGATAAAAACAGCAGGATGCAGCAATGACCGCCATGACCCGCTGCCTGGACCGTCCTGGATTTATGCCACGGCTGTCCGCCCACCATGCGTTGCGTGCGCGGCTGACTGTGCCTCTGCTGACGGCGCAGGCGCGGGTAAGGTTGCTGTGCGCACCGGGCGGCAGTGGCAAGAGCGCGTTGCTCGCCGAGTGTGCGTTGCAGGCGCCGAAGGGGTGTCAGGTGGTGTGGATGCCACTCAACGGTGCCGCGCTCAGCCCCTTGGAATTCTGCGCACGGCTGGCGCAGCAGCTTGGCTTGCCGTTTGTGGATGAAGCCACGTTATTGCTCGACTTGGGCCGTTGGCCACACACCACGTGGTTGTTTCTGGATGATTTCTGTCGCTCACCTGCGCCTGAGCTGGATGCGCTGCTGGACCGTTTGCTCGCCGCTGGCAGCCCGCAGTTGACCTGGTGGCTGGGCGCGCGACGGCGCCCGTTGTGCAATTGGCCACGCCTGTTGCTCGACGATGAGTTGCTGGAGTGCAGCGAGTTTTTTTTCAGCGCTGAGGAAGTCGAGCAACTGCTCGCCCCGGGGCATACCGTCGACAGCGTGATGCAGTTCAGCGCCGGCTGGTGCGCCGGTGTGCGTATCGCCTTGTTGGGCGACGGCCACCCCGACAAGACCCTGCTCGATTACCTGCAGCATGAGCTGTTCAACACCTTGTCGGCGCCATTGGCTGAGGCCTGGCGCGTGTTGGCCCATCTGCCGCGTTTCAACCTGAACCTGTGTGAGTACTTGTTCGGTGGTGGTGACGGCGCTGAGCATTTGCGCGAATTGCAGACACTGGGTGCGTTTATCCAGCCCTGGGAAGACACCAGCGACTGGCTTCACATTTTCCCACCGTTGGCGCGACTGCTGCGCGACGAACCCTGGCCGGCCAAGCGCTCTTGGCATCGCCGCGCCTGCCAATGGTTCAGCGCCGAGCTCGACTGGCAAGCAGCCTTCGAGCAGGCGTTGCTGGCGCAGGAATATGAAGTGGCGGTGAGCCTGTTGCAGCACTTCAGTTTCGAGGATTTGTTTCGCCAGCAGAACGCCGTGCTGCTGTTGCGCCTGCATGAACAGCAGGGCGATGAATTGATGTTGGGGTCGACGCAACTGGTGGGCCTGCTCACGGCCGCGTTGTTGTTTGCCGGGCGCTTCGAACAGGCGGCCTTGTGCATCGACCAACTGGCCCGGTTCGCCCCGCAACCGACGGCCGCCGCGCAGCGTTATCTGCTGGCGCGCTGGCAGGCGCAGTGGGGCTGGTTGCTGCATTTGAGCGGCGACGCCGAACGCTCCCGCGAGCACTTTCTCGAAGCCCTGCAAGCGTTGCCCGACAGCGCCTGGACATCGCGCCTGATGTGCCTCTCGGGTCTGACCCAGCAAGCCTTGCTGCGCGGTGAGTTGGAGGCCGCCCAACGCTTGAACCGTGAAGCGCTGTGCCTGGCCCGGGTCCACGGTTCGCTGGTATTGGAGGCCCTGCTGGAGTTGGACCACGCCCAATTGCTGGAGCAGCGTGGCGCGCCGTACCGGGCGCAAAGCCTGCTGGAAACGGTGCAAGCGATGTTGGCCGGGCAACGGCTCAACGCCGGGCCGTTGGTGGGGCGTATTGTTCTGCGCCGCGGGCATCTGGCCTTGCGTCAGGGCCAGGACGGCCTGGCCGCCGAATGTTTCGAGGCCGGCTTGAGCATGTGCCTGCAGAGCCAGGACAAGCGCGTTCTGTACGGCTTTCTGGGCCTGGCGCTATTGGCGGCCAATCGTGGTGACTACGCCCAGGCCTTCATTCAATTACGCGACGCCGAACGCCTGATGCAGCAGCGCCATGTGCCCGACACGGTGTACCGTGCGGTACTGCTGTTGGTCAGTGGGCACTTCTGGTTGCAGCAAGGCCGCGCCGAATTGACGGTGCAAGCCGTGCGCCGGGTGTTGCGCCACTTTCGCGGGCCTTGCGCCAAGCAGGCACCGCCTGCCACCTTGGAGCTGATCCCGCGCCTGGAATATTTGCTGGTGCTGGCCGAGGTCAAGCTGGGCTGTGCCGAGCAACCTATCGCACGGCTCAATGCCTTGCTCGACACTTCACGGCAACGCGGCATGCTATGCCTTGAAACCGAATTGCACCTGGTGCTGGGTGAAGTGACCTGGCAGCTTGGCGACCCGGCGTTGGCGCGCCGGTCGCTGCAAGCTGGCTTGGCGCTGGCAGAGCGTTGCCAGGTGCAGCAGGCGGTCCGCGAGTTGCGTTTACGCGCCCCGGGACTTTTGAGTGAGCTGGGCCTGGAGCCCCAGGCCGCGCCTGCCGGGGTGGCGCAGAACCCGCTGAGCCAGCGTGAGCTGGAGGTGTTGCAACTGATCGCCCTGGGCAACTCCAACCTGGAAATCGCTGATCGCCTGTATATCTCCCTGCATACCGTCAAGACACATGCGCGGCGTATCCACAGCAAACTCGGGGTAGAGCGACGCACCCAGGCGGTGGCCAAGGCGAAGACGTTGGGCTTGATGGTCTAGGCGCAGAATGCCTGGCGGTATTGGCCCGGCGTGGCGCCCATGGCGTGGCGAAAGCGCTGGTTGAAATGGCTGGCGCTGGAAAAACCGCACAGCAAGGCCAGCTCACTGATCGGCAAAACGCTGCTGCGCAGCAGGTTTTTCGCTCGCGCCAGACGCCGGGCCAGCAGGTATTGATGGGGCGGCACGCCGAAGCTTTGGCGGAACATTCGGGCGAAATGGTATTCGGACAGCGCGCACATGGCGGCCAACTGGCCGAGGCTGATGGCGTCTTCCATATGTTGGTCGATGTATTCCACCAACCGCCGCCGTTGGTGCGCGGCCAACCCGCCTTTCAAGCGCAAGCCTTCGCGGGCGCCGACCTGGCTGAGCAAGGTATGGCTGAGCAGTTCGTGGGCCAGGCTGCTGGTCAGCAGGCGCTCGCCGGGCTCGTGCCAGCTGAGGCTGACCAACTGGTGAAAACGCCTGGCCTGGAAGGGGTCTTCAAGGAAGGTGCCCTCGCGCAAGTGCAGCTCCCGTGGCTCACGGTCCAGCAGGGTGACGCAGCCGAGGGCAAATTGTTCCGGGCTGAAATACAGGTGGGCCAGGCGAATATCGCCATTGATCACCCAGGCCGACTGATGCTCGGCCGGCAGGATGCACAGTTTGTCGGGGCCGCCCTTGAGGCCCGGCTGATCACGCCGAAAGGTGCCCGTGCCACCGCCGATGTAGCAGGACAAGGTGTGATGGCTGGGGGCCTGGTAATCCTGGGCGTCATGGTGGTTGCTCCACACGGCCGCAGCCAACCCGTCACCGAGCTCGGCGCAGGCTTGCAGGCGTGCGTGGGGCGAGCGGTTGAGGGCTTGGAAGACGTGCAGCGATTGCAGCTCTGGCATGGTGTGTTCTCCGACACCCTGCATCCTACGCTCCACGGCTGGCGCTGTGAGCCCATCGCCCGACAAAAGCGCAAGAATGTGCAAGAGCCTGCACGGGGTTGAAGGCCACACTGTGGCTCAATCGACGGAGCCGGCTATGAATCTTATCCTGTATCTACTCACGGTACTCATCTGGGGCACCACTTGGATCGCCCTCAAATGGCAGTTGGGCGTGGTCGCGATTCCTGTGTCGATTGTCTATCGCTTCGGCCTGGCCGCTCTGGTGCTGTTCGTGCTGTTGCTGCTCAGCCGCAAGTTGCAGGTGATGAACCGGCGCGGGCACATGATCTGCCTGGCGCAGGGGCTGTGCCTGTTCTGCGTCAACTTCATGTGCTTTCTCACCGCCAGCCAATGGATTCCCAGCGGGCTGGTGGCGGTTGTGTTCTCCACCGCGACCTTGTGGAACGCGCTCAATGCCCGGGTGTTTTTCGGCCAGCAGGTGGCGCGTAATGTGCTGATGGGCGGGGCGCTTGGGTTGCTGGGGCTGGGCTTTTTGTTCTGGCCGGAGCTGGTTGGGCATACCGCCAGCCCGCAAACCTTGTTGGGCCTGGGCTTGGCCCTGCTGGGCACCCTGTGCTTTTCGGCGGGCAACTTGCTATCGAGCCTGCAGCAGAAGGCCGGGCTCAAGCCGCTGACCACCAATGCCTGGGGCATGGCCTATGGGGCGGCGCTGCTGGCGACCTATTGCGCAGTACGTGGTATTCCCTTCGAGATGGACTGGAGTGCGCGGTATATCGGCGCGCTGTGGTACCTGGTGATCCCAGGCTCGGTGATTGGTTTTACCGCTTACCTCACCCTGGTGGGCCGCATGGGGCCGGAGAAAGCGGCGTATTGCACGGTGCTGTTTCCGGTGGTGGCGCTGAATGTGTCGGCCGTGGCCGAGGGTTATCAGTGGACGGCGCCGGCGTTGATGGGGCTGGTGCTGGTGATGCTGGGGAATGTGCTGGTGTTTCGTAAGCCTCGGGCCATCGTGCCGGACCTCAAGGCTAGCCAAGCCTGAATGTGGAAGCTGGCTTGCCCATAGAATCAGCGCCTGCCACGAATCTGTGGGAGTGGGCTTGCCCGCGATGGCGGTGTGCCGGTCACTGTATCTTTAACTGACCCACCGCTTTATTTGGCTGAGGTGTCTGCTTTTATTTGAGGCCGAGGCGCTTGGCCATGCGTCCCAGGTTGGCGCGGTCCAGGCCCAGTTCGCGGGCGGCGCTGGCCCAGTTGTGCTGATGGCGCTCCAGGCAGGCGCTGATGAGTTGGCGCTGGTAATGCTCGGTGGCCTGGCGCAGGTCGCCGCTGACCACCGGGAGGGCAGGGGCCGGTGCTTCTTCGGCCGCAGCCGCAGTCACGCCGGGCAAGTCCAGGTCCAGGGCGCTCAGGCTGAGTATTTTCGGGCGCTCGCGGCAATTGCCCAGGGCTTTCAACGCGCTGCGTCCGATCAAATGCTCCAGCTCGCGCACATTGCCGGGCCAGTTGTAGGCCGTTAGGGCCGCCTGGGCATCTCCGGTCAGGCGCAGGCTGCCCAGGCCCATGCGTGAGCGGTTCTGTTCGAGGAAGAACCCCGCCAATAGCAGCACATCACGCCCGCGCTCGCGCAGCGCCGGCACTTGCAGTGGGTAGACGCTCAAACGGTGGTAGAAGTCGGCACGGTAGCGGCCATTGCGCACCTCTTCGGCAAGGTCGCGGTTGGTGGCGGCGATCAGGCGCACGTCAACCTGGTGGTCCTTGTCCGATCCGAGGCGCTGCAACTGGCCGCTTTGCAGCACGCGCAGCAACTTGGCCTGCACGGTCAACGACAACTCACCCACTTCATCCAGGAACAAGGTACCGCCATTGGCCAGTTCGAACTTGCCCCGGCGCTCGTTCAACGCGCCAGTAAAGGCGCCGCGTACGTGGCCGAACAGTTCGCTTTCTACCAAGGTCTCGGGCAGGGCGGCGCAGTTGAGGCTGATCAGCGGTTTGTCGGCGCGGGAGGAGGCGGCGTGGATCGCCTGGGCCACCAACTCCTTGCCGACCCCGGTTTCGCCGGTAATCAGCACGGTCAAGTCACTGCCGCCGACCAGGTTGATTTCCTCGACCAGGCGCTTGTGCGCTTTGCTCTGGCCGATCATTTCCTTGGGCTGCTGGCCACTTGCCTGGCGATAGATCTCGGCGCGCTGGTGCTCGTCTTCGGCCCGCAGCGCCAGGCGCTCGATGCGTTCAGCCACGTTGACGGTGGCCGCGGCGAGGCTGGCGAAGGCTTGCAGGGCGTCCAGCTCGACCCGTTCAAAGCGCTCGGTATCGAGGGCGTCCAGGGTCAGCAGCCCCCAGGGCTGGTCGTCGATAAACAGCGGGCAGCCCATGCAGTCGTGGACTTCCAACTGGCCGTGCAAACCGGCGACCAAGCCGTCATAGGGGTCGGGCAATTCGCTGTCACTGTCGAAGCGGGTAGGGCCGGGGCTGCTCAGCAGGATCTCGAAGCGCGGATGTTCGCTGACCTTGAAGCGTCGACCCAAGGTATCGGCGCTCAAGCCGTCCACGGCCAGCGGCACCAACCACTCGCCGTCCAGGCGTAACAATGCGGCGGCGTCGCAGGGCAGCAGGGCGCGCATGGCTTGCAGCAGGCGCCGGTAGCGCTCGCCTTCGGGCAAGTCCCGGGACAGGTCAGCGACCAGCGGCAGTAAGGTGGTGAGCAGTGGTTGTGCAGTCATAATGACTCCCTGTAGTCCTTATGACTATAAGGCGTAGGAGGTCATACTGACTACATAATATTTAAGTTATTGAAAATAAAGGATTTATTAGTTGGCACGATTACTGACTGCCTAAAAGCAATCAGTAAGAAGACCCAGGAGTCTCCCATGCTTAGTGCCCAAGACCGTGCAATCATCAAATCCACTGTGCCCCTGCTGGAAAGCGGCGGCGAAGCGCTGATCACGCATTTCTATCGCATGATGCTGTCCGAGTATCCCGAAGTCCGCCCACTGTTCAACCAGGCCCACCAGGCCAGTGGTGACCAGCCTCGCGCCCTGGCCAATGGCGTGCTGATGTACGCGCGGCATATCGACCAGTTGGACCAACTGGGCGACCTGGTGGCCAAGATCATCAACAAGCACGTGGCGTTGCAGATTCTGCCGGAGCATTACCCCATTGTTGGCGCCTGCCTGCTGCGGGCTATTTCCGAAGTGCTGGGCAGCGAGATTGCCACCCCCGAGGTCATGAGCGCCTGGGGCGCGGCCTACGGCCAGTTGGCGGACATTCTGATCGGCGCCGAAGCGGCCATTTACGACGAAAAAGCCCAGGCGCCCGGCGGCTGGCGGGGTGCGCGGGCGTTCCTGTTGGTCAAGCGCGTGGAAGAGAGCGACGAGATCATCTCCTTCTACTTTGCACCGGTGGACAACGGCCCGATCCTGGCCGCAGCGCCCGGCCAGTACATCGGCCTGAAACTGGTGCTTGATGGCGAGGAAGTGCGTCGCAACTATTCCCTGTCGGCCCTCACCGACACCGGGCTGTACCGCATCAGCGTCAAGCGCGAAGCGGGCGGGCGGGTCTCCAATTACCTGCACGACCAGATGCATGTCGGCGCGACCATTGACCTGTTCCCGCCGTCGGGCGAGTTCACCCTGGCCGCCAGTGATAAACCGCTGGTGCTGATCAGCGGCGGGGTAGGCATTACGCCCACGCTGCCGATGCTCGAAGCCGCCCTGGCAACCGAGCGCCCGGTGCATTTCATCCATTGCGCCCGTAACGGCGGGGTGCACGCGTTCCGTGACTGGGTGGACAGCCTGGCGGCCAAGCATCCGCAGCTCAAGCGTTTCTACTGCTACGCCGAGGATGACGGCATCAGCCCGGCGGCAGACAAGGTCGGGATGCTCAATCAGGAGCAACTGGCGGCCTGGTTGCCTGAGCAGCGTGATATTGATGCCTACTTCTTGGGCCCCAAGGGCTTCATGGCGGCGATCAAGCGGCATCTCAAGGCGCTGGGTGTGCCGGAGAAGCAGGCGCGCTATGAGTTCTTTGGCCCGGCGGCGGCGCTGGAATAGAATTTGGCCAATTGACCGTATCGGCATCATCGCGGGCAAGCCCGGCTCCCACAGAGGATCGCATTCCAATGTGGGAGCCGGGCTTGCCCGCGATGGCGTCCGCACAATCACTACATTTGCCACGATTAATCCGCCGTTAACCCCTCTCTGTTTTAACCTCTGCCTGTGTGTAAACTTGTTGCCATCAGGCACAACCTTAATCAGAGAAAGGGAAAGACGGGGATGATTGACGACATGCGTTTAGGCAGGGAGCGGCGCTTTCTGGTGTTGCTGGGCATCATCTGCCTGGCGCTGATTGGCGGGGCGCTGTACATGCAAGTGGTACTGGGCGAAGCACCGTGCCCGCTGTGCATTCTGCAACGCTACGCCTTGCTGCTGATTGCGCTCTTCGCGTTCATCGGCGCGGCCATGCGCACCAAGGGCGCGCTGACGTTCTTCGAAGGGTTGGTGGTGCTCAGCGCCTTGGGTGGCGTGGCTGCGGCCGGCCACCATGTGTACACCCAGTTCTTTCCCCAGGTCAGTTGCGGCATCGATGTGTTGCAGCCGATCGTTGACGACCTGCCCCTGGCCAAGGTGTTTCCCCTGGGCTTCCAGGTCGACGGCTTTTGCAGCACCCCCTACCCACCGGTCCTCGGCCTGTCCCTGGCCCAATGGGCGCTGGTTGCATTCGTGCTGACGGCGATCCTGGTGCCCCTGTGCATCTATCGCAATCGTCATCCCAAAGCCTGAACCGCCGCGCCTGCCGAACGCTCCGTTGCTTCTGAATGAAGGCGGAGCGTTTTTGTTTGTAGGGATTTGTGAAAGCACCGTGACGAGGGGCAACGGAAGGTGCGCGCAGCGTGCGACATGTTGTCACATGAACGTTGTCGCAGGACGTTTCTGACCCGCCAAAACGATCCTTGAATTTGCACCCCACGTACAAATTGTGCTGTCAGTTCGTGGTTCCCACGGCGGCCCGATTCGTGTGCGGCTCCAATCCCTGAAGCCTCTATGAATGCCTTGTTTTATGGGCACTTGGATACCCTCGGCATGCCCTTACAGGCCGTAAGGGAAGTGGCACTGTGCCCAATAACACGGCAATTTTTGTGGTTTTTGTTGAGAATCGAACGCGATAAAATCGCGAATCTTTGCAACTTTGGTGAAGGATTGTTGCTGGAATCGATAAAAATTATTTCTCTATAAGACATGGTTTATACATCGCTAGCTAACTACAATCGCCCGCACTGAATGTCCGGTGCTGTTCAATATTTGAGCATTGGAGCGGTCGAGGAGCAGATGGAAGGCTCAATGCGACCCCAGGTTCCGGCAGCCTTTCAACTATCCGCACCAAATGGAATTGGTCTGTAACAAGGCCTTTAGCCACGAAATCGAATAAGAACTCACTGCAGGTCCGTGAAACGTACAGTCATGACGTGTCGGGCAGGCTCTTATTCAATCGAAGAGAAATGCCAACCCTTGGCAGGGTGAAGTGTTGGCGATCAAAACCCAACTGCATTGCGCAAGCTGCTTTAGAGGTCGTGAGATGAGTAAAAACAGGTACCCCCGATTACTAGGCTTTTTGCCGCTGCTTGGCATGATGTTAATGCTGGGAGGCTGCAAGTGGACCTTGCTCGACCCAAAAGGACAGGTCGGTCTGGATGAACGAAACCTGATCATCACCGCTACCCTGCTGATGCTGCTGGTTGTGGTGCCTGTGATCGTGATGACCTTCGCCTTCGCCTGGAAATACCGCGCGTCCAACACCAGCGCCACCTATGCGCCGAAGTGGTCGCACTCCACCAAGATCGAGATCGCGGTGTGGTTGGTTCCGATCCTCATCATCATCGCCCTGGGTTACATCACCTATAAGTCGACCCACGCGCTGGACCCGTATCGTCCGCTGGAGTCCGACGTCAAGCCTGTGAACATCCAGGTGGTCGCGCTGGATTGGAAGTGGCTGTTCATCTACCCGGACCTGGGTATCGCCACTGTCAACGAGATCCGCTTCCCGGAGCACACCCCGCTTAACTTCCGGATCACCTCCGATGCCGTGATGAACTCGTTCTTCATCCCTGCACTGGGTGGCCAGATCTACGCGATGGCAGGCATGCAGACCCGCCTGCACCTGATCGCCAACCAGAAAGCTGAAATGGAAGGCATCTCCGCCAACTACAGCGGCGCTGGCTTCACCGGCATGAAATTCAAAGCGATCTCGACAAGCCAGGAAGATTTCGACGCCTGGGTAGCTGCAGTCAAGGCCGCACCTAAACAGCTTGATCAAGCTGAATACGACGCTCTGACCAAACCGAGCCAGAACAACCCTGTCGCCTTGTACTCCGCGTACGAGCCGGACCTGTTTCAGAAAATCGTCGACAAGTACGAAGGTATGAAGCCAGGCAAGCCGGTCAAGCACGAGAAGAAAGAAGTGGCCGCGGTTGAAGGTTCTGATACAGGCGCGCATTCAACTGCTGGGGCAGAGGAGTAAACGATGTTTGGTAAATTAAGTTGGGACGCGGTCCCATTCCACGAGCCGATCGTAATGGTGACTATCGCCATGATCGCGCTGGGTGGTTTGGCGCTGGTTGCGGGTATCACCTATTTCAAGAAGTGGTCCTACCTGTGGACCGAGTGGTTGACCTCGGTCGACCACAAGAAAATCGGCGTCATGTACGTCATCGTTGCCATGGTCATGCTGCTGCGTGGTTTTGCCGACGCCATCATGATGCGTACCCAGTTGGCCATGGCCACCGAGGGTTCGCCTGGCTACCTGCCACCTGAACACTATGACCAGATCTTCACCGCCCACGGTGTGATCATGATCATCTTCATGGCGATGCCTTTCTTCACCGGCTTGATGAACCTTGCCTTGCCGCTGCAGATTGGTGCGCGTGACGTTGCCTACCCGTTCCTGAACTCCCTGAGCTTCTGGCTGCTGGTGTCCGGCGTGGTGCTGATCAACGTTTCCCTGGGCGTCGGCGAATTCGCCAAGACCGGTTGGGTTGCGTATCCGCCATTGTCGGGCTTGCAATACAGTCCGGGCGTGGGTGTGGACTACTACATCTGGGCGCTACAGTTATCAGGGCTCGGGACGACATTGACGGGGGTCAACTTCCTGGCCACCGTCCTGAAAATGCGCGCCCCTGGCATGAAACTGATGGACATGCCGATCTTCACCTGGACCTGCACCTGGGCAAACGTGCTGATCGTGGCTTCGTTCCCGATCCTGGCCGCTACCATGGCGCTGCTGTCGCTTGACCGTTACCTGGATTTCCACATTTTCACCAATGAACTTGGTGGCAATCCAATGATGTACGTGAACCTGTTCTGGGCATGGGGTCACCCTGAGGTGTACATCCTGATCCTGCCAGCGTTCGGTATCTTCTCCGAAGTGATCTCGACCTTTACCGGCAAGCGCCTGTTCGGTCACCACTCGATGGTCTACGCCTCTGGCGCGATCTCCGTACTGGGCTTCATGGTGTGGCTGCACCACTTCTTCACCATGGGTTCGGGGGCCAGCGTCAACGCCTTCTTCGGCCTGGCGACGATGCTGATTTCCATCCCGACGGGGGTGAAGCTATTCAACTGGCTGTTCACCATCTACCACGGTCGTCTGCGCATGACCAGCCAGGTCCTGTGGACCCTGGGCTTCATGGTGACCTTCGCCATCGGCGGCATGACCGGCGTACTGCTGGCCATTCCGGGTGCTGACTTCGTGCTGCACAACAGCCTGTTCGTGATCGCCCACTTCCACAACGTGATCATCGGTGGTGCGGTATTCGGCTACATCGCTGGTTTCAGCTTCTACTTCCCGAAAGCGTTCGGCTTCAAGCTGCACGAAGGCTGGGGCAAGGCTGCGTTCTGGTTCTGGATCTCGGGCTTCTTCGTCGCGTTCATGCCGCTCTATGCACTGGGCTTCATGGGCATGACCCGTCGTCTGAACGCCACCACCAACCCTGAGTGGGTACCGTACCTGTACGTTGCCATGTTCGGTGCGGTGATGATCGCTGTGGGCATCGCCTGCCAGCTGATCCAGCTTTACGTCAGCGTGCGTGATCGCAAGAAGAACATGTGCGAATCCGGCGACCCATGGAACGGCCACACCCTGGAATGGTCGACCTCGTCGCCACCACCGTTCTACAACTTCGCCGTGATCCCTACTGCGAACACCATTGATGCGTTCACCGAAGCCAAGGAAGACGGTACTGCGTACCAGAAGCCCAAGCACTACGAACCGATCCACATGCCAAACAACACCGCCACTGGGTTGGTGATGGGTGCGCTGTTGACCGTGTTCGGTTTCGCGATGATCTGGCACATCTGGTGGCTGGCAATCGCGAGCCTGGTGGGCACTATCGGTTACTTCATCATTCACGCTGCCCGTGATGATCAAGGCTACATGGTGCCGGTCGAAACGATCGAACGCATCGAAGCCGAGCAGCACGCTCGCCTGGTAGCCGAGAAGAAGATCCCGGCCAACCGTGTAGAAACCTCGTTGGAACAGGCTTAAACCATGTCGAACTTAGTGACCAATGCTGGACACGCCCATGTCGATGACCATGGGCACGATGACCACCACCACGACTCGGGGCCAATAACCGTCTACGGTTTCTGGCTCTACCTGATGACCGACTGCATCTTGTTTGCGTCGATCTTCGCGGTGTACGCGGTACTGGTAAACAACGTAGCGGGTGGCCCGTCGGGCCACGACATCTTCGAACTGCCATACGTGCTCGGCGAAACCGCCTTGCTGTTGTTCAGTTCGATCACCTACGGCTTCGCCATGTTGGCCTTCTACAAGGGCAACAAGAAGGGCGTGCTGACCTGGCTGGGCCTGACCTTCCTGTTCGGCCTGGGCTTCATCGGCATGGAGATCAACGAGTTCCACCTGCTGATCTCCGAAGGCTACGGCCCGCACCGTTCCGGTTTCCTGTCGGCGTTCTTCACGCTGGTCGGCACCCACGGTCTGCACGTAACCGCAGGTTTGCTGTGGATGGCGGTGATGATCTATCAGGTCAACAAGCACGGCCTGACCAACACCAACAAGACCCGCCTGAGCTGCCTGAGCCTGTTCTGGCACTTCCTGGACGTGGTCTGGATCTGCGTATTCACCGTCGTTTACTTGATGGGGACTCTGTAATGGCTAATGCACACTCCCATGACAGCCACGATTCAAGCCACGGCAGCGTAAAGTCTTACGCCATCGGCTTCATCCTGTCGGTCATCCTGACCCTGATCCCGTTCGGCCTGGTGATGTACCCAACCTTGCCGAAGTCGATCACCTTGATGATCGTCCTGGCGTTCGCGGTGATTCAGGTTCTGGTTCACCTGGTGTACTTCCTGCACCTGGACCGCTCCAAAGAGCAGCGCGAGAACGTGATCGCGTTTGTGTTCGCAGGCCTGGTGATCGTTCTGCTGGTTGGTCTGTCGCTGTGGATCATGTTCAGCATCCACACCTACATGATGGCGAAGTGAGGTAAGACCCGATGTCGCTTAAGCACTTTATCCAAATCACCAAACCGGGGATCATTTTCGGTAACGTGCTTTCTGTGGCGGGCGGTTTCTTCCTGGCCTCCAAGGGACATGTCGATCTGGCCATCTTCCTGGCTGCAATGATCGGTACGTCCCTGGTGGTTGCTTCCGGTTGCGTATTCAACAACTGCATCGACCGTGACATCGACATCAAGATGGAGCGCACCAAGAATCGCGTGCTGGTCCAGGGCCTCATCTCCCTGAAGCTGGCGCTGATCTATGCGACCGTCCTGGGTGTTGCCGGTGTGGCCCTGTTGTACAAGGTGGCCAACCCGTTGGCGGCGCTGTTTGCCGTGATCGGTTTTGTCATCTACGTCGGCCTCTACAGTCTGTACCTCAAGCGCAAGTCGGTTCACGGCACGCTGGTGGGCAGTCTGTCGGGGGCAATGCCGCCGGTGATTGGTTATGTAGCTGTGACCAATAGCTTCGACATGGCCGCGCTGACGCTGCTGGTGATGTTCAGCCTGTGGCAGATGCCGCATTCCTACGCCATCGCGATTTTCCGCTTCAATGACTACCTGGCTGCGTCGATTCCGGTATTGCCGGTCAAGCGTGGCATTCAGGTAGCCAAGAAACACATCCTGCTCTACATCCTGGCCTTCCTCGTGGCGACCTTGATGTTGACCTTCAGTGGCTACGCCGGCATGAGCTACCTCGCCGTCGCCGCCGCGATGGGTATGTACTGGTTGTACATGGCCTGGACCGGCTACAAGGCGGTGGATGACACCGTCTGGGCGCGCAAGCTGTTCGTGTTCTCGATCTTCACCATCACCGCGCTTAGCGTGATGATGTCCCTGGATTTCCAAGTGCCGAAAGAGCTGTTGCTGACCTACGCCCACTGAGTGGTCTTGCAGTAAAAAAGCCCCGCCTTCGCAAGAAGCGCGGGGTTTTTTATGACATGCCCTTTAAACTATTCCCCAAATCTACATATGCAGGAAGCGAAGCAATGAGTAAAAAAGCCGTGATGGTCTTCAGTGGCGGGCAGGATTCGACCACCTGCCTGATCCAGGCCCTGCCGCTGTATGACGAAGTGCACTGCATTACCTTTGATTACGGCCAGCGGCATGTGGCAGAAATCGAAGTGGCCCAGAAGTTGGCCAAACAGTTGGGCGCCACCGTGCACAAAGTGATGGATGTGTCCCTGCTCAATGAGCTGGCGATCAGCAGCCTGACGCGCGACAACATCCCGGTGCCGACCGTGAACAGCTCGGGTGAAAGCCTGCCGAGCACCTTTGTGCCGGGGCGCAACATCCTGTTTCTGACCCTGGCTGCGATCTACGCCTATCAAGTGAAGGCCGAGACCGTCATCACCGGTGTGTGCGAAACCGACTTCTCAGGCTACCCCGATTGCCGGGATGAGTTTGTCAAAGCACTCAACCAGGCCCTCAAGCTGGGCATGGAATACGACGTGCGCCTGGACACGCCGTTGATGTGGCTGAACAAGGCCGAGACCTGGGCCCTGGCCGATTACCACGGGCAACTGGAGCTGGTGCGCGAGCAGACGCTGACTTGCTACAACGGCATCATCGGTACCGGCTGTGGCGAGTGTGACGCGTGCAACCTGCGCGCTCGGGGCTTGAATGACTATCTGCAGAACAAGACAAATGTCATGCAGAGCCTCAAGCACAAGTTACAACTGAAATAACTGCATCCAATGCCCGCCAGGTTCTACCTGATGTATGAAGTTCAAATGTGGGAGGGGCAAGCCCCCTCCCAGCATAGGTTTCATGCGTTGGCGCTGGTCAGGTAACGCTTGAACAACGAACGTGCCCCATAGGCCGGCAGGATATTGAAGAACGCAAAGCCGACTTTGATCGCGATCTGTACATAGATCATGCTGAGGATGTCGCTGGTCTGCATCGCCCCGTAGAAGGCGATAAAGCAGAACAGGAAGCTGTCGATAATCACCGCAAAGAACGTACTGAGGAATATCCGCAGGTATAGATACCTGGAGTTGGTCAGCTCCTTGATCTTGCACAGCAAGTAGGAATTTATATTCTCCGACACCAGGAACGACACCGAAGAGGCCACCAGCACCGACGACACTTGCAGGATCACGTCGGTATAAGGCCCATCCAGCTTCCAGCCCGGTAGCCCTGGCAGGAACGTGGAGCCATACAGCAGGATGATGATCATCGCGTTGCTGGCAAACGCAAACAGAATGGCTCGCCTGGCCAGGCGCAAGCCAAAATTCTCGTTGAGCAAGTCCACGATCAAGAAGGTCAGCGGGTACAGGAACGTGCCCGGTGTGACGATGATGCCCAACGACTCCAGGTAAATCGGTTTGGTCGCGGCAATGCTGGTAAAGATATAGAAGGTGAACAGCAGCAAGTTCAGGATGATGTAGATCATCCAGGAGTTTTCATTGCGGTCGTTTATATCGTAGGCGGTCAGCGTTCCGCCTTGGGAGTAGAACTTCTTGTACAGGTTCTTGATTTCCATCTTGTTGAAGTTGTCCATCATTTCACTGCTGAGCACTTCACTCAGCTTGATCTTGAGGACCTTGCCCGTGGCGATCACCATGATCACCGCCAGGCGCTTGTCGTTTTCAAAGCCCAGCAACTTGTATTTGCTGTTTTCCACGGCGCCTTCAGACGTTGTCATTGAAGCGCTCCTCAAGGATGTCGCCGATGACACACAAACGCTCTGAGTTCCCGCAGGGTTCGAGGGTGATGAACAGCTTCTTGGTGGCGCGGTCGTACACCAGTTTTTCTTTATCGTCGCTCGACGAGCCTTTCTGCACGATCAGCAAGTCCCCCGGTTCATTAAGGCCGGGAATCCCGTGCTCCAGGCGCACGCCGATCAGGTTGCAGGCGCTGCCAAAGTAGTAGGTCAGCGGATGAAGCGTGGCCAGCTCACCGATGCGCTTGCCCAGGCTTTGCATGAGCAGGCTTTCCTTGAGCACAGGCACTGCCGCCGGGTTCTTGTTACCCAGTGGGGAAACATTGCTCTCGATGACTTCCTTGGCTTCAAAACTGATCGTCTCGATTTCTTCGTAGGAGACGCCAAAGAAGTCAGAGATCTTGCGTATCGTCGACTGCTGTACGTTAACGACCTTGCTTTCCAGGATGTTGTAGATAGTGGTCCTGGTCAGGCCGGCGGCACTGCTTAACGAAAGCTGGGTTTCGCCACGACTCTTGATCAAGTACTTGATGTTGCTCTTCAAGTGCTCGGTTTTTTCCCGTCTGTGTATCAAGTGCTCACCACTTCCATTTAGTCATCAGTCCATGCCGGCAGAACCCGTTCTTGACGGTTCGCGGCAGTGAAAGTGTTGCATGCGCCCGCTACAACAATAAAGTACTGAGTGCAGGGATACGCCTCGGTGGTAAATCAGGCAACGGCTTTCTCGTCATACTCTTCTGAACGGCCAGCGCGAATCCCTCGCGCCTCTACAAGGAGTAGTCACCATGGTGCGTGTCAGTCGTCGATCCCTTCTCGCCCTGGGCGCGGCCCTGCCTGTGTTGGGGCAGCTCAATTGGGCGTTCGCCAGCCCGGCGCCGACGAAATCTGACAAGGTGCTACTCAATTACAACGAAAGCCCCTACGGCCCTTCAGACGCGGCTCGCCAGGCGATGCTGCGCGCGGTTGCAGCCTCTGGGCGTTACCCTTACCCGGACATGTATGCATTGGCCGCGCTGTTTGCCGAGCAACAGGGCATCGCCGAAGAAAACATCGGGGTATTTGCCGGCTCGATGGCCGCCCTGCGTTACGCGGTGCTGGCGTTCGCCAGCCAGGCCCGCGGCCTGGTGATGGCTACGCCGTCCTACGAAGTACCGCGCCAGGCGGCCGAATCGATCAAGGCGCCGGTGCATGAAGTTAACCTCGACGCCCAGCATGCCCACGATGTGCACGCCATGCTCGCAGCGGACCCACAGGCCGGCATGCTGTACCTGTGCAACCCCAACAACCCGACCGGTACGCTCACCTCGACCGAGGCCATCCGCCACGCTCTGGTGAATAAACCCAAGGGCTGCGTGCTGGTTGTGGACGAGGCTTATATCGACTTTTGCGACGCCCCCAGTTGCGTAAGTTGGGTCAAGGAACACGACGACCTGCTGGTACTGCGTACCTTCTCGAAGATCTACGGCCTCGCCGGTGCGCGCCTGGGCCTGGCGATCGGTCACCCGGCGCTATTGGAGCGGTTGGCCGTGTTCGGCGGCGATAACGTCCCGGCCGGCGCCAGCTTGCTGGCCGCCCGTGCGAGCCTGGAAGACGCGCAACTGGTGGGCCAACGCAGAGCGCTCAATGCCAGGTTGCGCGATGAGACGATCGCCTGGCTCAAGGGCCGGGGCTTTACCTGCACCGTTTCCCACAGCAACTGCTTCATGATCGACGTGAAGCGCCCGGCAGAGCAGGTGATTGAGCAGTTGGCGGCACGGAATGTACTGGTCGGGCGGGTGTGGAAGGACTGGCCGCAGTGGGTGCGGGTGACGGTGGGTAATGAGCACGAGATGGAGCGCTTTCGCGAGGCGTTCGCGGCGCAGGTCTAGCCCCTGGGTTTGCATCCGTTGCCTGGACAGGTAAGCCAGGCATGCTGCATGCTCGACCGGGTTGAATGATCAAGGAAGACACCCGTGCGACCTAATGGCCAACCTGATAGAAAATCGCCCATGCTGCCCGAGGATATGCGCCGCTTGCTCGATACCGAGCTGAGCCGCCGTGGCCTGGGACACTTCGAGGTCTACCAGTGTGGGCCGACGCTGGACCAAGCGCAGATTGTGTCCAATTACCCCGAGGCCATGGAGCCTTCCGACACGGCCGACGATTTCTACCGGCGTGGCGAGCTGGTTTCATTGACCCGTACGCGGATCAAACCATTTTTCTGGAGTGATGAACACCTGCTGGCCGTGGCCGATGAGGCGGTGCCGGTGCCGGGCCCCTACACACCCGTTGGCGAGGGCGCCAGTTTTATCGTGCATGGCAATCGCGGCTTCTACTCGGTGCTCAATCTGTGCAGCTTCGGCGAACATCGGCAATTTCGCGAGACCGTGCTGGCCCATCAAAGTGAACTGCAGATGCTGTTGGTCTCGATGTACGACGAGGCCCTGGAAGATCACGCGGCGCCTGTCGAACAACAGACGGTGCTGACCCCAAGGGAAACCGAAGTATTGTCCTGGGTCAGCCTGGGCAAGACCTACAACGAAGTGGCACTCCTGACGTCGATGACCTCCCATACGGTCAAGTTTCATATGAAGAATATCTTCGGCAAATTGCAGGTCAGCAACGGCAAATCAGCAATCGCCAAGGCCCTGCAATTGGGCTATATCCGCCACCCGGCCTGAGGCCGCAATCACCGCCTACCTGTCCAAATGGGTAGCTTGTTCGCCGCACAGTGCTGCATTAGGTTGCCCAGCTATGGAGTTTGGCGCCGGACACACCGGCGCCGCCATTGCGAAAGGACATCCGGATGAGCCGCTCTGTAGCTTTGCTCCACACCTGTGCCAGCGTGCTGCGCTGATGGGTACTTTTCACGCCTTGCGCGGCCTTAATGCGCGGTTGCAAGCATTGTTCATGATCACGCTGGTGTTCCGCACGGGCACCCTGGCGTTTCCTTTTTACGCGGCGTACCTGATTCATCAACACGCGATATCGGCAGGCACTGCAGGCCTGTTGGTCGGCGTGTATGGCGCGGGCGCCTTGTGTACCGACCTGATCATCGGCGCCGTGATCAAGCGGTTTTCGGCCAACCGAGTCATTCTTGGTTCGTTGTTGTTCAACGCGGTGTTGCTGCTGGTCATTCCCTCGGTGGATAACCTGCTCGCGCTGTTCCTGTTGTCGTTTCTCTGGGGGGCCTGTTACGAAGCCTTCACACCGGCCGCGTTCTCCGAGACAGTGGCTCACAGTAATCTTGAGTCACGCAAAGTGGCGTTTTCCTGCAACCGATTGGCGATCAACATCGGTATGGCCATTGGGCCGCTATTGGGCAGCTTGATTTTCCTCCGCAATGCCGACGCGGTGTTCTACATCAATGCCGTGCTGTCCCTGCTGGCCTTCGCCGCCTGCCTGCGGTTCGGTCGGCCCCGGCCGGCCACCCAAGGCGCGCCTGTCGCGGGCAAGGGCGAGGGCTTGCCCGAGGTGGCGGTTCATGAGCGTTCGCGACTGCTGGTGATCCTGTTGGCGGCGCTGCCGGTGCACGTGGCTTACGCATTGCCGCCGACTTTTCTGTCGGCGTACATCATCAACTACACCCAACTGCCGGCCTATTACGTGGGCATCATCTTCTTTATCAATGCGTTGCTAGTGATTGTGTTTGAAGTACCGATCAACCTGCGCATGGCGCACTTGTCGAGCAGTCGCTCGCTGATCATTGGCCTGTTGCTGGCAGGCTGCGGTTTCTTCTTGATGGGCTTTGGTCAGGTCGGCGCGCTGTTGATGCTCGCTACGGTGTTGTGGAGCCTGGGCGAGATGATTGTGTTCCCCGCGATCACCCACTACGTCAGCAGTATTTCCAGCCGCGACAGCGTGGGCCGCAACCTTGGCTACTACTCGGCGGGCGTCAACATCGGCGTGATGATCGCGCCCTCGTTGGCGTTCATGTTGCTGGCCCGGCCAACCTTGCCGTCACCGTGGCTGCTGGCGGGCTGTGTGTTGTTGCTGTTCGCAATCGCCGTGGGGATGATGAAAAGCTCGGCGGTGTTGTGGAACAAAGAGGCGTAGACGGCAACCGGCGCTGCGCCTTGCACGCGCGCCTGGTTGCGTCAGCTACTTACTGGGCGGCGATGGCGTAGCCGTCAAAGGCGCTTTGCTGTTGCAGCGCGGTCACGATGCTCTTGCGCGTGACTGGTTGCTCGGCGCCGCTGTTGTCGATGAAGGTTTCGCTCGCAAGTTCCGCCTCGCTGCCTTCGCCCACAAAGGTGAAACCCAGGAACTCCAGCGCTTCGCGGTCCACATTGAGCTTGGAGCGCGGCGTGCGCAGCGGCAGGGTGACGCTGATGCCATCCTTGCTGATCACAAACACTTCGGTGTCTTTCTTGGCGCGTGCAGCCTTGCCCTTGCCGGCGCTCGGGTTGCTGATGGCCTGGTGCGACTGGTTAAGTACCTTGAGGGCCAGGCCATAGACCAATTCCTGGAACTCGGGATCGTCCTTGAAGCTGGACAGGATGCGGCTGATCGAGAACTGGCTGCTCAGGTGTTCCAGGGCGGCGTTGTCTGCGGCTTCGGCGTCTTTCAATTGTTTGAGCTGGCCCATCAGGTCATAGGCTTTGTCATCGTCGAAGGCATCGTGGGCCTGGCGGATGGCAACGCGTAGCTCGCGGATCTGGTCGCTTTCCTTGGAGGTGTGAAACGCGTCCAGCACCATCTCGCTGATGATCTTGGCGGCTGGCACATGCTGTGAAAGATTGATGGCGTTTTCGTATTCGGCTTTGGCGTGCAGGGCGACTACGGATTCTTCGGCGGATTTTTCGGTGTAGGAATCAGACATTAAATTTCGCTGCGTAGTATGCGGAGAGACAAAAAAACGTCGGGCATTTTCAGCGGGTGAGGGGATCAGGTCAAGGTGGCTCGGGCGTCAGAATAACTTCAGTAATGATAGCGGCACATCAATATTTGTACTTCATCATCCTCGATGCCATAAACCAAACGATGCTCCGCGGTGATTCGTCTAGACCAGAAACCACTCAGGTTATGTTTGAGGGGTTCAGGCTTTCCCACGCCGTCGAACGGGTCTCTTTGTATGGCCTTGATCAAGTGATTGATGCGCTTGAGCCCGGCTTTGTCGTTCTGTTGAAACCAGAGGTAGTCGTCCCAGCCTTCAGAGGTAAAGAGTATTTTCATTCTTCAATCAACCGCCTTGGCTTGGCTTTGCCTGCTCGTAAGCTGTTGACTGAGTTAATGAGACGTTCGGCATTTTTAGGCGAGCGCAGCAGGTAAGCCGTCTCTTCCAGAGCATTGAACTCTGATAACGAGATCATCACCACGGGCTCGCCTTTTTGTCGAGTCAGTAGAATTGGGACGTGATCATCGTTGACGCGGTCCATCGTTTCGGACAGATGGGCTCGGGCGTTGGTGTAGTTGATAGTTTCCATGGGAACTCCTTGTTGGGTGGGTATTAACGTACAGAAATACGTACATATCCACAACGGGAATCTTATCAACGGTCATCCACCTCGCCCGGACTTCACGAACAAGCTCAACGACTGAGTGGAGCAGCGACAAAGCTGTTGATACATTTTACTCGTCCAGTTCTTCGAGGCACGCTTGGAGAATATCCAGGCCTTCCTCCAACACCTCAGGCTCAATGGTCAGCGGTGCCAGCAAGCGCACAATGTGCCGCGACTTGCCGCTGGGCATCAGCAGCAAGCCGGCCTCTCGCGCCAGCTCCAGCAGTTGCGCCAGTTGCTTGGGGGCGGGTGTGCCGTCGGCATGGGCCAGTTCAAGGCCCCGCATGGCGCCGACACCGGTGAGGCGGCCCAGGTAGGGCGACAGTTGCTGCGCGCGCCAGGCTTCATAGCGACCCACAATCGCGGCCTCCTGCGCGACGCCCCAGGCGTGCCGGTTTTTGTCGCTCATCACCTCAAGGGTCGCCAGCGCCGCCGCGCAGGCGACGGGGTTACCAGAGTAGGTGCCGCCCAGGCCGCCTTTGGGCAGGTTGTCCATCAGCGCCTTGCGCCCGACCACCGCCCCCAGCGGCATGCCGCCGGCGATGCTTTTGCCGAGCAGCAGCAGGTCCGGCTCGATGCCCAGGCGCGAGAAGGCGAAACGCTGGCCGGTGCGACCAAAACCCGACTGGATTTCATCAATGATCAGCAGGATGTTGTGCTGGTCGCAGAAGCGTCGCAAGGCTTGGGCAAACTCAGTGTCCAAGGCTAGAAAACCGCCTTCGCCCTGCACCGGCTCGATGATGAAGCAGGCCACATCGTTTATGTCGATTTCCACGCTGAACAGACGCTCCATCGCCTTCAGCGCTTCGGCGCAGGTCATGCCGTTATCGGTACTGGGGTAGGGCAGGTGATACACAGGGCCGGGCAGTACGCCGACCTTCTGCTTGTAGGGCGCGACCTTGCCATTGAGGTTGAGGGTCGCCAGGGTGCGGCCATGGAAGGCACCGTCGAAGGCGATCACCGCCGTGCGACCAGTGGCACCACGGGCGATCTTCAAGGCGTTCTCTGCCGCTTCTGCACCGCTGTTGGTGAGCATGCCGCTGACGGGGTAACCCACCGGGATAAAGGCGCTGAGGCGTTGCATCAACTCGATGTAGGGCGTATGCGGTGCGGCGTTGAACGCGTAATGGGTGAGCCGGGCCGCTTGCTCGCAAATGGCCGCCACCACGGCCGGGTGGCAATGGCCCAGGTTGAGCACGCCGATACCCCCGACAAAGTCGATGTAACGCTTGCCTGCAGTGTCCCAGACCTCGGCGTTTTTACCGTGACTGAGGCTGATGGGGTGAACGATGGAAATCGACTGGCTGATGCTAGAGTGACTCATGGCTCTGGGACTCGGCAGTGGTGGGCGCAGCGCTATCTAAGCCGTGCGCCCGGCCTTGCCGCAAACGAAATAAAGTCGCCGTGTCATTCCCCCTTGGAAGGAGCTGCGACTATTCCGACACCCCATCCTTGCCCGCCGCCTTGGATCGGTACAAGGCTTGGTCGGCCCGCGCCATCAGCGCAGCCGGGGACTCGCCCATGCGCCGCTCCACCACGCCCAGGCTCAGGGTAACGTTCAAGGCGCCCACGGGGGCCGCCTCCTTGATTTTATGGCGAATCCTTTCGGCCAACTCTTTGGCCTCGTCCAGGCTGCTTTTGGGCAGCACCACCATAAACTCATCGCCGCCCCAGCGCGCCAGCAAGTCGCTTTTACGTACGCAGGCTTCCAGGTGCTCCACTACCCGTATCAGGGTCTGGTCGCCGACGCCATGGCCGTATTGGTCATTGATCGGCTTGAAGTCATCGACATCCATGGCCACCAGGGCCAGGGGCAGGCGGAAGCGTTCGGCGCGGTCGCATTCCTCCAGCAGCACTTTTTCCAGGCGGTACCGGTTGGCGATGCGCGTCAGGGCGTCCCGCTCGGCCAAAGAGCGGTTTTCGTCCAGCTGCAATTGCAGTTGCTGGTTGACGCGCGACAACTCAAGCGTGCGCTCCGCGACCAGTGCTTCCAGAGACTGGTTGCGCTTTTGCAACTGTTCGATGGAGCATTTGCGCGTATGGATATCACGGTGTGCGCCGACCATGCGCGCCACTGAACCGTCGGGGTTGCGGGCAATGACGTAGCCACGGTCCTCGATCCAGAGGTACGTACCGTCTTTTTTGCGACAACGGTATTCGGCCCGGTAATGAGCGGCGCGTAGGCTGATGTAGTCATCGAACACCGTCATCACGCGAGAGTAGTCCTCGGGGTGGATCACGTTCTCCCAGGTGAAGACGCTGTTTTCCAGGGAGTGGTGGGAGTAGCCAAGCATTTCGTACCAGCCGGGATTGCGGTAGACGAAGCCGGTATTGGCATTCCAGTCCCAGATGCCATCACTGACCAACTCCATGATGGCGTGCAACAGGTCGACGTTAAGGTCGGAAACCTCATGGCGTAGCGGTTCTTTGCCGGATGTATCGTCCATCTGCACGCTTCCTGCGGGGGCTGGCGCCCAAGGCCAGTCATGGTTGACGCCGATACTCCGTGGCTGGCGCTACTGTACATCGGCGCTTGCGCGCTTTGAATAGGGCAGGTGTGCTGCTTTTGACGAGTGGCGAAACGCTATTTTTCTGGCGCCATCATCTTTGTCCGAGGCTTCCCATCCGCGTTGTGCTGGTAAATGGCTTGCGGTTGGCCCTGCTCATTGAAAAACACCTGGCCAATGCCTGCCGAGTTCCACAATCGCTCACCCGCTTCGGCGTGCTCTGGAATATAGGGCACCACTTGCATGGTGCGGCGGCGGGTAAACCAGTTGAGCGGCGAACGCGGGGAGTAGAGCCAGCGGTTGAGGCGGTCGAACCATTCCAGCAGGCGCGGCGGGAACTCGTTCTTGATGCCGCTGCTGGTGATTTGCCAGATATTGGGGCCGCCGTTGCGGTAGCGGATCAGTACTTGGTAGACAAATGAGTAATGCACGTCGCCGGAGAGGATCACGTAGTTACCCGGCGTGCGCGAGTGGCGGAAGATATTCAAAATCACTTGGGCAGCGCCGCGGTGGGCCATCCAGTTCTCGGCGTCCACCAGCAGTGGGAAGCCACACCAGCTGAAAACCTTTTGCACCGTCTCGATCAGCTTGACGCCAAAGACCGGCGCAGGCGAGACAATGATGGCTGACGGGTGGTCCAGTAGCGCTTGTTGCAGTTCGCTCAAGGCTTCCCAGTCCAGCAGGCCGGAAGGTTGCTTGAGGGTGAACTCGCTGCGCCAGCGTCGGGTGCGGGTGTCGAGTACCACCAGCGCCGGGGTGGTGGGCAATACGTAGTGCCACTGCTGGAATTTCAGCAGCGTGGTGACTAGCTCATCCTGCTGTGTGGCGTCCAGGTGGTTGTCTTGCGCCTGGCTGGCAAGTGCCTGGGTTTGGCTCACCAGTTCGCCAAACACCTCGGGCTGGTTGCCCCAGCCCTGGCATAAAAGATAGGCCATCAACGCATTACCGATGATGCGTTTGGAGAAGGGATGGCCGTAGGCAGTTTCTTCCCATTGGGCGCTGAGGTTCCAGTCATCGGTGATGTCGTGATCGTCGAACATCATCAGCGTCGACAGGTGCGCGAACACCCGCGCTACCCCAGGCAGGCCGTCACGGAACTGCTCGATATGAACCTGTTCGCGGGCATAGCGTTGTTGCTCTTGCGCGCTCAGCGGCGGCGGTTCTGGTGTGATCAGCGTCCAGGGTGTCGGCGACCAGGCCAGCAGGTACATCGCGATCACTTCGGCAAAGGTCACCAGGTGATTGTCGGCGGTGCTGCTGGTGAAAATCGGTTTCTTCACGCCGCCGAAAAAGCGCTCACGCAAGGTCTCGTTACTGTCCAGCGCGGGCAGCAGGTCGGCCCGGCGATAATAGCTGGCGCGATGCCCATAGAGGCTGGCGCTGTCGCTCACCACCGCGCCCTCCAGGAATTCATCAAACAGGCCCAGGCGCGCAATCAGCCCATGAATGGCCCGCAGCATGGGCCCTGCGACGTCGTCGGCGTAAATCTGGTCGCCATTCATCATCAGCAAGGCTGGGCGTTCGAGCGGTGCGCGGGCGTCCGCCAACAAGTGGTCAACACACAACAAGCCTTCGTCGGCCGGGTGATGGGGTTTGCGGCACGAGCCATGCACCAAGTGATGGACGCGGCTATGCAGCACGAAGCTTGGCGTAGTCGCGTCGCCATACAGCAAGTGCGGTGCCCATTGTGCAATGCCGAGGCCGTCGATCAACAGGTCGTAGCCGATGATTTCGTCCTGTGGCAGGGCGTGGCTCAGGGCTATGTCGATCAGGTGAATAAAGGCATGGCGGCCGACGGGCACGACTTGGCAGTGCGTTGCATCGAGAGGGATATCCAGCGTCTCGCCCGAGGGTAATTGCAGTCTCAAGCACAGGGGCAGGGCACGACTGCCCACCAACCAGATAACCAGGCGATGCGGTTCCAGGCGCCGTAGGAGGGGGCCGGCAATGACCGCGGGCAAAGTGTCGGGTTGAAGCATCGAGGGAGTGGCTCACACAAGGTAGAACGCAAAGAGTAGCGCAGTGGATGTTAGTGTTTTGTCAACGCAGTGCAGCGCCTGGCGCTGCATTGCCTGACGGCAGGGTCAAGGCAGTCGCCCTTGTCCGAGCGCGACCATGGAGGGGCGCCTAGGCCGCGGTTGCGGTTCGGGCTGGCTGTTTGTGTGAGGTGACGGGGTATCCACAGGTTTGGCGAAAGCTTGTTGGTTTTGCGCGGATTGGTTGGCGTAATAGATGTAAAAGGCGTGAGTGACGATCATGGTGACTACCTCGCTCAAATGGAAAGTTGTTCCCGCACTAATACTTCCTTTGAGTGCGCAATGTTTCAGTGGCGTTGGCCGGGGTGTTCGTTCCCGGCCATAGGTATCCGCATGTTGGGTTTAGAGAATGGGCGCGTTTCAGGCGGGCTTTGGCACCGTAAACCTGAATTCACTGCCGCGGCCCAACTCGCTTTCGGCCTCGATGCGCCCACCATGGGCCTGGACAATCCCCTGGGTGATATACAGCCCCAACCCACTGCCGGTGGGGTTGTTTTCAGTCTGGGTCCAATAGCGATCGAACACATGGGGCAAATCGTCCGGCGCAATGCCTTCACCGGAGTCGCGCACCGAAAATACAATCTCCTCGCCGGCGCTCATGGCGCTGATGCCGATGTTGCCCTGGCGCGGAGTGAACTTGATCGCATTGCCGATCAGGTTCGACAGCACCTGGAACAAGCGCTCCGGGTCGGCCTTGATCTGCAGGCCAGGCTCGACATTGAACGACAGGTCGATGCCCTTTTCCGAGGCCAGGGGCGCCAGCAGCGAATACGCCTCTTCAAAAATCTGGCTGACGTCCAGCGCCACCGGTTTGACCACATAGCGCCCGGCTTCGATTTTCGAGGTGTCGAGCAAGTCTTCCAGCAACACGTTCATGCGCCCGGCAGCCTGTTGCATGGTGTCAATGGCGGAAGAAATGCGCCGTGAAGTGTGGGGGCCATCGGAGCTGAAGGCTTTTTGCATCATGCCGCATAGCATGGAGATGACGGTCATGGGGTTGCGCAGGTCGTGGGAAACCACCGCGACCAGCTCGTCCCGCGCACGCACCGCTTGTTGCTCTCGCAGCACTTGGCGGGACAGGTCGTTCTCCAGGGCCGAGCGGCGCAGATCGTTGGCGGCAAACAGGTCGCCATGGCTCCACTTGGTGGAGATACCAGCCATTTCCACTTTCCAGATTTCAAACGAGGTGCGTGGGCGAAGGCGCATGCCCGCGTCGCAGGTTTCCAGATTCAGCGGCTTCTGCGGATCGCCACTCCAGTGGATGTTCTCTTTGACTTCCGGGCGAAACCACAACACGCCGTTATCCACAGGCTTGGGCAAGCTCATGGCGAGCACGCCGCTGGCCACGCTCTGGTATTCGGCGGCCGGCGGATAAACCGAGGCCAGGTTATGGCTGGAAAATACCGGTGCGCCGTCGCCCTGCAACCACTTGTGCAGCGCGCGTATCTGCGCCGGTTCCGGGCAGTTGCCGTAGCGGTGTAATTGCTTGTCTTCGATGATCGCCACGCCGCCGGAGAGGGTCAGGTCCATCAGCAGTCGGCCTTGCTGGGCCAGGCCGTCGAATACGTTATTGGCAGAGGCTTTCATCGCCCGATCCAGCAGCGCAAGCGCTTCGACTTTCTCGTCGCGCTGGCGGGTCAGCTCCAGGGCCTCCATGGCACTGATCTGCAATGACAGCACCTGGCCGATGGTCTGGCAGGCCATGCGCAGGTCGTTGGGCACCAGCAGCGGCTCACGGTTGCCGCAACTGATCAGGCCCCAGAGTTTGTCGCCCTTCATCAGTGAAATACTCATGGACGACAACACGCCCATGTTCTGCATGTACTGGCAGTGAATCGGCGACACGCTGCGCAGGGTGGCGAAGCTCAGGTCCAGAGGCTGCCCGGTGTCCGGGCGCAATTTGGGCACCAGCGGTACCGGTTCGTAGGACGCATTCGGGATGATCCGTAGCCAGTTGGTGCGATACAGCTCGCGAGCCTGCTCGGGGATGTCGGACGCGGGGAAGAACAGCCCGTTGAACAATTCCATGGACGGCGCCGAGGCCTCGGCGATCACCTGGCCATGGCCTTCCTCTTCGAAGCGATAGATGAGCACCCGGTCATAACCGGTCATGGCCTGGATTTCGTTGACGGTGATGGCGTAGAGCGCCTCCAAGGTCTTTGCCGATTGCAGGCGGTGCAGCATCTTGCCCAGGTCGCTGGTGCGGCCATTCTGCGCTCGGGGTTTGAAATCCTTGAGCCGTGGTTCGAATTCCAGCACTAACACGCCCTGGTGGCGATGCAACAGGCCTTCGAACTGCTCACCCTTGAAGGTTATCAGCAGGGGCGGCGAGTCCAGGAATGCGCTGTCCTCGGCCATGGTTTGCACGGCCCGGGCGTAGTCCTCGCCAATCAACCTGTGCAACGGTTGATCCAACAGCGCCTCGGGGGCGTGGCCGAACAACGTACCGACGTTGGCACTTACCTGAATGATGTTCAGGCCAGGTTCCGACAAGGTCAGCAGCACGCCGTGGGGCTGGATGGCCCCCGGAAAACGAATGGGTTCGTCGGCGCAGTTGGCAAGCAGCTCTTCAAAATCTTCGGGTTTCATAGCAATACCTCCTGGCTGTCGAGCCATTGCTCAAAGCCGCTGAATGTCGAGCGGGCCGCCATCACCGCGCGCACGGCGGCATCTGTATCCAGTGGCTGGCGGCCCAGATAATCGAGGAAATCTTTCCAGCGCCGTCCGGTCTCGGCGCCGTATACATTGAGAAAGGCACCGCCGTTGTCGGCGTTCACATCCAGGCGCAGGGCCATTTCCCGGCGCAGCACTTGGCCGCCCAGGGTGGCGCCTTCCAGCACATACAGGGCGCCGAGGCACGCAGCCGGTGTGTCTAATACGGGGAGCTGGGTACAGCGAGGCAGGGCATGGATGGCGTGCTCAGTCAGGCCGAGCGCGTGCAGGTCATGGACCAGGGTTGGCGTTTTCACACGCAACGCAGACTCATAGCCGTCGGGAATCAAACCGCTGTCATACAGCGCCGCTTCCATTGGCTGATAAAAGCCGTAGTACGCCTGCAGCAAGCGCCGATACCACTGGGCATCCAGGCGCTCGGAAAAAAACGGCAGGCGCTGTTCCAACGCCACATGCAGCAGGCCCGTGCCCGTGCGCAACGTTTCCAGCAAGGAGGGCGCACTAACGTCATGGGCCTGTGAATGCATTCAATGAGCTCGAACTGTGGGCCTGTCGGCCATGAATGACGCGTGAAAATGGGCGACGATTCTACACAACTCATTGTCGTCAGCTGAACGCAGAAGCGAAAAGGCTGACCAGCGGATCAGAAAAGTCGCTCCCTGCACCTTACATGACCGCAGAACTAGCTCTCAAGTTCGGTTGAAATGATATCGCGCTGCTATCAATCCCGGGACTGGCCCTAGTGCGTCAATGCTGTCTGCACGCACTCAAGCAAGTGGTCGGTACTCCAGGGCTTGGGCAGAAACCGCACGGAACTGCCCAACTCGGCGGCGATTTTCGTATTACCTGAGGTCAGCACTACCTGTACTTCAGGCCACCGGTGGGCGACGACACGGCTCAAGTCATAACCATTGAGCAAGCCGGGCATTTGAATATCACTGACAATCAAATCCACCGGGTCATCGCCGCGCTCCAGGTAAATCATCCCTTCGTCTGCCGATGCAAACGATGTTACTACCGCACCAAAGTCTTCCAGCACATCCACCATCAACGCCCGAATGATCTCGTCGTCTTCCAATACCAAAATCGATGGCTGAGCCATGATCCTTACTCCACCATCAGGGGTTCAGTAAGGTGGAGTAGGGGCTGGGTATATAGGTTCGATTGGATGTTTTTTAAACGATGGGTGGTCATTTGGCTGCTTGTGAGCCATGGGCACGACAATCCGTTAAGGTGAACGCCACCCTGCCATCCAAGGAATGCCATGTTCAACCGTAACCCACTCGTGCCTGAACTGATCGTCACCCGCCTTGGCGCGAGCCTGGCGTTCTGGATCGAACAGTTAGGTTTCGCTATTGCCTATCAGCGCGCAGAAGAAGGCTTTGCCTACCTCGACCTTAACGGCGCGCAAATCATGCTCGAACAATACGACCCCGAGGCCGGTCAGTGGCTTACCGCACCGTTGCAGCCTCCATTCGGGCGCGGCATCAACCTGCAAATCGATGTGCCCGCCGTAGCACCCATCCTGCAACGCTTGGCGCAGATCGGCTGGCCCTTGTTCCGCGATGTAGAGGACGCCTGGTACCGAGCCGGTGACGTGGAGGCCGGGCAGCGCCAGTTCATCGTGCAAGACCCGGACGGGTATCTGGTGCGTCTGGTGCAGCGGCTGGGAGAAAGGCCGGTCGAACAGGCATAATCCGCGGCAACAGCCGATAGGGAGACGTGAATGAAGTATGTGTTATTGACCCTCGCCCTGACCGTTATCGCCGCACCCGCGTTCGCTGCGGGCGACGCCGAGGCGGGCGGCAAACTCTTCACCAAGACCTGCGGCGGCTGCCACAGCATTGGTGAGGGTGCGCGAGGTGGTTTTGGCCCGGAACTGAACGGCATCATTGGCCGGTCTGCCGGTACCACTCAGGACTATCAGTATTCGGATGCGATGAAGAACTCGGGCGTGGTGTGGACGCGGGAAAAACTGGCGGCCTACATTGAAGACCCGAAATCGGTGGTCAGTGGCACGCGGATGATCTTCTGGGGGATCAGTGACCAGGAGAAGATTGAAAATATCCTGGCGTATTTGGAGACATTCCAGCCCAAGTGAGATGCCCAGGCTGGCACGCATCACCGTCCTCTGTCCTCTGTAGGAGCGAGCTTGCTCGCGAAAAACGTCAACGATAACGCGTGCTTCCTGAATAAACGCGACGCCTGTGAGTTTTTCGCGAGCAAGCACTAGGCGTCCCCCTCGCTCCTACAAAAAAGTCTTGCTGAACCCGCGACGCCAGGTCCGGGAAATGGGTCGCAAGCTCAGCCAGGCACTGGCGCAGCATCCTGGCATCGCGGGGTAGGCGCCCTGAAAAAATCCCCCAGCCAGAAAACTCAAGCGTCTCGGGCATTTCTACCAAGCCGGTGATGGCGTCCAAAAAGACATCCCCGTTTTGGCCATACCAGTTGGGAAAGTTGAGTGAAGTGCACAGCGTGGCGTGAAGTTCTTTGGGGTTTTAGTTGCGGCTAAGGTCTATTTTGAGGATGGATGAACGGGTCACTTGTGCACCATTTGCTTTTTCATCTTCTGCAACTCAGGCTGAATTCTTTGAATCTGCATTACTCGTTTGAAACTTCGTAATCAAATGCAATGAAGTAGTCACTTTCTGAAAGAGCAATTTCGTGAGAAAAGTGCGGCTGTATCACTGATAGCCATTCCCTGCGCAATTCAAACATACCGTTATTGACGTCCACTGCGCCCAACAACCCGAGCGCGGAAATCACCGAGTAGTCATCTCCGCAGTCCGCTGAACTCTCCGTTCCGCTTAGTCTCTCTGTGGTTCTGTCGAACCATTCCAATCTTATTTTAAGTCCCATGTAGCCCTCACAGATATTTTTTGATGTTTCGTTTTTTGATCGACCCTTTTAGCTGCTCGCCGCTTATGTGGTTGAAAGCACCTATATGGCTCCCATCACTTGCTAGATAAACCTCCAGCTCCCCGTGCTGAGAGTCCCATTCATAGATCTTCCGGCCTTTTTCCTCAATCCAGCGTTCTCTCAGCCCGGCGCCTCCTTGTCTGGGAGTCTTGGGTTTTGCTTTTATCAGTTTTTCAAAGCCAGTTATTTGTTCTGTGTTAGGCGCTTTGTGGTACTTGTGATCCCCAGCCTTGGCACCTACCACCACATACAGCGGCCGAACCCCCGACCCCGCCGGAAACACCAGAATAAAATCCCGATAGTCCGGTGGGTAAATAGGGTTAACCAGAATCTGCGCCGCCGTCTCAGTCGGTGGGTAGATCCAGATCACCGGTGCTTGCGGCGCAGCCTCCAATGCCGGAACACCTAAGGTGTCATTTGGATCAACGGAGGGCGTCCAGATCAGCTCTACGCCATTATTCAAATCTGCTATTAACTGGCCGCTGCGGTTTTGAAACTGCACCACGTCAATCATCTGCCAATCGGCATTGTTACCTGTGTAAAACCCATACCCCTTGAGCGTGCCGTCGTCGCGTTGCTCGATATGCAGCCGCATTTGCGAACGCGCTCGTTGCAGCGAACGCAACTGTTCCTCGTTATAGAGCGCGCTATCACTTAGATCCGACGGCCAAGCCAGCGCTACCAACCCTGTCAACAAGCTACCAGCGACGGATGCGCTGACTGTCGCCGCCGACTCCAAAAACGTTGAACGCAATGCCAACTGCCCTAAGCCGGCTGGCAGTGCACTGCCGCTGATCTTGCGCAAGGCAACCGCGCCCCGGGCGTCCACTTCACGCCCGCCCAACAGACTTACATGGCCGTACTCCTTGATCAGTTCCAGTGGGACAAAACCGGTGGGGCTCGAGTAATGGGCGATACCGTCAGGCAGTTGGCATGGCTTGATGAAGACGCAGCCGGGAGGTTTGGCTGGTGTAGGTGGCGGGGCAGGGGATGGCTCGAAAAAATCGACAGTAGGCGAATACGGCATACGCGACGGTTGCCGGGTGAGGATTCGTCGCTTGAGTAACGCTTGTTCGGTGGGTGGATAAAAGCGTTCTGACATGACCGATTCACTTCCTTGTGCGAGGGAGTGAGCCTATGAGGGGGAGTCAGGAACCGATATCAGCTCAATTTTCAGTTGATGTGGGAAAAGTTGACTGGTGCGTGAGTCGCCAGCATTGTTTCGAATATTGCGATTTTTGTTTGTTTCGTTTAGCGTTGGCCTCAACTGAATTGCGCAAGGCCGGAGTTGCATCATGACCATAAACAATCTTCCCAAAACGATCCTTCCGCTGGAAAAAGAAGTCGAGGCGGCAGTGCAGGGCCAGCGTGAATTAGCGTCCCTATTGTCGACCAAATTTGAAACCCAGCGCATCGACATCTTCGACAAAGAAGATAAGCCACACAGGCTTGTACTCCCAACCTCCGCACTGCGCCTGCTGGTCGATATTCTGGGCGAGTTGGCGCTCGGCAATGCCGTCAAGGTAGTGCCGGTTCATGCCGAGTTGACCTCGCAGGAGGCGGCCGACTTGCTTAATGTGTCACGCCCGCATTTGGTCAAAATGCTGGAGGACGGCGCTATCCCCTTTACAAAAACGGGTCGACATCGTCGAGTCCGCTTTTCGGATTTGATGGCCTTCAAGCAACGGCGTGACGAGCAAAGCCAAGAGGCAATGGAAGCGCTGGTTCAACAGGCCCAAGAGTTGGGAATGGGGTATGACGGATGAGGTGTTCGCCCTTTACAGCGGTATACGACGCTTGTGTTCTCTATCCTGCGGTTCTTCGGGACTTACTCATGTGGCTTGGTTTGTCTGGGTTATATCGAGCGCGATGGACTAGCCAGATTCAGGATGAGTGGAAGCGCAACATACTCAAGAATCGACCCGATCTTACGGCCGCGCAGGTGGACTGCACGTCGGCGCTAATGGACGTTGCGATACCTGACGCTCTGGTGACCGGATATGAGGACCTGTGTTCGAGTTTGGATTTACCAGACCCGGATGACCGGCATGTGTTGGCGGCAGCAATTCGGAGTAAAGCTGAGGTTATCGTGACCTTCAATTTGAAAGACTTTCCACCACATATATTGGCTGCCTATGACATTGAACCGATGCATCCGGATGACTTTATTTCGGATCTCTGGGATTTGGATCAGGCGGCAGTTTTGGGAGCAGCGCAGAAGCAGAGGAGGGCGTTGAAGAAGCCCGCGATGGAGGCGGGAAGCTATCTCGAAATGTTGATGCGGCAGGGCTTGGTGCAGACTAGCAAGGCAATGGGGCCTTATGAAATGATGCTGTGAGCAGGATGAACCCGGTGTACGTCAGTTGAACCGCAGTAAAAAAGACCTTGGGACGCCAAGGCCTTTTTTTATGCCTGCGGATCAACTCAGCAGGTGCTTGGAAATCAGTCGGGAGATTTCCACGATCGAGGTCTTGCCAGTGAATTCGAATTTCACCTTCCCCAACGACGAAAAATAAATCTCCAACTCCGAATCCAAGTCAAACGTCCCGGACGTTTCCACCGAGTACGCCACGATGTTCTTGTACGGCAATGAGGTGAAGTCCTTCTTGCTGCCGGTAATTCCCTGCACGTTAACCGCGATGATGCGTTTGGTGGTGAACACGACGCCGTCGCGCATGGCCTTGTACGCGTCGACCACTTCTTCGCCGTCCAGCAGCAGGGCCGCTACGCGTTCGGCGTATTCGTTGTTTTGCTTGAGCTTGAAGAAGCCTTTGTTGTTGAAGTCGATCATGTGCCTGTCCTGGGTAGGTGGTGCCGCCGGTGTATGACGTTTTGCTTGCGGATCTGTATCTAACGCCTGGGCCTGCAAGCCCCTAGCATGACGCTCAACACGACCGCGTCGGCGAAGGATTTCACGCTGGCAGCTTAAAAAAACCAGGAGCCAATCCATGCCTGATATGTCCAGCTTGCTCGCCTACGGCCTGATTTCACTCGGCATGGTACTGACACCGGGGCCGAACATGATCTACCTGATTTCCCGCTCTATCTGCCAGGGGCGCACGGCCGGGTTGATTTCCCTGGGCGGGGTGGCGCTGGGGTTTGTGGTGTACATGGTGTGCGCGGCGCTGGGTATCACGGCGTTGGTGATGGCGGTGCCGTTTGCCTACGACGCGCTGCGGCTCGGCGGGGCGCTGTATCTGGTGTATCTGGCCTGGCAGGCGGTCAAGCCGGGTGGGCGCTCGCCATTCCAGGTGCGCGACTTGCCCAAGGACAGCCCGCGCAAGTTGGTCACCATGGGCTTGGTCACCAACCTGCTCAATCCCAAAGTGGCGGTGATGTATTTGTCGTTGCTGCCCCAGTTCATCGACCCGAACGGTCATGGCAGTGTGCTGGTGCAATCCCTGGCGCTGGGCTCCCTGCAGATTCTTATCAGCGTGAGCGTCAACGCGGTGATTGCCTGCATGGCGGGTTCCATCGCGGTGTTTTTCGTCACCCGGCCTGGTTGGCAGGTGCTGCAGCGCTGGCTGATGGGGTCGGTGTTGATGGGCTTGGCGGTGCGGATGGCGGTGGAAGGGCGCAAGTAAGTGCGCGTCACAGGATGGCTTTCAGGTAATCCTTGAGTGCGTGGAGCGGGGCGTCGAGTGTTTCCAGGGTCGGTGCTTCGCGCACGTCCGTTGCGAGCCGCTGCAACTCGCGACCCATGACGGTATCGGCGCCACCCAGGGTGTCGAGTGCCAGAGACAGGCATTCATCGAGCTTCACTTGGATCTCGGCCAGGTTTCCCTGGCGCACCAACAACCCAAACACCTCGCGATCATAGCCCTCCATCACGGGATCATCGCGCAGCAACGAGCTGCCGTCGTCAGTCTCATGCACCAGCTTCAACGCAAACAACGCAACCGCTTCAAGCGTCAACTCCATGGTCCCGCTCCCTCCACTGCCACGCCTGGCACTTTTTTGCAGGCGAAAAAAAAGACCTTGAATTTCAAGGTCTTTCTTTAAGATGGTGCCCCGAGGGAGACTCGAACTCCCACTCCTTTCGAAAACGGATTTTGAATCCGCCGCGTCTACCAATTCCGCCATCAGGGCTCAATGGCGGCGAAGTATAGAGATGAGATTACCGTTGGTCAATCACGTTTCATGGTCTATTTTCACTATTTCCGCTAGACTTCCCGGCCCTGCTAGACGAACCCCATCATGCGCGTTGCTGACTTTACTTTTGAGCTCCCTGATTCGCTGATCGCTCGCCACCCTTTGGCCGAGCGTCGCGCCAGTCGACTGCTGACCCTCGATGGGCCCAGCGGTGCCCTCGCACACCGTCAATTCACTGATTTGCTTGAGCATTTGCGCCCAGGCGATCTGATGGTTTTCAACAATACCCGGGTGATTCCGGCGCGGCTGTTTGGCCAGAAAGCGTCCGGCGGCAAGCTGGAAATCCTGGTGGAGCGGGTGCTGGACAGCCATCGCGTGCTGGCCCATGTGCGCTCCAGCAAATCGCCCAAACCGGGGTCGAGCATCTTGATTGAGGGCGGTGGTGAAGCCGAGATGGTCGCGCGCCACGATGCCTTGTTCGAGCTCAAGTTTGCCGAAGAAGTGTTGCCGTTGTTGGAGCGCGTCGGCCATATGCCGTTGCCTCCTTATATAGACCGCCCCGATGAAGACGCGGACCGCGAGCGCTATCAGACCGTGTACTCACAGCGCCTCGGCGCCGTCGCCGCCCCGACTGCCGGGCTGCATTTCGACCAGCCATTGCTGGATGCGATTGCCGCCAAGGGCGTCGACACGGCCTATGTGACTCTGCACGTGGGGGCCGGTACGTTTCAGCCGGTGCGTGTGGATAACATCGAAGACCACCATATGCACAGCGAGTGGCTGGAAGTCAGCCAGGACGTGGTGGATGCGGTGGCGGCGTGCAAGGCGCGTGGCGGTCGAGTGGTTGCTGTGGGCACCACCAGTGTGCGTTCGCTGGAGAGTGCAGCGCGTGATGGCGTGCTCAAGCCGTTCAGTGGCGACACCGATATCTTCATTTTTCCAGGGCGACCCTTTCATGTGGTCGATTGCCTGGTCACCAACTTCCATTTGCCGGAATCCACGCTGTTGATGCTGGTGTCGGCATTTGCCGGTTACCCGGAAACCATGGCTGCCTACCAGGCCGCCATTGCTAACGAGTACCGTTTTTTCAGCTACGGTGATGCGATGTTTATCACCCGTAACCCGGCGCCGCGCGGCCCTGAGGACAACTTATGAGTCGTATGTCGTTTGAATTGCTCGCTACGGACGGCAAAGCCCGTCGCGGCCGCCTGACCTTCCCACGCGGCACTGTGGAGACCCCGGCCTTCATGCCGGTCGGCACCTACGGCACCGTCAAGGGCATGTTGCCTCGCGACATCGTCGCCACCGGTGCCGAGATTATCCTCGGCAATACCTTCCACCTGTGGCTGCGCCCGGGCACGGAAGTGATCAAGAAGCATGGCGACCTGCATGACTTCATGAAGTGGCAAGGCCCGATCCTCACCGACTCCGGTGGTTTCCAGGTGTTCAGCCTGGGCGCCATGCGCAAGATCAAGGAAGAGGGCGTGACCTTCGCCTCGCCGGTCGACGGCGCCAAGGTGTTCATGGGCCCGGAAGAGTCGATGCAGGTACAGCGCGACCTGGGCTCGGACATCGTGATGATTTTCGACGAGTGCACGCCGTACCCGGCCGATGAAGACGTGGCGCGTATCTCCATGGAGCTGTCGCTGCGTTGGGCCCAGCGTTCGAAGAACGCCCATGGCGATAACACGGCGGCGCTGTTCGGTATTGTCCAGGGCGGCATGCATGAAAGCCTGCGCAAACGCTCGCTGGAAGGCCTCGACAAGATCGGCTTCGACGGCCTGGCCATCGGCGGTTTGTCGGTGGGCGAGCCCAAGCACGAAATGATCAAGGTGCTCGATTACCTGCCAGGCCTGATGCCCGCTGACAAACCTCGTTACCTTATGGGCGTTGGCAAACCGGAAGATCTCGTAGAGGGTGTGCGCCGCGGTGTGGACATGTTCGATTGCGTGATGCCAACCCGTAATGCCCGCAATGGGCATCTGTTCATCGATACAGGCGTGCTGAAGATCCGTAACGCGTTCCATCGCCATGATGATTCGCCGCTGGATCTTACCTGTGACTGCTACACCTGCCAGAACTTCTCCCGTGCTTATCTGCACCATCTGGACAAGTGTGGGGAAATGCTGGGTAGCATGTTGAATACCATCCACAATTTGCGTCATTACCAAGTCCTGATGGCTGGTTTGCGCGAGGCTATTCAACAGGGTACATTGGCCGCCTTCGTCGATGCCTTCTATGCCAAGCGTGGCCTCCCTGTGCCGCCCTTGGACTGAGTTTTCCGACCCTAAGATTCACTATTTGCAACTGGAGTGCTAAATGAGCTTTTTTATCTCTAACGCTATGGCTGACGCCGCTGCGCCTGCTGCTGCCGGCCCTATGGGCGGTGGTTTCGAGTGGATTTTCCTGGTCGGCTTCCTGGTCATTTTCTACCTGATGATCTGGCGTCCACAGGCCAAGCGCGCCAAAGAGCAGAAAAACCTGCTGGGCAGCCTGCAAAAAGGCGACGAAGTCGTGACCACTGGCGGTATCGCCGGCAAGATCACCAAGGTTTCCGATGCTTTCGTGGTACTGGAAGTCTCCGACACCGTGGAAATGAAGTTCCAGAAGGGCGCCATCGCCGCCACGCTGCCTAAAGGCACGCTCAAAGCGATCTGAGTAACAACCTTTACCAATCGACGGGGCGCGCAAGGCGCCCCGCGTTATAAGCGGGCGGCGTGATGCTGAACAAATACCCTCTGTGGAAATACGTACTGATCCTGGCGGTGCTGGCGATCGGTTTTATTTATTCCGCTCCCAATCTCTATCCTGATGACCCGGCGATCCAGATCTCTGGCGCCAGCACTTCGCTGCAGGTCAATCAGGCTGATCTGGACCGTGCGAGCAAAGCGCTCAATGACGCGGGTATCCAGGTTAAAGCGGCAACCTTGGCGGCTGGTTCCAAAGGCGGCTTGTTGCGCCTGACCAAGCAAGAAGACCAATTGCCGGCCAAGGATGTCGTACGCAAGGCCATGGGTGACGACTACGTTGTCGCGCTCAACCTGGCCCAGACCACGCCACAATGGCTGCGCAGCATTGGCGCGCACCCGATGAAGCTGGGTCTGGACTTGTCCGGTGGTGTGCACTTCCTGTTGGAAGTCGACATGGACAAGGCCCTGGACGCACGTCTGAAAGTCTACGAAGGCGACGTGAAGAGCCTGCTGCGCAAAGAGAAGCTGCGTTATCGCAGCCTGCCGCAGCTCAACGGCGCTATCCAGCTGGGCTTTGCTGACGAAGCATCCCGCGAACAGGCCCGTGCGCTGATCCGCAAGAACTTCAATGACTTCGACATCGTGCCTGCCGACCTGAACGGTCAAGCGGTACTGCGTCTGGCGATGAGCCCGGCCAAGATCGCTGAAATCCGCGAATACTCCATCAAGCAGAACTTGACCACGGTCCGTAACCGCGTCAACGAGCTGGGTGTAGCCGAGCCGATCGTGCAGCGCCAGGGCGCCAACCGCATCGTGGTTGAGCTGCCAGGCGTACAAGACACCGCTGAAGCCAAGCGTATCCTCGGCAAGACCGCCAACCTGGAGTTCCGTCTCGCGGCAGACCCAGGCGCTACGCGTGCCACTTCCGAAGAATTCGAATTCCGCGAAGGCAACCGCCCTCCAGCGCTGATCGAGCGTGGCTTGATCATCACCGGTGACCAGGTGACCGACGCCAAGGCCGGGTTCGGCGAGCACGGCACGCCTGAAGTGAACATCCGTCTGGATGGCCATGGTGGTGAACTGATGAGCCGCGCCACGCGCAGCAACGTCGGTCGCAGCATGGCGGTGATCTTCATCGAGCAGCGCCCGGTGACCACCTACACCAAGCAGATGGTCAACGGCGTCGAGAAAGACGTGCCGGTGCAGACCTTCAAGGAAGAGAAGAAGATCATCAGCCTGGCGACCATCCAGTCGCCGCTGGGTGCTCAGTTCCGTATCACTGGCCTGAACGGCCAGGGCGAGTCTTCCGAGCTGGCGTTGCTGCTGCGTGCCGGTGGCCTGGCGGCACCGATGTACTTCGCTGAAGAACGTACCATCGGCCCGAGCCTGGGTGCCGACAACATCACCAAGGGTGTCGATGCGGCGCTGTGGGGCATGTTGTTCGTGTCGCTGTTCATCATCGCCATCTACCGCTTCTTTGGTGTGATCGCCACTGTCGCCCTCGCGGGCAACATGGTGATGCTGCTGGCCTTGATGTCGTTGCTGGGCGCCACACTGACCCTGCCAGGTATCGCTGGTATCGTACTCACCATGGGTATGGCGGTGGACGCCAACGTGCTGATCTTCTCGCGAATTCGTGAAGAGATCGCCGCCGGCATGACCGTGCAGCGTGCAATCAACGAAGGCTTCGGCCGGGCATTTACCGCGATCCTCGACTCCAACCTGACTACCTTGTTGGTCGGCGGGATTCTCTTCGCCATGGGCACGGGCCCGGTGAAAGGCTTTGCGGTGACCATGTCCCTCGGGATCTTTACCTCGATGTTCACGGCCATCATGGTGACCCGCGCAATGGTCAACCTGATCTTTGGCGGGCGTGACTTCAAGAAGTTGTGGATTTAAGGGGCTGCCATGTTACGTACAATCAACTTCATGGGCGTTCGCAACGTTGCGTTCGGCGTCACCGTGCTCCTTACCGTTCTGGCGTTGTTCAGCTGGTTCCATAAGGGTCTGAACTACGGCCTGGACTTCACCGGCGGTACGCTCATCGAGCTGACCTACGAGAAGCCGGCCGACGTTACCCTGGTGCGCAGCGAGCTGGTCAAGGCCGGCTATCACGAAGCCGTTGTGCAGAGCTTCGGCGCCACCACCGATCTGCTGGTGCGCATGCCTGGCGAAGACCCGCAACTGGGTCACCAGGTAGCCGAGGCCTTGCAAAAGGTGGGTGGCGACAACCCGGCATCGGTCAAGCGCGTCGAGTTCGTCGGCCCGCAAGTGGGTGAAGAGCTGCGCGACCAGGGCGGCCTCGGCATGCTGATGGCGCTGGTCGGCATCATGATCTACCTGGCTTTCCGCTTTCAGTGGAAGTTCGGTGTCGGCGCCATTGTGTCGCTGATCCACGACGTGGTCGTGACCGTGGGTATCCTGGCCTACTTCCAGATCACCTTCGACTTGACCGTATTGGCGGCCGTGCTGGCGATCATTGGTTACTCGCTCAACGACACCATCGTGGTATTCGACCGGGTTCGTGAGAACTTCCGCGTACTGCGCAAGGCAACGTTGATCGAGAACATCAACATCTCCACCACCCAGACCCTGCTGCGGACCATGGCGACGTCGATCTCCACCTTGCTGGCGATTGCTGCGCTGATGATCTTCGGTGGCGACAACCTGTGGGGCTTCTCCCTGGCGCTGTTTATCGGCGTTCTGGCGGGTACCTACTCGTCGATCTACATCGCCAACGTGGTGCTGATCTGGCTGAACCTCAACAGCGAAGACTTGATCCCTCCTGCCGCTACCGACAAGGAGGTCGACGACCGTCCTTGATGGGCGTTTGTTGATCCGCTGTTACAAGAAAGGCGCGAGTATTGAACTCGCGCCTTTTTTTTTGCTCCAAGGCTGGGTATAGCGCGGATCTTTCGGTCCGCTTGTGATGGTCAGGAGGTTCATGTGAACAAGTCGTTGCTGGTTGGTGCGGTATTGGGTGCTGTCGGTGTGACTGCCGGAGGCGCTGTTGCCACCTACAGCCTGGTAAAAAGCGGCCCTGAGTATGCGCAAGTACTGGCGGTGCAGCCGGTTAAAACCCAGATCAAAACCCCGCGTGAGGTCTGCAAGGACGTCACTGTGACCCGGCAGCGTCCGGTGCAGGACCAACATCAAATCGCCGGTACCGTGGTGGGTGCCCTTGCGGGTGGCCTGCTGGGCAACCAGATTGGTGGCGGTAACGGTAAGAAGCTGGCCACCGTGGCCGGTGCGGTCGGTGGTGGCTACGCCGGTAACAAGGTTCAGGAAGGTATGCAGAACCGCGATACCTACACCACTACGCAAACTCGCTGTAACACCGTTAATGACATCAGTGACAAGGTGGTCGGTTATGACGTGCGTTACAACCTGGACGGCAAGGAAGGTACCGTGCGTATGGAGCGCGACCCTGGCAGCCAGATCCCGGTCGATAAGGAAGGTCGTCTGATCCTCGGTCAGAACCAGCAGTAATCCCCAGGTCTGGTTTCGATCCAGGTGTGGGAGCTGGCTTGTCTGCGATAGCGGTGGGTCAGTAACTAATCAGTTGGTTGGCAGCCCGCCATCGCAGGCAAGCCAGCTCCCACATTGGATTGTATTGAGTCAGTTGGAATTGGTTTTTTGCTAAATCCCACGCATAAAAAAAGCACCCCGCAGGGTGCTTTTTTGTGCCCGCTCGCTTAGCGCTTCAGCGAAGCCGGCAGGTGCGGCTGGATCGCCGTCAGTACTGCCTTGAAGCATTTGGTGTTGCCAGCCACGACGTGGCCTTTCTCCAGGAAGTCATGACCGCCGGTGAAGTCGCTCACCAGGCCGCCCGCTTCCTGAATCAGCAGGGCGCCTGCTGCCATATCCCACTCGGACAGACCCGACTCCCAGAACGCATCAAAGCGACCGGCGGCGACATACGCCAGGTCCAGGCTGGCTGCACCGGCACGGCGGATGCCGGCGGTCTGGCCAACCAGGGCCCGGAACATGCCCAGGTAGTTCTCCAGGTTGTCCATCTGGTCGTCACGGAACGGGAAGCCGGTACCCAGCAGGGCGCCTTCCAGGCTGGTGCGGCCGCTGACACGCAGGCGGCGGCCGTTCAGTTGGGCGCCACGGCCACGGCTGGCGGTGAATTCTTCCTGGCGAACCGGGTCCAGCACAACGGCGTGTTCCAGGCGGCCACGGTATTTGCAGGCGATGCTCACGGCAAAATGCGGGATGCCGCGCAGGAAGTTGGTGGTGCCATCCAGTGGGTCGATGATCCACAGGTAGTCTTCGCCTTCGCCACTGCCTTTGTGCAGGCCGGTTTCTTCACCGAGGATGCCGTGGGTAGGGTAGGCCTTGCGCAGGGCGTCGATGATTTTCTGTTCGGCGGCGCGATCCACCTCGGATACATAATCCTTGGCGTCTTTTTCGTCGACCTTGATGGTATCCAGGCGCTCGATGGAGCGGAAGATCAATTCACTGGCGCTGCGGGCGGCGCGCAGCGCGATATTCAGCATGGGCTGCATGGATAGGTCACCTAAGGTTGTTAAAGAAAGCCGAGCATTCTAGCAGAAACTTTCCTCAGGTGAAGGACGACGTTCGCTTTCATGGCATAACCTTAGGCGGTTCTGTAAGATTTGCTCCCCTTTCCTGTGTCCGCGAGCGCCTCCCTTGCTGCAAAACATTCGTGTCGTCTTGGTCAATACCAGTCATCCCGGCAACATCGGCGGGGTGGCGCGAGCCATGAAAAACATGGGGCTGACGCGCCTGGTGCTGGTCGAACCGCGGGTATTCCCGCACCACGAGGCTGATGCCCGTGCGTCCGGCGCCAATGACTTGCTTGAGAATGCCCAGGTGGTGGCCACCTTGGAGGATGCCTTGGTCGGCTGCAATCTGGTGCTCGGCACCAGCGCCCGTGATCGTCGTATCCCTTGGCCGCTGCTGGATCCGCGTGAATGCGGCACCAAAGTGGTGGAAGAGGCTGCTGGCGGTGCTGAAATCGCCTTGGTATTCGGCCGTGAAGACTCCGGCCTGACCAACGAAGAGCTACAGCGATGTCATTACCACGTGCATATCCCCTCAGACCCTGAGTTCAGCTCGCTGAACCTCGGGGCTGCGGTGCAGGTGCTGACTTATGAAGTGCGCATGGCCTGGCTGGCCGCTGCTGGCCAGCCGAGCAAAATGGAAAAGGAAGAGGTTGCATCGACCAAAAGTGGCGAGTTGGCCACCATGGACGAGTTGGAGCGGTTCTATGAGCACCTGGAGCAAACCCTGGTCGCCATCGAATTTCTCGACCCTGAAAAGCCACGGCACTTGATGGCGCGCCTGCGTCGTTTGTACGGCCGCAGTTCGGTGAGCCGGGCTGAAATGAACATATTGCGTGGCATCCTCACGGAAACCCAGAAAGCGGCCCGTGGTGAGCTTCTTGAGCGGAAGGATTAAAAATGTTCGAGCGTTTGCGAGAAGATATCCAAAGTGTTTTCCACCGTGACCCGGCGGCGCGCAACGCCTTTGAAGTGCTGACCTGCTACCCGGGCATGCACGCGATCTGGATCCACCGCTTGTCTGGCGCCCTGTGGGGCATGGGCTGGAAGTGGCTGGCGCGGCTGGTATCGAACTTTGGGCGCTGGTTGACCGGTATCGAGATCCACCCGGGTGCCAAGGTGGGTCGTCGGTTCTTTATCGACCACGGCATGGGCATCGTGATTGGCGAGACGGCCGAGATCGGCGATGACGTCACCCTCTATCAGGGCGTGACCCTGGGCGGCACCACCTGGAATAAGGGTAAGCGCCACCCAACGCTGGGCGATGGAGTGGTAGTAGGGGCGGGCGCCAAGGTGCTCGGGCCGTTTACCGTGGGTGCCGGCGCCAAGGTTGGCTCCAACGCGGTAGTGACCAAGGCTGTGCCGCCGGGTGCCACGGTTGTGGGTATTCCAGGCCGCATCATCGTCAAGCCGCAAGTCGGTGATGAGCAAGAGGCCAAGCGCAAGGCGATGGCCGAGAAGATTGGTTTCGATGCCTATGGCGTCAGTGAAGATATGCCCGACCCGGTGGCTCGTGCGATTGGTCAATTGCTTGATCATCTGCAAGCAGTGGACGGCAAGCTGGAGGGTATGTGCGGGGCGCTGAAGGAGTTGGGCAGCCCGTACTGTGCCAAAGACTTGCCTGAACTGCGTGAAGAAGATTTTGCTGAAATCAAGGACGAAGCCGCTACCACCAAGGCAGGCTGAACGCGGTCTCTTGTGGGAGCTGGCTTGCCTGCGATAGCTGTCTATCAGCTTGCTTATAGGTTGCTGGTCCACCGCAATCGCAGGCAAGCCAGCTCCCACATTTGATCTCCATTGGCCCGGTGGCCTTGCAGCAGGCTTGGTTACGCTGTTCGATCCCACCCCATCCTGCTATGATTCGCGCGCCCTTTTTACGGGTAATCCTGACTAAAGTACTAGGTCTTATAGTTGACTTAAATACTCGGGAATCGCATACTTGCTCCCATTCTGAAACACCTTGGTACTTGTCCATGAGACTGACTACAAAAGGCCGATACGCGGTGACCGCCATGCTCGACTTGGCCTTGCACGCGCAAACTGGGCCGGTGTCCCTGGCCGATATCTCCGAGCGCCAAGGCATTTCCCTGTCCTATCTCGAACAGTTGTTCGCCAAATTGCGCCGTAGCAATCTGGTTTCCAGCGTTCGCGGTCCGGGTGGCGGCTATCAGTTGTCCCGCGATATGCAGGGTATTCAGGTGGCCCAGGTGATCGACGCGGTCAACGAATCCGTCGATGCCACCAAATGCCAGGGTTTGGGTGACTGCCATGCCGGCGACACCTGCCTGACGCACCACTTGTGGTGTGACTTGAGCCTGCAGATCCATGAGTTTTTGAGTGGTATCAGCTTGGCTGATCTTGTGACTCGCCGTGAGGTGCAAGAAGTAGCCCAGCGTCAGGACCAGCGCCGTTGCAACACCAAGGCGCCGCGTCTGGACAAGATCGAAGCGTCCGCCGTCGAGTGACAGCCGAAGAGCTAACGGCACGCCAGCCAGCCTGATTTAGGAGAAAGTCCATGAAATTGCCGATTTACCTTGATTACTCAGCGACCACCCCGGTTGATCCGCGTGTCGCGCAAAAAATGAGCGAATGCCTGCTGGTCGATGGAAACTTCGGCAACCCGGCCTCCCGTTCCCACGTATTCGGCTGGAAAGCCGAGGAAGCGGTCGAGAACGCTCGTCGCCAGGTCGCTGACCTGGTCAATGCCGACCCGCGCGAAATCGTCTGGACCTCCGGTGCCACCGAGTCCGACAACCTGGCTATCAAGGGCGCGGCGCATTTCTACGCGACCAAAGGCAAACACCTGATCACCACCAAGATTGAGCACAAGGCTGTCCTGGACACCATGCGCCAACTGGAGCGTGAAGGTTTCGAGGTCACCTACCTTGAGCCAACCACCGACGGTATCGTCACCCCTGCCATGATCGAAGCTGCGATGCGTGAAGACACCATCCTGGTTTCGGTGATCCACGTGAACAACGAAATCGGCACGATCAACGACATCGCCGCCATCGGCGAGCTGACCCGCTCCAAGGGTGTGTTGCTCCACGTCGACGCTGCTCAGTCCACCGGCAAGGTCGATATCGACCTGTCCAAGCTGAAAGTCGACCTGATGTCGTTCTCGGCCCACAAGACTTACGGCCCTAAAGGCATCGGCGCGCTGTACGTGAGCCGCAAGCCTCGCGTGCGCATCGAAGCCACCATGCACGGCGGCGGTCACGAGCGCGGCATGCGTTCGGGCACCCTGGCGACCCACCAGATCGTCGGCATGGGCGAAGCTTTCCGTGTAGCCAAGGAAGACATGGCTGCCGAAAACGTGCGCATCAAGGCCCTGAGCGATCGCTTCTACAAGCAGGTCGAAAACCTTGAAGAGCTGTACATCAACGGCAGCATGACCGCTCGTGTACCGCACAACCTGAATTTGAGCTTCAACTACGTCGAAGGCGAGTCGCTGATCATGGCGCTCAAGGACCTGGCGGTTTCGTCAGGTTCGGCCTGCACCTCGGCGTCCCTTGAGCCTTCGTACGTACTGCGCGCCCTGGGCCGCAACGACGAACTGGCCCACAGCTCTATCCGCTTTACGTTCGGCCGCTTCACCACTGAAGAGCAAGTCGACTACGCCGCGCAGAAGGTCTGCGAAGCCGTCAACAAGCTGCGCGTTCTTTCGCCACTGTGGGACATGTACAAAGACGGTGTCGATATTTCCAAGATCGAGTGGGCGGCACACTAACTATAGAAGCCGCCACCCAAGCTCTGTAGGAACGTGGCGGAAAACGCAGGCGTTTCTACAGGGTTCCAGAGCGGCCCTGATGAGTGAGGATTCAGTACCATGGCTTACAGCGAAAAGGTCATCGACCACTACGAAAACCCGCGCAACGTCGGCAAGATGAACGCGGAAGATCCAGATGTCGGCACCGGCATGGTCGGCGCTCCGGCGTGCGGCGATGTAATGCGCCTGCAGATCAAGGTCAACGATGCTGGCGTTATCGAAGACGCCAAATTCAAGACTTACGGCTGCGGTTCGGCCATCGCCTCCAGCTCCCTGGCGACCGAATGGATGAAAGGCAAGACCCTGGATGAGGCTGTCACCATCAGCAACACCCAGCTGGCCGAAGAACTGGCGTTGCCGCCAGTGAAAATCCACTGCTCCGTACTCGCTGAAGATGCCATCAAGGCAGCCGTTCGCGACTACAAGCAGAAGAAAGGCTTGATCTAAGCATTTGGCGACGAGTAAGGAGTCAACGATGGCTATCAGCATGACAGAAGCGGCTGCGCAGCACATTCGCCGCTCCCTGAATGGGCGCGGTAAAGGTGAGGGGATTCGTCTGGGTGTACGCACCACGGGCTGTTCCGGCCTTGCCTACGTGCTGGAGTTTGTCGACGAGGTGGTTGAAGAGGATCAGGTGTTCGAAAGTCACGGCGAGAAAGTGATCATCGACCCCAAGAGCCTGACCTACCTGGACGGCACCGAACTCGATTTCGTCAAGGAAGGGTTGAACGAAGGCTTCAAGTTCAACAACCCTAACGTGCGCGGTGAATGTGGCTGCGGCGAAAGCTTCAACATCTGAGGCTACTCGTGGGTACTCCTTGTCTTTTCGCTTTATTCGAGCTGCAGCCGAGCTTTCGGCTGGACCTTGAGCAGCTCGCCACGCGCTACCGTGAATTGGCGCGTGGGGTGCATCCGGACCGCTTCGCTGACGCTTCCGAGCGTGAGCAGCGCTTGGCCCTTGAGCAATCGGCCAGCCTCAACGAAGCCTATCAGACGCTCAAAAGCCCCGCGAAACGCGCGCGTTACCTGCTCGCGCTGAACGGTGGCGAGTTGCCGTTGGAGGTTACGGTTCACGATCCGGACTTCCTCATGCAGCAGATGCAGTGGCGCGAAGAGCTCGAAGACTTGCAGGACGAAGCCGATATAGCCGGTGTTGCGGTCTTCAAGCGCCGTCTGAAAACCGCCCAGGATGAGCTCAACGAAAGCTTCGCAGCCTGTTGGGATGATGCGGCGCAACGCGAACAGGCCGAACGCCTGATGCGGCGCATGCAGTTTCTCGACAAGCTCACCTACGAAGTGCGCCAGCTAGAAGAGCGCCTCGACGATTAACCCAGTGCTGCCCGTGATGCACGCCTGATAGACAGATAAGACCTGATTACCATGGCTCTACTGCAAATCGCCGAACCCGGCCAAAGCCCTCAACCGCACCAGCGTCGCCTGGCGGTCGGGATTGACCTGGGCACCACCAATTCCCTGGTTGCTGCCTTGCGCAGCGGCCTGTCCGAGCCACTGCCTGACGCTGATGGGCAGGTGATCCTGCCGTCCGCCGTGCGTTATCACGCCGACCGCACTGAAGTGGGCGAATCGGCCAAGCTCGCCGCGTCCGCAGACCCCCTGAACACGGTGTTGTCGGTCAAGCGCTTGATGGGTCGTGGGTTGTCCGACGTCAAGCAATTGGGTGACCAACTGCCGTACCGCTTTGTCGGCGGCGAGTCCCATATGCCGTTTATTGACACTGTTCAGGGGCCCAAGAGTCCGGTGGAAGTGTCGGCCGATATCCTCAAGGTGCTGCGCCAGCGTGCGGAAAACACCTTGGGTGGTGAGCTGGTAGGGGCGGTTATCACCGTTCCTGCGTATTTCGATGACGCCCAGCGTCAAGCCACCAAGGATGCGGCGAAACTTGCCGGCCTGAACGTGCTGCGCTTGCTCAACGAGCCAACTGCGGCGGCGGTGGCCTATGGCCTTGATCAGCACGCTGAAGGCCTGGTCGCTATTTATGATCTGGGCGGCGGCACCTTCGATATTTCGATCCTGCGCCTGACCGGCGGTGTGTTTGAAGTGCTCGCGACCGGCGGCGACAGCGCTCTGGGCGGCGATGATTTCGATCACGCCATCGCTGGCTGGATCATCAGCAGTGCCGGCTTGTCGGCCGACCTGGACCCAGGCGCGCAGCGCAACCTGCTGCAAACTGCCTGTGCGGCCAAGGAGGCGCTGACTGACGCTGCTTCTGTTGATGTTTGCTACGGTAACTGGTCGGCGCCACTGACTCGCGAAGCCTTTGATGCGCTGATCGAACCGATGGTCGCCCGCAGCCTCAAAGCCTGCCGTCGTGCTGTGCGTGATTCCGGTATCGAGTTGGAAGACGTTGGCGCAGTGGTCATGGTAGGTGGTTCCACCCGCGTGCCGCGCGTGCGTGAAGCGGTAGCCGAAGCCTTTGGGCGCCAACCATTGACCGAAATCGACCCGGATCAAGTCGTCGCCATCGGCGCTGCCATCCAGGCCGATACCCTGGCTGGTAACAAGCGAGACGGCGGCGAACTGCTGTTGCTCGACGTGATCCCGTTGTCCCTGGGCCTTGAAACCATGGGCGGCCTGATGGAGAAGGTGATTCCGCGTAACACCACCATCCCCGTCGCACGTGCCCAAGATTTCACCACCTACAAAGACGGTCAGACGGCCATGATGATTCATGTGCTGCAAGGCGAGCGCGAGCTGATCAGCGACTGCCGTTCCCTGGCGCGTTTTGAGTTGCGTGGCATTCCGGCGATGGTCGCGGGCGCGGCGAAAATTCGCGTGACATTCCAGGTTGATGCCGATGGCCTGCTCAGTGTCGCTGCGCGCGAACTGGCGTCTGGCGTTGAAGCCAGCATCCAGGTCAAGCCGTCCTACGGCCTCACCGATGGCGAAATCGCCAAGATGCTCAAGGATTCGTTCCAGTATGCCGGTGACGACAAGGTCGCCCGCGTATTGCGCGAGCAACAAGTGGATGCCCAGCGCCTGCTTGAAGCGGTGCAGGGCGCCCTTGACGCCGACGGCGAGCGCCTGCTGGATGCCGAAGAACGCATGGTCATTGACCTGCAGAGGCAGGAACTGGCCGAACTGATGAAAGGCAACGATGGTTACGCCATCGAGCAACAGACCAAGCGCCTGTCGCAAGTGACTGATGCCTTTGCCGCCCGCCGTATGGATCAGACGGTTAAAGCCGCGCTGGCGGGCCGCAACCTGAATGAAATTGAGGAATAACTGATGCCGCAGGTCACTTTTCTACCGCACGCCGAACATTGCCCTGAGGGCATGGTCGTGGAGGCTGAGACCGGCAAGTCCCTGCTCGACGTCGCCCATGACAACCACATCGAGATCGAAAGTGCCTGTGGCGGCGTCAATGCCTGCACCACCTGTCACTGCATCATTCGTAAAGGTTTCGACAGCCTAAATGAGGCTGACGACCTGGAAGAAGACTATCTTGATCGGGCGTGGGGCCTGGAGCCGACGTCGCGCCTGAGTTGTCAGGCGAAAGTGGGGACTGAAGACCTCACCGTCGAAATCCCGAAATATTCGCTCAACCATGCAGCCGAAGCGCCGCATTGATTCAAGGAAATGTCATGAGCCTGAAATGGGTTGATGTACAAGAAATCGCTATACAACTTGCTGAAGCTCATCCTGAGGTCAATCCTCTTACCGTGAACTTCGTCAAGTTGCGCGACCTCGTAATGGCGCTGCCGGATTTTGACGACATCCCTGACCGGGGTGGCGAAAAGGTCCTGGAGGCGATTCAAGGCCTGTGGATCGAAGAAGCAGACTGAGCCGCCTTTTTACGCAGTTAGGCAATACCCAATAACCCGCGTATAATTCGCGGGTTTAATTTTTCGTAAATTACCGTTTCTGGAGTTACACCATGGCTGTTCAACGTACTTTCTCCATCATCAAGCCTGACGCTGTTGCAAAAAACGTCATCGGCGAGATCACCACTCGTTTCGAAAAAGCCGGCCTGAAGGTTGTAGCTTCGAAACTCAAGCAACTGTCCAAGGCTGAGGCTGAAGGCTTCTACGCTGAGCACAGCGCTCGTGGCTTCTTCGGCGACCTGGTTGCCTTCATGATCTCCGGTCCTGTTGTTGTCCAGGTTCTGGAAGGCGAAAACGCTATCGCTCTGAACCGTGAGCTGATGGGCGCTACCAACCCTAAAGAAGCTGCCGCTGGCACCATCCGTGCTGACTTCGCTGAATCCATCGACGCCAACGCTGTTCACGGCTCGGACTCCGAAGCTGCTGCTGCTCGCGAAATCTCGTACTTTTTCGCTGCTACTGAAGTAACCGCTCGCTAAGCATCGGCTTAAAGAGTGAGGGTGAATCCATGACTACATCGACTGTTAAAACCAACCTGCTGGGTCTGACTCAGCCGGAAATGGAGAAATTCTTCGACTCAATCGGGGAGAAGCGTTTCCGTGCCGGTCAGGTAATGAAGTGGATTCACCACTTTGGCGTCGACGATTTCGACGCCATGACGAACGTCAGCAAGGCCCTGCGCGACAAGCTCAAGGCCATTGCCGAGGTGCGTGGTCCCGAAGTGGTCAGCGAGGACATTTCCAGCGACGGTACCCGTAAGTGGGTCGTGCGCGTGGCGTCCGGTAGCTGTGTCGAGACCGTGTACATTCCCCAGGGCAAACGTGGCACTTTGTGCGTTTCGTCCCAGGCAGGCTGTGCCCTGGACTGCAGTTTCTGCTCCACCGGCAAGCAAGGCTTCAATAGCAACCTCACCGCCGCCGAAGTCATCGGCCAGGTGTGGATTGCCAATAAATCCTTTGGCAGCGTCCCGGCGACCGTCGACCGTGCCATCACCAACGTGGTGATGATGGGCATGGGTGAGCCGCTGCTGAACTTCGACAACGTGATTGCGGCCATGCACCTGATGATGGACGACCTGGGCTACGGCATCTCCAAGCGCCGTGTGACCCTGTCGACCTCCGGCGTGGTACCGATGATCGATGAGCTGGCCAAGCACATCGACGTCTCCCTCGCGTTGTCGCTGCACGCACCTAATGACGCATTGCGTAACCAATTGGTGCCGATCAACAAGAAATATCCGCTTAAGATGCTGCTCGAATCGTGCCAGCGTTATATGGCGACCCTGGGTGAGAAGCGTGTGCTGACCATTGAGTACACCATGCTCAAGGACGTCAACGACAAGCTGGAGCACGCAGTCGAGATGATCGAATTGCTCAAGGACACCCCGTGCAAGATCAACTTGATCCCGTTCAACCCGTTTCCTCATTCTGGCTACGAACGGCCGAGCAACAACGCCATACGTCGTTTCCAGGATCAACTGCACCAGGCCGGCTATAACGTCACTGTGCGAACCACTCGTGGTGAAGACATCGATGCCGCGTGTGGCCAATTGGTAGGGCAGGTGATGGACCGCACCCGCCGCAGTGAACGTTATATCGCCGTGCGCGAACTTAACGCCGCTGAAGATTTGCCGCAAATCGCTGTGAATCGAATCTGAGAGAGGATCTCTATGCCCTTGCGCCTTGCGCTGCTTTTACTGTTTACCGGCCTCGTGGCCGGTTGCGTTTCATCGGGCCATGACAGCCCGTTGCGCACTGATAAAGGCCGTGATGAGGCGCGAGTTGCCTATGTGCAACTGGGTTTGGGGTATCTGCGCCAAGGCATGAGCGAGCAGGCCAAGGTGCCGTTGAAAAAGGCCCTTGAGCTGGACGCCGATGATGCCGATGCCAACGCCGCGCTGGCCTTGGTGTTTCAGGCTCAGGCCGAGCCCGAGCTGGCCGACCGCTATTTCCACAAGGCCCTGGCCTCCCGCCCTGCCGATCCGCGGCTGCTGAACAACTACGGCAGTTTCCTGTTCGAACAGCAGCGGTACGACCTGGCGTCACGTTATTTCCAGCAAGCTGCCACCGATACCCTCTACCCGCAACGTTCGCGGGTGTTCGAGAACCTCGGTGTGACCTCGATGCGCCTCGGTCAGCGCGACAGCGCTCGCCAGCAGTTGGAAAAAGCCCTGCACCTGAACAGTCGACAGCCACGGGCATTGCTCGAAATGGCTGAGTTGTCTTACGAAGACAGGCATTATGTGCCGGCACGTGACTATTACGAGCGTTTTAGCCTGCTCAGCGGGCAAAATGCACGTAGTCTATTGCTCGGTGTGCGCCTGGCGACGGTTCATGAAGAACACGACACGGCCGCACGTTTTGGCCAGCAACTCGAACGACTCTATCCCGGTACGCCGGAATATCAGCAATACCTGTCGGAGCAATGATGAAAGCCGCGCACCCGGAAGATGTAGCAGCTAATCGCGTCAACCCAGGCGAAACCTTGCGCCAGGCTCGTGAAAGCAATGGTTGGTCGCTGGCTGAAGTGGCCCTCAAGCTCAATTTGACCAGTAACTCGCTGGCCAACCTGGAGGCCGGCGCGTTCGACAAGCTGCCTGGGCACACTTTTGCCCGCGGCTATATCCGCGCCTATGCAAAATTGCTGGGTATCGACCAGGCCGTGCTGGTCCAGGCGTTCGACCAGTTCACCGGCACCGACGCCCAGGGCAGTAATGTCCATGGGTTGGGGCGTATCGAAGAGCCCACGCGCGTTTCCCACACCATTTTGCGGATTGTCAGCCTGTTGTTGCTGATTGCCGTGGTCGGCGGCGGTTTTGTCTGGTGGCAAGACCAGACCTCCCAGCGCAACAAAGACCTGACCAGCAACGCCATGGAACATGTCGAAGTCGAAAGCGCCGACGGCACCACCCAGATTCACCCCCTGGACGAGCCGGAAGACCAGGCCGTGGTAGAGGGGCAAGCTGCGCCGCAAGCGCCGGCCACTGCCGAACAACCCGCGCCAGACGCTGGCACGGCCCCTGCTGCGGTACCGGCTCCGGCTGTTCCGACCGCTCCGGCAGCACCTGTGGCCCAGGCTCCGGCGGTTCCAACGCCCGCACCTGCGACCCCTGCGCCAGCCGCACCCGCAGCGCCGGCGCTGTCGCCTCCCACCACCCCGGCATTGATCGCCGGTGATGGGCGCGTACAAATTACCTTCATCGCTGACTGCTGGACGCAGGTCACCGATGGCAACGGCAAAGTGCTGTTCAGCGGTTTGAAGCGTAAGGGAGATACGCTTGACCAGAGCGGCAAGCCTCCTTTGACGCTGCGTCTGGGCTTTGCCCGTGGCGCGCAAGTGGCCTACAACGGCCAGCCTGTAGACGTGGCGCCGTTCACCAGTGGCGAGACTGCTCGCCTCAAGTTGGGACAATAGTCATGCACGGCGAATCTCCAATCAAACGTCGCGTATCGCGCAAGATCTGGGTCGGCTCGGTGCCGGTGGGTGGCGACGCCCCCATTGCAGTGCAGAGCATGACCAACAGCGACACTAACGACGTGGCCGCCACCGTTGCCCAGATCAATCGTCTGGAAGCGGCTGGCGTGGACATCGTGCGGGTGTCCGTTCCGGACATGGACGCAGCCGAGGCCTTTGGTCGTATCAAGCAGTTGGTCAAGGTCCCACTGGTTGCCGATATTCACTTCGACTACAAGATCGCATTGCGCGTGGCCGAACTGGGTGTGGACTGCCTGCGTATCAACCCCGGCAATATCGGGCGTGAAGACCGCGTGCGTGCCGTGGTGGACGCTGCCCGTGATCGCGGTATTCCGATCCGTATCGGCGTCAACGCCGGCTCCCTGGAAAAAGACCTGCAAAAGAAATACGGCGAGCCCACTCCGGCAGCGCTGGTTGAGTCGGCACTGCGCCACGTTGAACACCTTGAACGCCTGAATTTCCAGGACTTCAAGGTCAGCGTAAAGGCCTCGGACGTGTTCATGGCCGTGGAAGCCTATCGCCTGCTGGCCAAGGAAATCGTGCAACCGCTGCACCTGGGTATCACTGAAGCGGGCGGTTTGCGCTCAGGCACAGTGAAATCTGCGGTGGGTCTCGGTATGCTGCTCGCCGAAGGGATTGGCGATACTATCCGCATCTCCCTGGCGGCAGACCCCGTAGAGGAAGTGAAGGTCGGCTACGACATTCTCAAGTCCCTGCGTTTGCGTTCCCGTGGTATCAACTTCATCGCCTGCCCGAGCTGCTCGCGGCAGAACTTCGACGTGGTGAAAACCATGAACGACCTGGAGTTGCGCCTGGAAGACCTGCTGGTGCCGCTGGATGTCGCAGTGATCGGTTGTGTGGTCAACGGGCCGGGTGAGGCCAAAGAGGCCCACGTGGGCCTGACGGGTGGCACACCGAACCTGATTTACATCGACGGCAAACCGTCGCAGAAGCTAACGAATGACAATCTGGTGGATGAGCTGGAAAAGCTGATCCGCGAGAAAGCGGCCGAGAAGGTCGCCGCTGACGCAGCGCTGATCGCTCGCGGCTGATTGAACGAATTTAAGGATCTGATGTGAGCAAGTCTCTGCAAGCCATTCGTGGCATGAACGACATCCTGCCGGAGCAGACGCCACTGTGGCGCTACTTCGAAAGCACTGTCGCGCGCCTGCTGGATAACTACGGTTACAAGCAGATCCGCATGCCGATCGTCGAGTTCACCGAGCTGTTCAAGCGCTCCATCGGTGAAGTGACCGATATCGTCGAAAAAGAGATGTACACCTTTGAAGACCGTAACGGCGACTCCCTGACCCTGCGCCCGGAAGGCACTGCCGCGTGCGTTCGCGCCGTACTGGAACATGGCATCACCGGTGGTGGCCAGACCCAGAAGCTGTGGTATATCGGCCCGATGTTCCGCCACGAGCGCCCGCAGAAAGGCCGTTACCGCCAGTTCCACCAGATCGGTTGCGAAGTGTTCAACCTGGACGGCCCGGACATCGACGCCGAGCTGATCGTGCTGACCTGGCGCCTGTGGGGCCAACTGGGCATCCGCGATGCGGTCAAGCTTGAACTCAACAGCCTGGGCACCAGCGAGTCCCGGGGTCGCTATCGCGAAGCCCTGGTCGAGTACCTGTCGGCCCACCTGGACAAGCTGGACGAAGACAGCCAACGCCGTCTGAAGACCAACCCGTTGCGCGTCCTGGATACCAAGAACGCCGACACCCAGGCCGTGCTGGTCGATGCGCCGAAAATGGCTGATTACCTGGATGACGAGTCCCGGGTGCATTTCGAGGGCCTCAAGGCGCGTCTGGATGCAGCCGGTATTCCCTACGTGATCAACCCCAAGCTGGTGCGTGGCCTCGACTACTACAGCAAGACCGTGTTCGAGTGGGTCACCGACAAGCTCGGCGCCCAGGGCACCGTGTGTGCCGGTGGTCGCTACGACGGCCTGGTCGAGCAAATGGGCGGCAAGCCGACCACGGGCGTAGGCTTTGCCATGGGCATCGAGCGGCTGATCCTGCTGCTGGAAACCCTGGAGCAGGTCCCGGAAGAAATTTCCCGTCAGGTGGACGTGTACCTGTGCGCCTTCGGCGAGGCTGCCGAACTGGCGGCCCTGGCCTTGAGCGAAAAAGTACGTGACCAACTGCCCAACCTGCGCCTGCAGATCAATGCCGGCGCTGGTAGCTTCAAGAGCCAGTTCAAGAAGGCCGACAAGAGCGGTGCGCTTTACGCACTGATCCTCGGCGATGACGAGCTGGCCCAGCAAGTGGTAGGTTTCAAACCCCTGCGTGGCCAGGGTGAACAACAGAACATTGCCTTTGATGCGCTCGCTGCGCACTTGGCCACCTGCGTTGTGCAGGGTTGAAGCTGTCGAACAGCCGAATTTAGCGATTAAGGAGTATTGGGGTGTCGAGTACTGATGATGAGCAACTGGCCGAGTTCAAGGACTGGTGGCAGCGTAACGGCAAGCCCCTGGTCACTGGCGGCCTGCTGGCTTTAGTGGTGGTGTTCGGCTGGCAAGCCTGGACCAAGTATCAGGCCAACCAATCCCAGGGCGCCTCGATCGTTTATCAGCAATTGCTGGAAACTACCCTGACGCCGGACGGCAAGCCTGACCCAGCGCAGGTTGCAGACCTGGCCGGCAAGCTGAAGAACGAATTCGGCGGGAGTACCTACGCCCAGTACGGCAGCCTGTTCGTCGCGAAAGTCGCGGTCGATACCGGCAAACTGGATGACGCCGCCACCGAGCTGAAGGCCATTGCCGACAAGCCGACCAACCCGACCCTGGGTGAAATCGCACGTCAGCGCCTGGCACAGGTATTGGCGGCGCAGAACAAGGCTGACGAAGCACTCAAACTGCTCGACGGCGATGCTGACAAGGCATTCGTGGCCACTCGCGAAGAGCTCAAGGGCGACCTGTTGGTCCAATTGGGTCGTACCGACGAAGCCCATGCTGCGTACCAAAAAGCCAAGGCGGCGCTGTCTGATGAAGCGGCGGTCGGTGGCTTACAAATCAAGCTCGACGACTTGGCCAAAGGGGATGCGTGACGTGATCCGTTGGAAACATGCAGCATTGCTGGCTCTGGCCGTTTTGGCCGCGGGTTGCAGCAGCAACAGCAAAAAAGAACTGCCTCCTGCCGAGCTGACCAGCTTCAAGGAAGAAGTGGTCCTGCAAAAACAATGGAGCCAATCCATTGGTGATGGGCAGGGCGACCTCTACAACCTGTTGCAGCCGGCGATTGACGGCGACAACATCGTGGCTACTGATTCCACTGGCGTCGTGGTTGCCATGGATCGCATGAACGGCGACGTCAAGTGGAAGAAAGACCTCGAACTGCCGGTTTCCGGCGGTGTGGGCGTCGGCTACGGCATGGTGCTGATCGGTACCCTCAAGGGTGACGTGGTCGCGCTGGACTCCAGCACCGGTGAAGAGAAATGGCGCGCTCGCGTGACCAGTGAAGTGCTCTCGGCGCCGGCGACCAACGGCGATATCGTTGTGGTGCAAACCCAGGACGACCGCGTGATCGGCCTGGATGCCTCCACCGGCGACCAACGCTGGTTGTACGACAGCACCCCTGCGGTGTTGACCCTGCGCGGTACCAGTGGTCCGATTGTGACCAACAACCTGGCCGTTGCTGGCTTGTCGACCGGTAAAGTGGTTGCCCTGAATACCCAGAACGGCGTGCCGGCCTGGGAAACTCGTGTGGCCATCCCGCAAGGTCGCTCCGAACTGGATCGCGTGGTAGACATCGACGGCGGCTTGTTGCTGTCGGGTGAAACCCTTTACGTCGCCACCTACCAGGGTCGTGTTGCTGCGCTGGACCTGCAAAGCGGTCGCATCAACTGGCAGCGTGATGCCTCCAGCTATGCGGGTGTCGCCCAAGGGTTTGGCAGCGTCTATGTGAGCCTGGCATCCGGCACCGTTGAAAGTGTCGATGAGCGTTCCACCACTGCACTGTGGAGCAATGACTCCCTGGCTCGCCGTCAACTGTCGGCACCGGAAGTCTTCTCCAGCTACGTCGCGGTCGGTGACTTTGAAGGCTACCTGCACCTGCTGAGCCAGGTGGACGGTCGTTTTGTCGGTCGCCAGCGTATCGACAGCGACGGCCTGCGTGCGCGTCCGCTGGTGGTGGGTAACATGCTTTATGTGTATGGCAACGGCGGCAAGCTGGAAGCCCTGACCATCAAGTAAAGGTTTGACTATGCTTGGGGTAACCCCCAGGCGGCCCTGCTTCGGCGGGGCATGCGGCATCTGACGATGCTGCCCCGAGCACCAGCCGCTGCCCTGCAGCGGCTTTTGTATTTTCTGAAATAACGAAGTGGAGAGCCGCATGGTTCCCGTAATCGCCCTGGTGGGCCGACCTAACGTCGGCAAGTCCACCTTGTTCAACCGCCTGACCAGGACTCGCGACGCCATTGTCGGCGACTTGTCCGGTCTGACCCGTGATCGCCAATACGGTGAGGCAAAGTGGCAAGGGCGCTCCTACATTATTGTCGACACCGGTGGTATCTCCGGTGACGAGCATGGCATGGACGAAAAGATGGCCGAGCAGTCGCTGCTTGCCATTGAAGAAGCCGATGTCGTGTTGTTCCTGGTGGACGCCCGCGCGGGCTACACCGCTGCCGACCAGATGATTGGCGAGCACCTGCGCAAGCGCAACAAGCGTTCCTATCTGGTCGCCAACAAGATCGACAACATCGATCCTGAGGCCGCCCGTGCCGAATTCAGCCCGATGGGCCTGGGCGATGCGATCCCGGTCGCCGGTGCCCACGGCCGCGGCATCACCCAGATGCTGGAAATCGCCCTGCGCGACTTCCCAAAGGATGATGTCGAGGAAGAAGAGGGCGAGGAAGAGATCGTCGCTGAAGGCGAGGAAGCCAAGCGCATTCCTGGCCCGAGCGAAAAAGACGGTATCAAGATCGCTATCATCGGCCGCCCGAACGTCGGCAAGTCGACCCTGGTCAACCGTATGCTCGGTGAAGACCGCGTTATCGTCTACGACCAACCCGGTACCACCCGCGACAGCATCTACATCCCGTTCGAACGCAACGAGGAAAAGTACACGCTGATCGACACCGCCGGTGTGCGCAAGCGCGGCAAGATCCACGAAGAAGTTGAAAAGTTCTCCGTGGTCAAAACCCTGCAGGCGATCAAAGACGCCAACGTGGTGATCTTCGTGATGGACGCCCGCGAAGGCGTGGTGGACCACGACCTCAACTTGCTGGGCTTTGCCCTGGAAGCCGGTCGTGCCCTGGTCATCGCGATCAACAAGTGGGACGGCATGACGCCGAGCGAGCGCGATTTCGTCAAGATCGAGCTGCAACGTCGGCTGTTCTTCGTCGAGTTCGCCGATATCCACTTTATCTCGGCATTGCACGGCACTGGCGTGGGCAACCTCTACGCGTCCGTACAGAACTCGTTCAAGTCCGCGGTTACCCGCTGGCCGACCAACCGCCTGACCCAGATCCTGGAAGATGCGGTCGGCGAGCACGCGCCGCCGATGGTCAACAACCGCCGGATCAAACTGCGTTACGCCCACTTGGGTGGTGCCAACCCGCCGATTATCGTGATCCACGGTAACCAGATCGAGAAGGTGCCCAAGTCCTATGTGCGTTACCTGGAAAACACCTACCGCCGTGTCTTGAAACTGGTCGGTACGCCGATCCGTATCGAGTTCAAGGGTGGCGAGAACCCATACGAAGGCAACAAGAACACACTGACTGACCGTCAGGTGAACAAGAAGCGTCGTTTGATGACTCACCACAAGAAGGCCGACAAGAAGCGCCGTGATAAAAAATAACGGCAGCTTCGAGTTGTAAGCTACAAGCTGCAAGAGAGGGCTCCTTTGGAGCCCTTTTTTGTGCCTGGCGGTTTGCCCCTTGACCTGCTTGCAGCTTGCAGCTTAAAACTTGCAGCTCACCCGAAGGGGGCTCCCATGATCACCAGTAAGCTGCCAAACGTCGGCACGACCATTTTCACCACCATGTCGCAACTCGCCGCCGAAACCGGCGCGCTCAATCTGTCCCAGGGTTTTCCCGATTTCAATGGTCCGCAGGGTTTGCTCGATGCAGTGGGTAAGCATATCGCCCTCGGTCATAACCAGTACGCCCCCATGACAGGCCTGCCGGTGCTGCGTCAGCAAGTGGCGGCCAAGATCGCCCGAAGCTATGGCGTCACGGTGAATGCCGACACTGAAGTGACCATCACGCCAGGCGCTACCGAGGCGATTTTTTGCGCCATTCAGGCGGTGATTCGCAGCGGCGATGAAGTCATCGTGTTCGACCCCAGCTATGACAGCTACGAGCCTTCGGTTGAACTGGCCGGTGGCCGCTGCGTGCATGTGCAACTGAGCCTGCAAGGCTTCGCCCTGGACTTCGAGAAACTCAAGGCTGCGCTTTCACCGCGTACGCGCATGATCATCCTCAATAGCCCGCACAACCCCACCGGTGCATTGATCAGCCGTGCCGAGCTGGACCAGTTGGCCGAACTGATCAGCGACCGCGATATCTACCTGATCAGCGATGAGGTCTACGAGCACCTGGTATTCGACGGTGTGCCCCACGTCAGCGTATTGGCCCATCAGGAACTGTATCAGCGCGCATTCGTGGTCAGCTCATTCGGCAAGACCTATCACGTCACAGGCTGGAAGACCGGCTACGTGGTCGCGCCACCGGCCCTCAGCGCCGAACTGCGCAAGGTGCATCAATATGTCAACTTCTGCGGCGTCACCCCTTTGCAGTACGCTTTGGCGGACTTCATGGCCGAACACCCGGAACATGTCGAAGAACTGCCGGCCTTCTATCAGGCCAAGCGGGACCTGTTCTGCGACCTGCTGGCGCCATCGCGCTTGAGCTTTACCCGGGTGACCGGCACTTACTTCCAACTGGTGGATTACTCGCAGATACGCCCAGACCTGGATGACATCGCCATGTCCCTGTGGATGACCCGTGAACATGGCGTGGCGACCATTCCGGTTTCGGTGTTCTACCAGCACCCACCCCAAGGCCAGCGCCTGGTGCGCCTGTGCTTTGCCAAACGCGAGGAGACGTTGCGACAAGCGGCGGAAAAACTATGCGTGATCTGAGTGTACTGCCCAATCTGAACATTGCCCTGGTGCAGACGAGCCTGGCCTGGCATGACCGGCATGCCAATTTCGAACACTTCGAGTTGCTGCTGGAGCAGGCCAAAGGCGCCGACTTGATCGTGCTGCCAGAGATGTTCACCACCGGTTTTTCCATGAAATCAGAAACCCTTGCCGAGCCGGAAAACGGCCCCACCCATCATTGGCTCCAGGCCCAGGCGGCAAAGTATCAGGCCGTGATTACCGGCAGTGTGATCATCCAGGCCGCCGATGGCAGCCACCGCAACCGTCTGCTGTGGGCGCGGCCGGATGGCGAGGTATTGCATTACGACAAGCGCCACCTGTTCCGCATGGCCGGTGAACATGACCATTACACCCCAGGTGAACGTCAGGTGCAGTTCGAGTTGAAGGGATGGCGCATTCGCCCGCTGATCTGCTATGACCTGCGCTTCCCGGTGTGGAGCCGCGACGCCCAGGATACGGACCTGCTGCTGTACACCGCCAACTGGCCGGGCGCTCGGCGTCAGCATTGGAATCGGCTGTTGCCGGCGCGGGCCATTGAGAACCTGTGTTACGTGGCGGCGGTGAACCGGGTGGGCACCGACGGCAAGGGGTTTGCCTACACCGGCGATAGCCAGGTGTTGGATTTCCAGGGTGAGACTTTGCTGAGTGCAGGGGAGGCGGATGGGGTGTTCCAGGTGATCCTGGATGCGGCGGAGCTCGCGGCTTACCGCACGCGGTTCCCGGCGAACCTGGATGCCGATAGCTTTCAGTTTGTCTAAGGCCTATCTGTCGCCTGCAAGAGCGTCATCGCGGGCAAGCCCGGCTCCCACAGTTGATTGGGGTTACCTGAAAAATGCAATCCAAATGTGGGAGCCGGGCTTGCCCGCGATGACGGCCCCACAAACAATACAACTCTGACGCCGAACAAAAAGGCCCCTGGATTCTCACCCAGGGGCCTTTTGCATTACGGCAATGCTTACGCCGCTTTGGCTTCCTGCTGGCTCAACGAACGGTTCAGCGCACTGAACAGCGCCTTGAAGCTGGCGGTAGTGATGTTTTCATCGATCCCCACACCATGCACCGGGCGTTCGCCGTTGACGCGCAGTTCAATATAGGCCGCCGCCTTGGCATTGGTACCCGCACCAATCGCGTGCTCGTTGTAGTCCATGATCTCCACGCCAATCGGCAGGCCGGCCACCAAGGCTTCCAGCGCACCGTTGCCTTTGCCCTTCCAATGCAGGTTGGTTTCGCCCTGGCCTTTGCCGGAGACTTCTACCTCGACAAAGCTGTTGCCGTTCTCTTCCTGCAGGCGGTGGCTGACCAACGCGTACGGCGTGTTGGCTTGCAGGTATTCACGCTGCAGCAAGGCGTAGATCTGTGGCGCGGTCATCTCCAGGCCCACGCGGTCGGTTTCGACCTGCACCACCTGGCTGAACTCGATCTGCATGCGACGCGGCAAGCTGATGTCGTATTCCTGCTCCAGCAGGTAGGCGATACCGCCTTTGCCCGACTGGCTGTTCACGCGGATCACCGCCTCGTAGCTGCGGCCAATATCGGCCGGGTCGATCGGCAAGTACGGCACTTCCCACAGCGCATCGTCTTTCTGCTGGGAGAAACCTTTGCGGATCGCGTCCTGGTGGGAACCGGAGAATGCGGTATGCACCAGGTCGCCGACATACGGGTGACGTGGGTGCACCTGGATCTGGTTGCATTCCTCGACCACTTTGCGCACGCCGTCAATGTCCGAGAAGTCCAACTGCGGGTCCAGGCCCTGGGTGTACATGTTCAGTGCCACGGTGACCAAGTCGACGTTACCGGTGCGCTCGCCGTTGCCGAACAGGCAGCCTTCCACACGGTCGGCGCCGGCCATCAGGCCCAGCTCGGTGGCCGCCACGCCAGTGCCACGGTCGTTGTGGGTGTGCAGGCTGATGATCACGCTGTCGCGACGGTTGATATGGCGACCGAACCACTCGATCTGGTCGGCATAGATATTCGGCGTGGCGCACTCGACGGTCGCTGGCAGGTTGAGGATCATCTTGTGCTCAGGCGTCGGGTTCCACACCTCGATCACCGCGTCGCAGACTTCCTTGGCGAACTCCAGCTCGGTGGCGCTGAAGGTCTCTGGGGAATATTCGAAGGTCCACTGGGTTTCCGGCTGCTGGGCAGCGTATTTGACGAACAGCTTGGCGGCGTTGACCGCGATGGCCTTGATGCCGTCCTTGTCCTGGTTGAACACGATGCGGCGGAACGACGGCGAGGTGGCATTGTACAAGTGCACAATGGCTTTCTTCGCGCCGCGCAGGGATTCGAAGGTGCGTGCGATCAAGTCTTCACGGCCCTGGGTCAGCACCTGAATGGTGGTGTCCTCGGGGATGTGGTTGTCTTCGATCAGGGTGCGCACGAAGTCGAAGTCGGTTTGCGACGCGGCAGGGAACGAGGCTTCGATTTCCTTCACGCCAACGGCCACCAGGGTCTTCCAGAAGCGCAGCTTTTTCACCGCGTCCATCGGCTCGATCAGCGACTGGTTGCCATCACGCAGGTCGGAGCTGCACCAGATAGGCGCTTGGGTGATGGTCTTCGACGGCCAGGTACGGTCCGGAATGTCGATGGTGGGGAACGCGCGGTACTTCGAAGACGGGTCTTTGAGCATGCTCATCGGGAAATCCTTGGTTGTAGGGGCCGAGAAAAGGCGGCCTGCCGTGGAACTGTTATTGGGGATAAAACTGAGGGCGAGGCAGATCGATTCAGCCTGGCAGTCGTGCGCTGACAAGGCACAGGCTGCGGTGCTGGCGGAGCTGAATGAGGGTGTGAGAGGTTTTCATAAGCCCAACCCTAACCGTGGCCAAGTGAGATGGCAAGGTGGTCGGGAAAAATTGATAGATTTTCTGTGTAAAACAAGCTTTACGAATATTTATTGCTAACAGCATCTTGTTTTCTTCACATTGTTGCGCTGCTGTAGGTGGTGGCGCAATTTTGGTGATGAGGTTTTCCCGTGGCGCCGCATGCGACAGTGAAGGGCTCACCATCGTGCAAACAACGCACGACGGTGATTACTCAAATGACTTTATGGAAGACCTGATAATCCCCTGCCGTATGGCTATTCGTGACGTTGGCCCCGGGATCCCTTGGTATTGACGGGCCGCTGATGGCAACACTCTTGTTGAATGTTTTGTCCGGGTACACGCCTATGCCCACCCCTCCAGTGAGTTCCGCCAGACCTGGAACGTTTCGGGCCGTGTTCATATGGGCCCGGCCGACCAAGGCGAGTACTTTTTCGCCCGGCTTGCGTGTTTCCAAGATACGGGTCGCGAAGTAATTGAATTCTTGCAGGCGAGTAATGCCGTTGTCGTTGTCCCCAACGTACTTGTAGAAATCGGGCATATCCGATCGGCGGGTCAAGTAGTGGTGCTCGAGGGATTTGACGGTGATTCCATTGTCATTGGCAAGTTGAACCAGTTCCGAGAGCGTGGGAGACGCGCCTTGAGGACGGTGGCCACCCATGCCCACATCCATGAGCTGGCCCGCGGCATTGGTTTCGACACCTTCAATATAAAACGTGGTAACCCCCGACTCTTTGAGGGCCTGCATATTCTCTTTGAGCATCTGGAAACTTGCGATTTCGTTATGGCGCTCGCCCAGTACCACCACATCAGTGATTTCGTAGGCCTTACGCAGCAGGTCGGCCGGCGAGGTGCCGGGTGCGAGCTCCAGCCGGGGCGGGCGCGGCGGCATCTGGCCTTGAGTGAGCATGTTCTTGTAGAAGTTGTACAAATCCCGCCTGAACCAATACCTGGCCACTGGCAAGGTTTTAGGGGTGAAGTCGGCTTCGACCAGCCGCCCTCTGTTGAGGCTGAAATACTCGGCGTCTGGTAACGCTGGTCGGGCAGGGGCCTCGGCGCCTCTCGTCGAAGCTCCCGGTGCCGGCGTGGGCGCTCCACCGGGCAGTTGATTCAGGCGCCATTCACCGTTGCCCGCATGTTGTACAGAGGCGACGATTCTACTGCTTTTGGGCGCAGTTGATGGGACGTTCGGGTCGATGATATTGACCCAGCCACTGCGAGCGTGAAAGGCTGAATCGATCTGATAAACCCTGCTCACGCGGGTACTGTCGGTAAATCGGATGAACCACTCGTCGCCAACGTTATAGGTACCGTCACTCCTTAGCGTCCGGCCGTTGATCATATCGCCAGGCCTGGCGTACGCACTCAAGTCGCGCTCTGGAATGACGGCGTCGTTGGGCGTGCGTGAGCCGGCGATAGTGTTGCCGGTGCTGGCTAAAGGTCGCGCCGGCACTGGGCTGACGGGCGCAGGCAGTGCTCTTGGCCCTGGGCGCGGGGTAATCGCGCCTGTCGCCGTCGACGACTTGAATACCGGGCGTATGGGGGCCGCGCGAACATTGGAGATACCCGCGGCAGACAGGGTGAAATCACTGTAGATCGCCCGTCCCAGGCCGGGTCTTTTGATCAGGTGCGGCAACACTCTGCTGTTGGCGCGCAGTGCGCTGATGCCGGCTTTGCCCAGACGAAAACCCGCAGAGACGCCTTTGCCAGCCACCGGTATCAGGTCGGTAAAGATCAATGCCACTTCAATGCCGAACTCGATTTTGTTCTTGAGCGATTGCCGTGCGACCTCCGCACTGCTTACGGACTGGTGATCCGCTCGGTCGATCGCCATCTGTACGTGTTGCTTGTACAGATGGTCTTGGAAATCACCTTTTATGGGCTCAAGGCGAGTGGCGCCTCCCAGCAGCTTGATCGACGAGACCGCCAGCTCGGGGGACATCAATTTCGTTGGGCTGTACGCAGCTTCTTTAAGCGCTCCCTTGAACTGATCGACCTCATCTTTACTGACGGGTGATTTTCTTTGCGCGATATAGGTTGCCCACTCTTTTTTCTCCAGGAGGGTGTCGAGGGCCTTGTGGTCCGCGACTTCGCGATAAGTAATGCCGTCGGGAGCCTTGGGGGTGTACAGCACCAGCGATGGATCTGTCTGGTTGCCGATCACCATCACGCCCTGCACCGCTAGCCCCCTGTGCAGCAGGCTGTTGGCGACGATGGTTTTCCCATCGACTTGAGGGCGGGTGGCCGGGTCGGGGTGAGTCAGTACCGCATCCGCCCACTGCGCCGCGCGTTTATGGATGTTGTCGCTGGCCAGTTCCGTATAGGCGTCGGGGCTGAGTTCTGCCAGAAACGCCTCTTTGTCCATCGCGTCTGCCAGATGAGCTTTCCACGCTGTGCGCAAGTGCACAGCGCTCCCCGATTGGGCATCTGGGGCCATTTCCTGTTTGAGCAGTTTGGTGTATTCGCCACCGACATCGGCGGTATTGACCAGTGCCTTGAGATCGTCGGTGTCCAGGGTAACCGGCCTGCCGCTCAGGTCCCGTACGGGCTTGCCGTGCTTGTCGCGCAGAGGCAAAGTCATTTTCTCATCGGTGTATACACCTCTTTCGACGGCAGGGAAGCCACTGGGATTCTTCAGCGCCAAGTCGGTCAGGGACACCGCGTCTTGTTTCGAATAGAGGGGTTGGCCAGTCCCTCTCCCACCGTGGATGGCGGTGCGGGTGTGGACCTGCACCATGAGTTGATCCGCATCGATTTCTGCTGCCGGGTATCGCTGTTTGATGGCTGCATTCAGGCGATCACGGGCGAAGGTGTTCAGCGCCGGGATTTTTTCAAGCAGGGGCGTCAGCGCATCCAGGCTCCGTTCCTGCGCTTTGTCCAAGTGCAAAAACAAGGCTTCTTGAAAGGGGCTTAGATTCTTCAACCATTCGGGTTGGAGTTTGTCGGTCAGTTTGGCGTCCCGGGCCAGCATGGCGTTGGTGCCATCGGTGAGGTACGACCAGTCAGCCGCATTATCGATACCTTCCAATGTGGCACTGTCGAGAAGAGGTTTGACGGTTTTGCCTGGCGCCAGTGCTGTGCTCAGGTGGGTATTAATGTCTGCCCGCTGGCGTTTGAGCATCCAGGGGATCGATTGCGCCAACACATCCCCGGCCGATGGCTCGACACTCGACATTAGATCTTTTCCGGTAATAGGGTCGGGCCTGTTTTGCAGAGCCGGGGGCAGGCCTTGCAGGAGCAACTTGGCCTCGACACCGCCCTGGTCCAGGCGGCTGGCCAAAGCCTGGCGTGCCTGGGCCGGGGTTGCGAATTCCTCGAAACCTTCGCTGGGCGTGTACATCACGACGGGGCCATTGTCATCGTTGAGCGCAAGTGCGCGCCCATTCGGCCAGGTGGGCGGCGTAGCATAGGAGCCGTCTTTTCGGGTGATGAGAAAGGCCCCTGGCAGCATCGCGCCATGTTCCGTTTGGTCATCCACAGTGACGGGGTACACCCCTAAGCGATCACCGTCGGTGAAGCGTTTTTCCCGGTCTTGCAGGGTGGGGTAGCGCAACGCGGAGTCGATCAGGCCTTTGCCGGTCGCGCTCAGGGTGCCATCGCTCAGGCGCAGTGAGGCGAGGATCGACAGCTGTTTTTTGTGCAGGAACAACAGTTGCTCTTGCGGCGACATCTGGAGAGTCGGCTGATTTTCCACCGGCCGCGGTGTGCTCCAGTATTCTTCAAGCGCCTGCGGGTATTGCGTGGCAATGCTGCGAGCAATGGATTGCAGCGTGCCGTCGGTAAAGGCCGGTACCGCCAGGTCGGCAATGGTTCGTCGATGCGTGAATTCAGTGCTTATGCCTCGCTCCGGGCGCATCAACGCATTCGGGTTGGCCTGGATGTCGCGGATCATCCTGGCCAGCGCAGCCATCAGGGGCTCTGAAGAGGCCAGTGATTCGCGTCCATCGCCCACTCTGTAGCGATTGAAACTGAGCATGTCGGGATTCAGCGGCCTGATCGCGGGAAACGCTTCCTCAAGTTGCGACTGTATAAAGGCCTTGAAGCCGGGTTGCTGGCTATGCAGGCGTTGCTTGTCTTCAGTCAGCATCCCGTGTTCAGCGGTGAACTGTGTTTCATTGCTGGGTTTGAAATGCTTCACCAACTGCGGGTATCGCATTTTCGCCGGGGTTATACCTGACGAGGCGGGAGTAGGCGGGTCATCGGGGGCGTAATTGGCGGCGGCGGGCAAGGGAGCTGATGCAGGTTGTTGCAGAGTTGCGGGTGGTGTAGGCGGGCTGGTCGGGGGAGTACCGGGTGAGGCGTGAGATGAGGTCAGGAGGTTTTGCGAATGTCGCTCTGACAGTGCTGGGGTAAGTGACATGGAAAGAGTCTCATGGGAATTGAATCTCCAATGCTCAGGTCCTGCTCATTACGTCCGTGTAAATCGCTGGTTGAGTGAGTCTCGGGTGTCGGATGGTTCATCGCAAAAGTGTAAGAAGATCACAATGCATTGCAGCGAACCTCCGGCAGATCAGGCACCAGCGCAGGAAATCACTGACGCCCCTCACGGCCACGGTATTCAGGGTTGAAACGCGCCGATAAAAATCGCCGGATCTACCCGTGCATCGTTCAGGCTGACGTTCCAGTGCATATGCGGCCCAGTGGCCCGGCCTGTCGAGCCGACTTTGCCGACTACCGCACCGCGCACCAGTGGCTGACCCACCTTCACATCGATCTTCGACATATGGCAGAACATGCTGATAAAACCCTGGCCATGGTCGACAAACACGGTATTGCCGTTGAAGAAGTAATTGCCGACCAGAATCACCTTGCCATTGGCGGGTGTCTTGATCGGTGTGCCGGCCGGTACGGCGAAATCCAGGCCCGAATGCGGGTTGCGTTCTTCACCGTTGAAGAAGCGGCGCACCCCGAATTTGCTCGAAAGCGGCCCGTTCACCGGCTTATCCAGCACCAGGTTGCTAGGCAGGTTCGGGCTGAAGCTGCGGTAAGCCTTGAGCTGCACTGCCAGTTCGCCTTCGATGCGCTTGAGCTGGGCCGGGTCAGGGTTGACCTGGCTCTTGTTCTTCAAGGTGATGCGCTGTTCCGGATACTTCTTGTAACCGACGATAAACGGCAGGTTGCGCCCACCGCTGCTGATGCGCTCGTTGCCAGGCTTGACCGTTAACGGGATACCCACAATCGCCAGCCAGTTGTCCTGCTCCTTGACCACCAGCACCGGCTTGCCCTGGTAGGTGGCTTTCGGCGCCGTGGCCGAAGGGCCTAGTTCGACGACGGCCACGCCGCCTGGCACCGGTTTGTTCAGGGTCCGCGTGATGTAACTGTCGGCGTGGGCGTGAAATGTGAGGCACAACAGCATCAACAGGCTCAGTAGGCGTGGCATCGATCAATCCAATAATGAAAGGGTGACGGGTGTCAGGTGGTTGTCTTCCACCCGCACTTGCAATTGGCCTTCACCCAGGCGCGCGGTGAGGCGCTGGCCGGTGTGGGTTTGTGCGGCATTGCGAATCGCCTGGCCGCGCTCGTCCAACAGGATGCTGTAGCCGCGGCCCAGGGTCGCCAGCGGGCTGACCACCTGCAATGTCTGCACTTGGCTCTGCAGTTGCAGACGCCGAGCCTTGAGACCTTCACGCATGGCGCGGGGCAGGCGTTCGGCGAGGCTGTCCAGGCGCTGGCGCAAGAGTGCCAGTTGACGGCCGGGGTGCTGGCCGGCGAGGCGGGTTTCCAGGCGGATCAAGCGCTCGCGACGGGTATTGAGGCTACGCTCAAAGGCGCGGCGCAAGCGCATGTCCAGGTCATCCAGGCGCTGGGCCTGCTGGCGCAAGCGCTCGCCCGGGTGACGCAGGCGCCGGGCCATGCCTTCCAGGCGCAGGCGGCTGTGGCTCAGGCGGTTGCGCATCAGCATTACCAGGCGGCGCTGCAGGTTTTCCACTTGACGCACCAGATGGCTGGCGTCGGGAGCCAGCAACTCGGCGGCGGCGGAGGGAGTAGGGGCGCGGACGTCCGCCACGAAGTCGCTGATGGATACATCGGTTTCATGACCAACGGCACTGACGATAGGGGTAACGCAGGCATCAATTGCGCGGGCCACCGCCTCTTCGTTGAAGCACCACAAGTCTTCCAGGGAGCCACCGCCACGGGCCAGGATCAGCGCGTCGAAACCCCGGGCGTCGGCGAGTTTCAGTGCCCGCACGATCTGCGGGATTGCTTCGCGGCCTTGCACGGCAGTAGGGATCAGGGTCAGTTCAACGTTCGGTGCGCGGCGGCGGAATACGCTGATGATGTCGCGAATTACCGCGCCGGTGGGCGAGCTGATAATACCGATGCGCCGAGGATGCGCCGGCAGCGCCACTTTGCGTTCGGCACTGAACAGGCCTTCGGCGCTCAGCTTTTCCTTCAGTGCATCGAAGGCCAGGCGTAGCGCACCATCACCGGCCGGCTCCACGGTATCGAGGATCAGTTGGTAATCGCCGCGGCCCTCGAACAACGAGACCTTGCCGCGCACCTTCACCGCCAGGCCATCCTTCAACGCCTGGCGTACCCGCGCCGCGTTATTGCGAAACAGCGCGCAACGCACCTGGGCGCCACTGTCCTTGAGCGTGAAATACACATGGCCGGAGGCCGGGCGGGCGAGGTTGGAGATCTCGCCCTCCACCCAGATATTGGTGAACACGTCTTCGAGCAACACCCGCGCGCGGCCGTTGAGCTGGCTGACAGTCAGGACTTCGCGGTCCAGGCCCAAGCGGGCAAAAGGATCTTTAATCATGGGCGGCAGTTTATAGGCATTCGTGCAGGGTTTGACAGAATTGCTCCACCAGCGCGTTTGGCGCTTGCGCAAAGGCCAGGGCTACGGTGCTGTCGCAGTCAGGGTCGGCCAAGGGCAAAAATTGCACGTTGGGCGGGGCGATGTCCTGCATGGATTTTGGTAGCAAGGCAATACCGAAACCGGCCTGGATCAATTGCAACTGCGTGGTCTTGCGCGACATCACCCGCGCCGCCTTGGGGAAAAAACCTGCACGCATGCACAATTCAGCCGACAGATAGCTCAGCCCGCCGCGCTGAGGGTGGGGGATTGAAATAAACGCCTCGTCCTTGAGTTGCATTAACTCGACCGCTGCGTTGCCGCGTGCCAAGGGATGACCCGTAGGCACTGCCAGCGCCAACGGCTCGGTGCACCAAGGCACCACGCGCACGCCTTCGCGCTGGCGCAACACCGGCAACCGCAGCAGGCCGACGTCCAGGCGCCCCTCGGCGATTTCCTCCAGTTGGGCTTCGGAGGAGAGTTTGACGATATCCATCGACACACCCGGACAGCGCTCCAGCCACGTGCTGATGCCTTGCAGTAACGCGCCGCTCATCGGCACGGTGCTCGAATGGCTCAGGCGCAAGGTGCCGAGCTGGCCCTGGCCCACTTGTGTCGCCAGGTCGCTGGCCTTGAGCAACTCACTCAGCAGGTTGCGCGCCCGTGGGTAGAAGGCTTCGCCGGCGGCCGTCAGCCTTGGCTGGCGTGCAGTGCGTTCGAACAGTGGGGTTTGCAGTTGAGATTCAAGCTCCTTGATCTGCCGGCTCAAAGCTGATTGCGCCACGAACAGGCGCTCGGCGGCAGCACTGAAGCTACCGCTGTCGGCGATTTCGACGAAATAACGCAGTTGCCGGGTGGAGATCAAGAGTCATGCCTTTTTGAGATGAGTAGTGAGCCTGGAAGATATTAGTCGCAACCCTTGCCGATGGCTAAAGTGAACGGCATCTCAATAGAAGGAATAATTCATGGGCCCGGTTGAGCTGATGAGCCAGTGGTCGTTCGGTGGTATTGATTGGCTGGTGATCGGCCTGGGCGTGACGGTGGCTTATATCGTGTTCGGCATTGCCGGGTTCGGCACGGCGCTGGTGGCGGGGCCGATTCTGATTTTATTCATGCCGCTGTCGAAGATCATCCCGTTGCTGGTGCTTCTGGACTTTGTCGCGGCGTTTGGCGGCCTGCTGCAAACGCGGCGCGATGTGAACAAGCCGGAACTGTTGCGGTTGCTGCCCTGCATGGCCATCGGCTGCACCCTGGGCGTGGTGTTTTTGCTCAACCTGCATTCGGACCTGTTGCTGTTATTGATGGGGCTGTTTATCAGCGCCTACGCGATTTACAGCCTGGCGGTGAAAGCACGACCGACTCAGCTGGCGGCGGGCTGGTCGGTTCCCATGGGCACCGTTGGCGGCCTGTTTGGGGCGCTATTCGGCAGTGGCGGCTTCTTATATGCGATTTACCTGAACAGCCGTTTGCCCAAGGACGCGGCGCGGGCTACGCAAAGCGCGCTGATCAGTTGCAGCACGGTGGTGCGTTTGAGTCTGTTCCTGATTGCCGGGGTGTATGCAGATTTGCCGTTATTGATGTTGGCGGTTTGCCTGTTGCCGGCGATGGTTCTGGGGTTGTGGTGTGGGCGCAGGCTGACGATGCGGCTGTCCCGTGAGGCGTTCGTGCGGTTGGTGACGTGGCTGGTATTGGCCAGTGGTATTGCGTTGATCGGACGGTATTTGAGTACTTGACCTGATTTTTTCAGGGATTAAGCTGCCAGCCTCCCGGGCGTCATCGCGGGCAAGCCCGGCTCCCACATTGGAATGCGATCACCTGTGGGAGCCGGGCTTGCCCGCGATGGCGCCAATAGCCACACCGCAGGACTCCCATGAACTCCCAAAGCATCCTTGTCCCGAAAATCTCCACCTTGCCCGTCCACGAACCCCGCGCCCGGGCGATTGTGCGCTGGCTGGTGCGCAAGAACATCATCAAGGAAGAGCTCACCACCTGTGGGCGTACCGGCAACCGCATGGGCTACGCCCTGGCCGATGGTGCCCGCGCCGTGGTGCTGCACCCCGAGGCGCTGCCGTTCAACGAGCCGGTCAATGGCCTGGAGATTATCTACAAGCGTTGCATCTATACCCCGGCCAAGGGGTTCCTCGAAGAAGCGGGCTGCCCGGAGTGCCTCAAGGAAGTCGGCGAGGCGCTGTTTGAAAGCCTGGAAGACTGGATGCCTGGCCACACCGATAACTTCACCTGCCCGCTATGTGGGCATGAAGACGACATCAATGGCTTTCTGTTCCTGCAGGAATGCGGGTTTTCCAACCTGGGATTCATTTTCAACAACTGGGCGGAGGCGGGTTTCAAACAGAGCTTTATCGACGAGTTTGCCGATTGGCTGGACCAGAAGATCAGTTGGGTCAAAGTCGAGCTATAACCCTGATCAAATTACCCATCTATCAGTATTACCAAGTTTGTCAGAGTTTTACATTGAGCCCGGCAGGGTGCATGTATATAATGGCGCGCTTCCATTTTCCCGCTCGGGAGCCCCCGCGATGCTGCGTATCAGCCAAGAAGCTCTGACATTCGACGACATTCTCCTAGTGCCCGGTTATTCCGAGGTGCTTCCTAACGAAGTCAGTCTCAAGACCCGCCTAACCCGTGGCATCGAGCTGAATATTCCCCTGGTTTCCGCTGCCATGGACACCGTCACCGAAGCCCGTCTGGCCATTGCCATGGCTCAGGAAGGCGGCATCGGCATCATCCACAAGAACATGACCATCGAGCAGCAAGCTGCCGAAGTGCGCAAGGTCAAGCGTTACGAAGCCGGTGTGGTGAAAGATCCGATCACCATCGAAGCCGACGCTACCGTGCGTGATCTGTTCGAACTCACGCGTATGCACAACATCTCCGGCGTCCCGGTGCTGCACGATGGCGACCTGGTCGGCATCGTCACTTCCCGTGACGTGCGTTTCGAGAACCGCCTTGAAGTCACCGTCCGTGAAGTGATGACGCCTAAAGAGCGCCTCGTCACCGTCAAGGAAGGCGCCGACAAGAACGATGTGCGTGAACTGCTGCACAAGCACCGCATCGAGCGCGTGCTGATCGTCGACGACAAGTTCGCCCTCAAGGGCATGATGACCGTCAACGACATCGAAAAAGCCAAGGCTTACCCGCTGGCCAGCAAGGATGACCAAGGTCGTCTGCGCGTTGGCGCTGCGGTCGGTACCGGTAAAGACACCGGTGATCGCGTCTCGGCGCTGGTCGCTGCCGGTGTTGACGTGGTAGTGGTCGACACCGCCCACGGCCACTCCAAAGGCGTGATCGACCGCGTACGCTGGGTCAAGCAGAACTTCCCTGAAGTGCAGGTGATCGGCGGCAACATCGCCACCGGCGCTGCCGCCAAGGCCCTGGCCGAAGCTGGCGCCGACGCAGTCAAGGTCGGTATCGGCCCAGGCTCCATCTGCACCACGCGTATCGTCGCCGGTGTGGGCGTGCCGCAGATCAGCGCCATCGCCAACGTCGCCGCTGCCCTTGAAGGCACTGGCGTACCCTTGATCGCCGACGGTGGCATCCGTTTCTCCGGTGACCTGTCCAAGGCCATCGTTGCCGGTGCCTCCTGCGTGATGATGGGCTCGATGTTCGCCGGTACCGAAGAAGCGCCAGGCGAGATTGAACTGTTCCAGGGCCGTTCGTACAAGGCTTACCGTGGCATGGGTTCGCTGGGCGCCATGTCCCAGGCGCAAGGCTCTTCCGACCGTTACTTCCAGGACTCTTCGGCAGGCGCCGAGAAGCTCGTACCGGAAGGCATCGAAGGCCGTGTGCCGTACAAAGGCACCCTGAGCGCGATCATCCATCAACTGATGGGCGGCCTGCGTTCCTCGATGGGCTACACCGGCAGCGCCAACATCGAAGAAATGCGCACCAAGCCAGAGTTCGTACGGATCACCGGCGCCGGCATGGCTGAATCCCATGTCCACGACGTGCAGATCACCAAGGAAGCGCCAAACTACCGTGTAGGTTGAGGCTTCCAGCAAAACGTTAAGTAACCGGGGCTGTTCTTTCAGCCCCGAGTTGTTTCTGATTCATTAGACGAGACTGACTTCATGGCCCTCGACATTCACGCCCACCGCATCCTGATCCTCGACTTCGGTTCCCAGTACACTCAGCTGATCGCCCGCCGCGTGCGTGAAATCGGCGTGTACTGCGAACTGCATCCGTTCGACATGGACGATGAAGCGATCCGCGAATTCGCACCCAAAGGCGTCATTCTCGCCGGTGGCCCCGAGTCCGTGCACGAAGCCAACAGCCCGCGCTGCCCGCAAGCGGTATTCGACCTGGGCGTGCCGGTATTCGGCATCTGCTACGGCATGCAGACCATGGCCGAGCAACTGGGTGGCAAGGTAGAAGGCTCCGAGTTGCGTGAATTCGGTTATGCCCGTGTGGACGTGGTTGGCAAGAGCCGCCTGCTGGACGGCATCGAAGACCACATCGATGCTGACGGCCTGTTCGGCCTCGACGTCTGGATGAGCCACGGTGACAAGGTCACCAAAATGCCGGCAGACTTCCACATCCTGGCCAGCACCCCGAGCTGCCCGATTGCCGGCATGTTCAGCGACGAGCGTCGCTACTACGGCGTGCAGTTCCACCCGGAAGTGACCCACACCAAGCAAGGCGGGCGCATCCTGTCGCGTTTCATCCTCGACATCTGCGAGTGTGAAGCCCTGTGGACCCCGTCGAAAATTGCTGAAGACGCCATCGCCCAAGTGCGCGCCCAGGTCGGCACTGACAACGTATTGCTTGGCCTGTCCGGCGGCGTTGACTCCTCGGTTGTGGCCGCCTTGCTGCACAAGGCCATTGGCGACCAGCTGACCTGCGTATTCGTCGACAACGGCCTGCTGCGCCTGCACGAAGGTGAGCAAGTGATGGCCATGTTCGCCGAGAACATGGGCGTCAAGGTGATCCGCGCCAACGCTGAGGACCAGTTCCTCAACAACCTGGCCGGCGAGTCCGACCCGGAGAAGAAGCGCAAGATCATTGGTCGCACCTTCATCGACGTGTTCGATGCCGAGTCCAACAAACTGGACAACATCAAATACCTCGCCCAGGGCACCATCTACCCCGACGTGATCGAGTCGGCCGGCGCCAAGAGCGGCAAGGCCCACGTGATCAAGTCCCACCACAACGTGGGTGGCCTGCCTGAGGAAATGAACCTCAAGCTGGTAGAACCGCTGCGCGAACTGTTCAAGGACGAAGTCCGCCGTCTGGGCCTGGAACTGGGCCTGCCGTACGACATGGTCTACCGCCATCCATTCCCGGGCCCGGGCCTGGGCGTGCGTATCCTGGGTGAAGTGAAGAAGGAATACGCCGACCTGCTGCGTCGCGCCGACCACATCTTCATCGAAGAACTGCGCAAGGCCGACTGGTACCACAAGGTCAGCCAGGCGTTCGTGGTGTTCCAGCCGGTGAAATCGGTTGGCGTTGTAGGCGATGGCCGCCGTTACGCGTGGGTTGTTGCACTGCGTGCCGTAGAGACGATCGACTTCATGACAGCGCGTTGGGCACACCTGCCTTACGAACTGCTGGAGACGGTCAGCGGCCGGATTATCAACGAGATCGAAGGTATTTCCCGCGTGACTTATGACGTGTCGAGCAAGCCGCCGGCGACGATTGAGTGGGAATGATTGGACGTCCGGCATTGACCGGCACCCACTAGTAACAAATATCCTGGAGCCCGCGTAATTGCGGGCTTTTGGCTTTTTGAGGTTGGCACTTTCAGTTGCTTTGTGCATTGCCAGGTAGGGGGCTGGCCTTTTGAGACACGTAGCCTGACTGATAGCGCGTAAAAATTTTACGGAGAATTTACGCAGCCTGTTTGGGGGGCGTCCGATACTGCGCGGTGCTCATTTCGGAACGCTACTGTGATGTCACTCGCAGCAATTCGGCTTATCGGCTTCATCTTAGGTATTTTTTTGATCACGCTGGCCGTAAGCATGGTGATTCCCATGATTACACTGGTGGTCTATGAGCGCAGTGACGATCTCTCGGCCTTCCTCTGGGCGAGTTTGATCACCTTCATTTGCGGCCTTCTGTTGATCGTGCGGGGCCGCCCGGATATTGGCCATCTTCGCCCAAGGGACATGTACTTACTGACTACCGCAAGCTGGGTAGTTGTGTGCACCTTCGCTGCATTACCCATGGTGTTCATCAGCAAGATCAGCTACACCGACGCCTTCTTTGAAACGATGTCTGGCATCACAACCACTGGCTCGACCGTCCTAAGCGGTCTGGATAGTTCATCTCCCGGGTTGCTGATCTGGCGTTCGATGCTCCATTGGTTGGGCGGCATAGGTTTTATCGGCATGGCTGTGGCGATTCTTCCACTTTTGCGCATCGGCGGCATGCGTCTGTTCCAGACAGAGTCCTCAGATTGGTCTGAGAAAGTGACACCTCGCTCCCATGTCGCAGCCAAGTACATTCTTTTGCTCTATCTGGGGCTGACAGGCATCGGAACCCTGTCGCTCTGGCTCGCTGGAATGACGCCATTTGAAGCGGTCAACCATGCGATGTCGCTGATCTCTACCGGAGGATTCTCAACTTCGGACGCCTCTCTTGGGCATTGGACGCAACCAGCGATTCACTGGGTGGCAGTAGCCATCATGGTTCTGGGCAGCCTGCCATTCACCTTGTACGTTGCAACATTGCGAGGTAATCGGCGTGCCTTGATCAGAGATCACCAGGTGCGCGGATTTATCGGATTCTTGCTCATCACATCGTTGGCTGTGGGTACCTGGCTGCACTTTCACAGTGATCATGGATGGTGGGATGCGTTTCGTATCGTGGCCGTCAATGTGACCTCGGTGGTCACGACCACCGGCGTTGCGGTGGGCGACTACACCTTGTGGGGCAGCTTCGCGGTCTTGCTGTTTTTCTATTTAACCTTTGTCGGTGGCTGTTCAGGCTCAACGGCAGGCGGTCTTAAAATCTTCAGATTTCAGGTGGCTGCCGCTCTGCTGGTCAGCAGCTTGAAGCAGTTGATCCATCCTCGAGCCGTGATTCAGAAAAAATACAACGGCCATCCCATCGACGAGGAGATTGTGCGCTCGCTTTTGACCTTCTCGTTTTTCTTCACCATCACGATTGCCGCTATCGCTTTGGGCCTGGCTCTCATTGGGCTTGATTGGATAACCGCGTTGAGCGGCGCCGCCACGGCGGTGTGTAACGTCGGGCCAGGCCTGGGCACAATCATTGGGCCGGCAGGCAACTTCTCATCATTGCCGGATGCGGCCAAATGGTTACTTACCGTTGGAATGCTTCTGGGAAGGCTGGAAATCCTGACGGTGCTGGTACTCGTAACGCCGGTTTTCAGAAGGTATTGACCCAGCGAGTGACGGTGCTGGCGCTACAAACTATTCGAGGTATGAATATCAGCTTAGAGCGTCAGAAAAACTCATCCAGCAGACAATAGAACTTCATGCGCTGCTCATCGGGCTCAACGCCATAAGCCTCAAAAAATGGCCTCACCCATGCCAGCCCCAGATTGCTTTCAATACTTCGTGCTGCCAAGGCAAGGTCTTGAAACCGATCGCTGACCCCCAGCCGTCCACAGTCGATGAAGCCGCTGAAGCAACCCTCTGCCGCCATGAAATTCGGCAGGCAAGCGTCGCCATGGGTCACTACCAGATCATGAGTCTTTGGCTGAGTCGCCACCAGTTCAGCAAACACATCCTCAGCGCTTTGCCCCAGTCGCTCGTCGTCGAAGTCTGTCTCGTCCACGAGGCCGGCACTGACGTGCTGGTGTGCGCGTGCGATGCGCAGTTGGAGGGAGTGATCGAAGGGGCACAGGGCCACGGGTAACTGGTGCAAAGTACGCAGCGCGGTCGCCAGGATGTAGATAATTTGCTCGGCTGAAAGCTCGCTGGCGCTGGCCAGGTCCTGTCCCGGTACGGTGGTCATCAGCAACCAATGGCGATGGGCCGCTGTAACCTCATCCAAGACCACAGGCGCAGGCAGACCCATTTGCTGCAGCCACCTGAGTCGATCAATTTCGTCTGCCAACTCACCGTGTTCCTCGAGGAGCTCGGACTTCAGGAACAGATCCGTGCCAAGACGTCAGCGCGCGATTCACCAATGGCCTGTTGTTCAATCAGTGCATGGGGGAATTGTTCACGCCATTTGTGGAGAATATTCATCGTTGTCTCCGGCGTCAGCGCCGCGCCACGTCAGAAAAGTAAAACTTATCCAACGTATGCCGCGACTCGGTGTACTCGAACTGCCTTCCATCCTGCAAAAACGTCTGGTTACTCACCACAATCACATGGCTTTGCCCATCCAGATCCAGATGCGCCTGGTCGTCCTTGCTGCGCGGCAGGGCTTCGATGGTGCGCTGCGCGTAGCTGATCTGCAGCTGCAGCGTTTGCTCGATAAACGCGTAGATCGACTGCTCGGCGATGTCGCGGTCCAGGCCGGGAATCAGGTCGCTGATGAAGTGGTTGATGTCCAGAATCACGCGTTTGCCGCCGATGCGGCGCACCCGTTTGATGCGCGTGATCAGGGTGCCGGGTTCGGCCTCGATGTGCTGCAGCAGTGAGCCTTCCAACGGGATCTGGGTGAACTCGACCACGTCGGTACGTACGTCATCGCCCAGGTCAGCGTGGGTTTCGTGGAAGCTGACGATGCCGCCCAGTTGGAACTCGATCGGGTTGGGCGACAACACAAAGGTGCCCTTGCCGTGGATCTTTTGCGCAAAGCCACGTTCCTGCAGCTGCTCGATGGCGCGCCGTACGGTGCCACGGCTGGCCTGGTAGGCGTCCATCAGTTCGGTTTCGGAGGGAAGGCGCGTACCGCGTTGCAGGCGCTCGGTGGTGATGCTGGCAAGCAGATCCGTATAGATCTGGTTGTATTTGCTCATGGGATGGCTCTTGCCCGGCGTTATGAAGGTGGACTGCGCGTTCAAGGCAGGAACCTTAGTGGCAGAGGTTGGGTTTGTCCATTGGACACCCGTGCCCGTAGGTGAAAAACCTGACGGAAAGATCGTATGGATAAACAAAAGTGTAACTCGTACAGACGAGTTGTTGATTTAACTCGTACAGACGAGTACTTTTCCCTCCTCGGCGTGCTGCCAACGACTGCCACCCATAAAAACAATCACAGTGGAAAACGAGCATGAGCCACGACTATTCAACGATTGCCCGCGAGATTCTCGACAACCTCGGGGGCCGCGAAAACCTTGAGCAGGCTGCCCATTGCGTGACCCGCCTGCGCCTGGCGCTCAAGGACCCCAGCCTGGTCAACAACAGTGCCCTGAACCAGGTCGACCTGGTCAAGGGCTCGTTCTTTACCGGCGGCCTGTTCCAGGTGGTGATCGGCCCCGGCGAAGTGGAAAAGGTCTACGCCGCCCTGCGCGAACTGACCGGCCTTGCCGCTTCGACCATTGCCGACGTCAAGAAAGCCGGCGGCGACAAGGCCAACCCCATGCAGCGCCTGGTGCGGGTGTTCTCCGATGTGTTCATGCCGATCCTGCCCGCGCTGATCATCGCCGGCCTGTTGATGGGCGTGAACAACCTGATGGGCGCCAAGGGCATGTTCATCGAAGGCCAGACACTGCTGGAGGCCTACCCGAACCTGGATGGCCTGTGGAGCCTGATCAACCTGATGGCCAACACCTCCTTCGTGTTCCTGCCGGCACTGGTGGGCTGGTCGGCGGCCAAGCGGTTCGGCGGCAGTGAAATCCTCGGCATTGTGCTGGGGCTGATGCTGGTGCACCCGGACCTGCTCAACGCCTGGAACTACGGCAAGGCAGTCGCCGGCCTCGACGGCCAGAGCCTGCCGTACTTCGATATCTTCGGCTGGTTCCAGATCGAGAAGGTGGGTTACCAGGGGCAGATCCTGCCGATCCTGATGGCGGCTTTTGTCATGAGTGTGATCGAGAAGTGGCTGCGGGCGCGGGTGCCGAACGCCATTCAACTGCTGGTGGTGCCGATCACCACCATCGTGGTCACTGGTGTGCTGGCCCTGGCAATCATCGGCCCGGTGACGCGCCACCTCGGCATCCTGATTACCGAAGGCCTGGTCACCCTGTTCGAGATTGCACCCATGATCGGCGGGGCGATTTTCGGCCTGCTTTACGCTCCGCTGGTGATCACCGGCATGCACCACATGTTCCTCGCCGTCGACCTGCAGTTGATCTCCACCCAGGGCGGCACCTTTATCTGGCCAATGATCGTCATGTCCAACCTGGCCCAGGGCAGCGCTGCATTGGGTGTGTTCTACATGACTCGCAATGCGCGGGACAAAAGCATGGCGTCCACCTCGGCGATTTCGGCTTATTTCGGCATCACAGAGCCGGCGATGTTCGGGGTCAACCTGCGCTTCAAGTTTCCGTTCTACGCCGCGCTGCTGGGCTCGGCGCTGGGCAGTATTTTCCTGTCGCTGAACAAGGTCACGGCCTCGGCCATTGGCGTCGGTGGGCTGCCCGGGTTTATCTCGATCGTGCCGAGTGCGATTCCAATGTTTGTGATCGGCATGGTGGTGGCGATGGTCGTGCCGTTTGCGCTGACGTGCATGTTGAGCATGAAGATCATTCGGCCTGGTTACCGCGTCGCCTGAAGATCGCTATCGCAGGCAAGCCAGCTCCCACAGTGATGTGTGAACACATTCAAATGTGGGAGCTGGCTTGCCTGCGATGAGGCCGGAAGGGCCAACACCAACTCTACTGAAGGAACCCACCATGCAAGCCTGGCAACACTCGGTGATCTACCAGATCTACCCCAAAAGCTTCCACAGCCACGCGGGTAACGCCACCGGTGACCTGTTGGGCATCGTGGACAAACTCGACTACCTCAAGTGGTTGGGCATCGATTGCCTGTGGGTCACTCCCTTCCTGCGTTCGCCTCAGCGTGACAACGGCTACGACATCAGCGACTACTACGCCATCGACCCCAGCTACGGGACCATGGCCGACTGCGACTTGCTGATCAGCGAAGCGGCCAAGCGCGGGATCCGGTTGATGCTCGATATCGTGGTCAACCACACCTCCGTCGAGCACGAGTGGTTCCAGCAGGCACGCAGCAGCCTCGACAACCCTTACCGCGACTTCTACATCTGGCGCGACCAGCCGAACAACTGGGAATCCAAGTTCGGCGGCTCGGCCTGGGAATACGAAGCGCAGACTGGCCAGTACTACCTGCACCTGTTTGACCATACCCAGGCCGACCTCAATTGGGACAACCCCAGGGTGCGCGCCGAAGTGTTCAAGATGATGCGTTTCTGGCGAGACAAAGGCGTGGGTGGTTTTCGCCTAGATGTGATCAACCTGATCTCCAAGCCCGCAGATTTCCCTGAAGACACCAGCGACGGCCGCCGCTTCTATACCGACGGCCCGCATGTGCACGAGTACCTGCAGCAAATGCACCACGAAGTCTTCGAAGGCCATGACCTGATCAACGTGGGCGAGATGTCGTCCACCCGCCTGGAGCACTGCATTCGCTACTCGAATCCGGCCTCGAATGAGCTGTCGATGACCTTCAACTTCCACCACCTGAAAGTCGATTACCCCAACCTGCAAAAGTGGGTAAAGGCCGATTTCGATTTCCTGCAACTCAAGCAGATCCTCTCCGATTGGCAGACAGGCATGCAGGCCGGTGGCGGTTGGAACGCGCTGTTCTGGTGTAACCACGACCAGCCGCGGGTGGTTTCGCGATTTGGTGATGACGGCGAATATCGCGTGGTCTCGGCCAAGATGCTTGCCACTGCGCTGCACTTTCTCCAGGGCACACCCTATGTGTACCAGGGCGAAGAGTTGGGCATGACCAATCCGGGCTTTGACAGCATCGAACAATACCGCGATGTGGAAACCCTGAATATCTTCCGACTCAAGCGCGATGCAGGAGAGTCCGAAGCATCGAGCATGGCGGCGATCATGCAGAAGTCTCGCGACAACGGGCGTACGCCGATGCAGTGGAACAGCCAGGCCAATGCCGGGTTCAGCCGTGGCGAGCCGTGGATCGGCATCCCGGCCAACGCCGCGCACATCAATGTCGAAAACCAGCTGGATGACCCGGACTCGGTGCTGCATCACTACCGAGCATTGATCGCCCTGCGGCGCCGCGAGCCGCTGATCCAGCAAGGCGTTTATCGCCCGCTGCTGCAAGACCATCCCAACGTTTGGGCCTACCTGCGTGAAGGCCAGGGCGAGCGCCTGCTGGTGCTCAACAACTTCTACGGCACGCCGTGCGAAATCCAATTGCCGGATCAGGTGATCAACGCGGCGTGCGAACAACGTTTGCTGATCAGCAACTACACCGACTGCCCGGTGCGTACGAGCACGGTGGTGTTGCGTCCTTACGAATCGTTTGTGCTGTACCTCAAGGGCTGAGCCGCCCTACCGGCAATCGCGTCACGCAAGACAGTAAGAAAAAACAATAAAAATAAAAGGAGCACTTCATGAAAACAACAATAAAGCTGGGCCTTGTCGCCTCGTGCCTCGCTGCGCCGTTTGGCGCCCAGGCTCTGGAATTCGCCGGTTACTTGCGCAGCGGCGCAGGCACATCGACCGGCAGTGGCAAGCAGCAATGCTTCCAACTGCCGGGGGCGCAAACCAAGTACCGCTTGGGCAACGAATGCGAGCAGTACGCTGAACTGGAATTGCGCCAGGACCTGCTGACCCTCGATGACGGTTCGGTGTTCAGCGTCGATGCCATGGCTTCCCTCTACAACAAGTACGACCGTGCCCTGAAATTCCAGGGAGAAAACAACGGTTCGGCGCGTATGCCGCAGATGTATGCGCAATGGTCCAACCTGCCCAGTCTCAATGGCGGTTCGCTGTGGGCCGGGCGGCGTTACTACAAGCGTAACGACATCCATATCTCGGATTTCTACTACTGGAACCAGAGCGCCACCGGCGGGGGAATCGAGGATGTGCTGATCGGCGGCTTGAAATACAGCTACGCCCTGTCACGCAAGGACAACTTGTACCAGAAGGAATACGCCACCCGTCACGACTTCAACGTCGCAGGTTTCAATACCAACCCGGGCGGCGAGCTGGAGCTTGGCTTGAGCTACATCGCCAGGGCCGGTGGGCGTGATACCAATAGCGGATGGGCGCTGACCGCGCAGCATGTGCAAGCGGCATTCCTGGGGGGCAAGAACAAGTTTGCCCTCCAGTACGGCGAAGGCCCAGGCACCGGTCTGGGTTACACCGGCAATACCACGTTGGACAAAAGCAGCAAAAGTTACCGCGCCGTGGAGTTCTTTGATTGGCAAGTGACCCCGCGTTTCGGCGGGCAAGTCGAGGCGGTGTACCAGAAAGATGTGCGTCCAGGGCGCCAGGACCAGAACTGGATGTCGCTCGGTGTGCGTCCTGCGTATGCGCTCAGCGAGCAATTCAAACTGGTCACTGAGCTGGGGCACGATCAGGTGGAAGCCACCGGGGGGACGCGCAAGTTGAGCAAATTCACGTTCGCTCCGACCTGGTCGCCCAAAGGCCCTGAGTTCTGGGCTCGGCCGGAAGTGCGGTTGTATTACACCTATGCGTCCTGGAACAAAGCGGCCAAGCGTGCGGCCAATGAGCTGGCGGCGGGCTCGGCGTTGTCCGACACCGGCGCCTATGGCACGGCGCGGCATGGGTCGAACGTCGGTGTGCAGGTCGAATATTGGTGGAAGTAAGCCGGGCTCGTGTGGGAGCGGGCTTGCTGTGGCGAGCAAGCTTGCTTGCGCTGGGGTGCGAAGCGCCCCCAAAAGCCTGCGACTGCTGCGCAGTCGAGCGGGAGCAAGCTCCCTCGCCACAGCAAGCCCGCTCCCACCTTTGATCTCAACCTTGCATCGGCTCAATGATTTTTAAAGAACAACACAAACAGGTGAAGTCATGACCACATCTCAACCCCTGGAACTGCTGGCACCCTTGTCCGGGGTTTTGCTGGCGCTGGATCAGGTCCCCGACCCGGTATTTTCCGGCCGCGTGATTGGCGATGGCCTGTGCATCGACCCCACCTCGCAGACCCTCTGCGCGCCGTTGGCCGGGGTGATCAGCAACATTCAGGACAGCGGCCACGCGGTCAGTGTCACCGCCGATAACGGTGTGCAGGTGCTGCTGCATATTGGCCTGGACACCGTGAACCTTGCAGGCCAGGGCTTCACCCGCCTGGTCGAGGAAGGCCAGCGGGTGGAGGCCGGGCAGCCGCTGATAGAGTTCGATGCCGACTATGTGGCGCTCCATGCACGCAGCCTGCTGACCTTGATGCTCATTGTGAGCGGCGAGCCGTTTGTGCCGTTGGTGGCCGATCGGGCGCTGGTCGAGTCCGGCCAGCCACTGTTGCAGGTCTCGCCGGGGCAGATGGCCGCTGAGGTGGACGTGGAAGAGGGCAATGCGCTGTTTTCCAAGCCAGTGACACTGCCCAATGCCAGCGGCCTGCACGCCCGCCCTGCGGCGGTGTTTGCCCAGGCGGCGAAGGGGTTCAGTTCCAGCATTTTCCTGCACAAGCAAACCCTGAGCGCCAATGCCAAGTCGCTTGTGGCGATCATGGCGCTGCAGACCTCCCAGGGCGACAGCGTGCAAGTGAGCGCGGCGGGGGAAGATGCCGAGGCGGCAATCCAGGCGCTGGTGGCGTTGCTGCTCGACGGCTGTGGCGAGACGCTGCCGGTAGCGGTCGAGGCGATCAACGAGCCCGCCACGCCTGCGTCTTCTGCGTCCGTGTTGCGAGGCGTCTGCGCGTCGCCGGGCTCGGCGTTCGGCCAGGTTGTCCAAGTGGCTGAACCGGCGCTTGAGATTCCCGAAGCCGGTGCCGGAGAAACCTTCGAACGTACCGCATTGGCCCGTGGCCTGCGGGCGGCAAACGAGGCGCTGCAAGCGTTGCAGGCCAAGGCGGCCGGCAGTGCCCAGGCCGAGATCTTCCGCGCCCACCAGGAACTGCTCGAAGACCCGACCCTGCTTGAACAAGCCCATAGCCTGCTGGCCGAAGGCAAGAGCGCGGCCTTTGCCTGGAATACGGCCACGGTGGCGACCGCCAGGCTCTTCGAAGGCTTGGGTAAAACGCTGCTCGCTGAGCGTGCGGCGGACTTGGCCGATGTTGGCCAGCGCGTACTCAAGTTGATTCTGGGCGTGCCTGAGCGATCAATGGAGCTGCCGGAGTGCGCCATCCTGGTCGCCGAACAGCTGACGCCCTCACAAACCGCCGGCCTGGATGCCAGTAAAGTTTTAGGTTTCGTCACGGTCGCCGGTGGCGCGACCAGCCATGTGGCAATCCTCGCACGGGCGCTCGGCCTGCCGTCGATTTGCGGGGTGCCGAGCCAGGTATTGGCCCTGGCCAACGGCAAGCGGGTGCTGCTCAATGCTGACAAAGGCGAGCTGCACCTGGAACCGGACCTGGCTGAAATCGAACAATTGCAGGCAGTTCGCCAACAGCAAAAACTGCGGCTGCAACGTGAAGTGGCGCAGGCCTCACGGGCGGCGGTCACCCGCGACGGGCATCACGTCGAAGTCACCGCCAACGTCGCCTCGTTGCAGGAAGTGGAGCAATCCCTGACCCTGGGCGGGGAAGGCGTGGGCCTGCTGCGTTCGGAGTTCCTCTACCTGGACCGCAACCGCGCCCCTAGCGCCGAAGAGCAGGCTGGCACCTACAGCGCCATCGCCCGCGCCCTGGGTACCGAGCGCAACCTGGTAGTGCGCACTTTGGATGTGGGGGGCGATAAGCCCTTGGCCTATGTGCCGATGGAAAGCGAGACCAACCCGTTCCTTGGCCTGCGCGGTATTCGCCTGTGCCTGGAGCGCCCCGAGTTGCTGCGTGAACAGCTGCGCGCGATTCTTGCCAGCGCAGGTCTGGCGCGGCTGCATATCATGTTGCCGATGGTCAGCCTGCTGTCGGAGCTGCATCTGGCGCGCAAGATGCTCGAAGAAGAGGCGCTGGCCCTCGGGCTGACCGAGTTACCGAAGCTGGGCATCATGATCGAAGTCCCCAGCGCAGCGCTGATGGCGGATGTGTTTGCGCCCCATGTGGATTTCTTCTCCATCGGCACCAACGACCTGACCCAATACACCCTGGCCATGGACCGCGACCATCCGCGCCTGGCCAGCCAGGCCGACAGTTTTCACCCGGCCGTCCTGCGCCTGATCGACATCACCGTCAAGGCGGCCCATGCCCATGGCAAGTGGGTGGGGGTATGTGGTGCGCTGGCCTCTGAAACAGTGGCGGTGCCGGTATTGATCGGGCTCGGCGTGGATGAGCTGTCGGTCAGCGTGCCGCTGATCCCCACCATCAAGGCCACCGTGCGCGAACTGGACCTGCACGACTGCCAGATCATTGCCCGCCAAGTGCTGGGCCTGGAAGAAGCCGATCAAGTGCGCGAGGCCCTGCGCCTGTACCACGCGGCCACCGTTGAAACCTCACCTGTCGTGGAGCACTGAGCATGTTCGAGAAATTGCAGCGGGCGTTCTGGAAAGCCCTGACGCCTGATTTGGTGGCCGAGACGGTCACGCCGACGACGCCGAGCCTGTTGTCGGCCGATGTGGTGAGTGCATTGGGCGGGGAGGGGAACGTCACGTCACAGCAGCGCGTGGCACTCACGCGGGTGCGCGTGCAATTGAAGGAGGTGGGTGGGTTGGATGAGTCGGCGTTGAAGGCTGCCGGTGTCCCCGCAGTGATGGTACTGCCGGGCGGCGTGGTCCATCTGCTCACCGGCCTATAAGGCGACGATGATCCCATGTGGGAGCCGGGCTTGCCCGCGATAGCGGTGTGTCAGGCGCCGAATACCTTGACTGTCAGGCCGCCATCGCGGGCAAGCCCGGCTCCCACAGGGATTTGCAGTGTGCGGGCTGTCGTGATCAGAGTTGAGGGGTGTCTTGCGGTGGCTTGGTCTTGTCCACGCCCGGCACATGCAGGTTGCCTTCCACCACCTGGTTACCCTCTAACTGCGGCTGGGTCACCCAGGTGAGGATGTCGTAGTAACGCCGGATGTTCGCCACAAAATGCACCGGCTCGCCGCCGCGGGCGTAGCCGTAGCGGGTCTTGCTGTACCACTGCTTCTGCGACAGGCGTGGCAGCATCTTCTTCACGTCCAGCCACTTGTTCGGGTTCAGGCCTTCTTTCTTCGCCAGGATGCGCGCGTCGTCCAGATGGCCGGTGCCCACGTTGTAGGCGGCGAGGGCGAACCAGGTGCGGTCGGGCTCGGCGATCTTGTCGTCCAGCTCATCCTTGATCCGGGCCAGGTACTTGGCGCCGCCCATGATGCTCTGCTTGGGGTCCAGGCGGTTGGACACGCCCATGGCTTGCGCGGTGTTCTGAGTCAGCATCATCAGGCCGCGCACGCCGGTCTTGGACGTGACCGTGGGTTGCCACAGCGATTCCTGATAGCCAATGGCTGCCAGTAACCGCCAATCGACTTTCTCGGCCTTGGCATAGGCGCGAAAGTGCTTCTCGTACTTGGGCAGGCGTTGTTGCAAGTGCTGGGCAAAGGTGTAGGCGCCGACATAGCCGAGGACATCGACGTGCCCGTAGTAGCGGTCCTTCAGACGCTGCAAGGTGCCGTTCTTCTCGACCTTGTCCAGGTAGCTGTTGATTTCGTTGAGCAGGCTGTTGTCGTCGCCTGCCGCCACGGCCCAGCTTTGATTGCTGGCATTGCCGAGGTCGAAGGCCACGCGCACGTTGGGGAAGTACACCTGGTTCATGGCGACTTCGTTGGAGTCCACCAGGGTCAGGTCGATTTGCCCTTCGTCGACCATGCGCAGCAAATCCACCACTTCCACCGCGTCGGATTCTTCGTACTCAATCGCCGGGTTCTGTTTTTTCAGCGCCGCCAGTTGTTCGGCGTGCGTGCTGCCCTTGAGCACCATGATCTTCTTGCCCACCAGGTCGGCGGCGTTGGTGGGGCGCGATTGGCCGTTGCGGTAGATGATCTGCGGGGTGACTTCAAGGTACGGGTGGGAGAAGCGCACCTGCTGCTGGCGCTGGTCGCTGCTCACCAGGCCGGCGGCGGCGAGTACCGGGCCATTGGGTTTGCCCAGCCGGCTGAACAGGTCGTCGAGGTTGTCGGCCGTCTCGATTTCCAGCTTCACTCCCAGGTCATCGGCAAAGCGCTTGACCAGTTCGTATTCGAAGCCAGTTTCGCCGTTGCGATCCTGGAAATACGTAGCGGGACTGTTGCGAGTGACCACCCGCAATACGCCATCCTCCTTGATTCGCTCCAGTGTGCTGGGTTTATCAACACAGGCACTGAGCATCAGGAAGAGCAAGGTGGCGATGAGCCATTTGACGCATCGCAGGCGCGAAACAGTTGGGAAGAACATCTGCGCAGTATACGCAAACGGCTCACGGCGCCATATCTCGACAGCGGCGCACTTGTCTGCTAGCCAGCGTAAAACTGTGCTGCAGCCCGCAGAAACGGGGCTTGGCGAGCGATTGTGACGGTTAAAATAACTGCACCCAATGCCCTGGATAACGCCGTGATCGCAGGCAAAGCGTGCCAACTGACGTTCGGCGGCGGCCACCGGTAGCGTTTCGGGTGCCGTTGGCGAAGGTTTACGCTAGAATGCACGGCCTCAAAGCACACCCCTTCCCGAGGCTGTCCCGAAGATGTTGATCCTGCGCGGCGCTCCTGCCCTTTCTGCCTTTCGCCACAGCAAACTCCTTGAGCAACTGAGCCAGAAGGTTCCAGCTGTTACAGGCCTGTACGCTGAATTTGCTCACTTCGCCGACGTAACCGGCGTCTTGACCGCCGACGAACAGCAAGTGCTGGCACGCCTTCTGAAGTACGGCCCAAGCGTTCCCGTTCAAGAGCCGACTGGCCGCTTGTTCCTGGTTCTGCCACGGTTCGGCACCATCTCGCCCTGGTCGAGCAAGGCCAGCGACATCGCCCGCAACTGCGGCCTGGATAAAATCCAGCGCCTGGAGCGGGGGATCGCCTTTTACGTCGCTGGCCAGTTCAGCGATGCCGAAGCCGAGCTGATCGCCAGCAGCCTGCACGACCGCATGACCCAGATCATCGTCAGCCAGCAGGAACAGGCTGCCGGCCTGTTCAGCCACGCCGAACCCAAGCCGCTCACCGCGATCGACGTGCTGGGCGGTGGCCGTGCCGCCCTCGAGAAGGCCAACACCGAGCTGGGCCTGGCCCTGGCCGAAGACGAGATCGACTATCTGGTCAACGCCTTCACCGGCTTGAAGCGCAACCCTCACGACATCGAACTGATGATGTTCGCCCAGGCCAACTCCGAGCACTGCCGTCACAAGATCTTCAACGCCAGTTGGGACATCGACGGCCAAAGCCAGGAAAAAAGCCTGTTCGGCATGATCAAGAACACCTACGTGATGCACAGTGAGGGCGTTTTGTCGGCTTATAAGGACAACGCCTCGGTCATCGTCGGCTCCGTCGCCGGTCGCTTCTTCCCGGACCCGGAAACCCGCCAGTACGGCGCGGTGCAGGAGCCGGTGCACATCCTGATGAAGGTTGAAACCCACAACCACCCGACCGCGATTGCCCCGTTCCCGGGCGCAGCCACCGGTTCGGGCGGCGAAATCCGTGACGAAGGCGCCACCGGCCGTGGTGCCAAGCCCAAGGCGGGCCTCACCGGGTTCACCGTGTCCAACCTGCAGATCCCGGGCTTCGAACAGCCGTGGGAAGTGCCGTACGGCAAGCCTGAGCGCATCGTCACCGCGCTGGACATCATGATCGAAGGCCCGTTGGGCGGCGCCGCGTTCAACAACGAGTTCGGGCGCCCGGCGCTCACCGGCTACTTCCGGACCTTCGAGCAGTCCATCACCACCCCGCGTGGCGATGAAGTGCGCGGCTACCACAAGCCGATCATGTTGGCTGGCGGTATGGGCAACATCCGTGAAGAGCACGTCAAGAAAGGCGAGATTCTGGTCGGCTCCAAGCTGATCGTGCTCGGCGGCCCGGCGATGCTGATCGGCCTGGGCGGCGGTGCGGCCTCTTCCATGGCCACCGGCACCAGCTCGGCCGACCTGGACTTCGCTTCCGTACAGCGCGAAAACCCTGAGATGGAGCGCCGCTGCCAGGAAGTCATCGACCGTTGCTGGCAGTTGGGTGACAAGAACCCGATCAGCTTCATCCACGACGTCGGCGCCGGCGGTTTGTCCAACGCCTTTCCGGAACTGGTCAACGATGGCGACCGTGGTGGCCGTTTCGAACTGCGCAACATTCCAAACGACGAGCCGGGTATGGCCCCGCACGAAATCTGGAGCAACGAATCCCAGGAACGCTACGTACTGGCCGTCGGTCCTGAAGACTTCGCACGCTTCCAGGCCATCTGCGAACGCGAGCGTTGCCCGTTTGCCGTGGTCGGCGAAGCTACTGCCGAGCCGCAACTGACCGTCACCGACAGCCACTTCGGCAACAGCCCGGTGGACATGCCATTGGAAGTGCTGCTGGGCAAGGCCCCGCGCATGCACCGTTCGGCGGTACGTGAAAGCGAGCTGGGCGATGATTTCGACCCAAGCACGCTGGACCTGGCCAACAGCATCGAACGCGTGCTGCACCATCCGGCCGTGGCGAGCAAAAGCTTCCTGATCACCATCGGCGACCGCACCATCACCGGCCTGGTTGCCCGTGACCAAATGGTCGGTCCATGGCAGGTGCCGGTCGCCGACGTTGCCGTCACCGCCACCAGCTTCGACGTGTACACCGGTGAAGCCATGGCCATGGGCGAGCGCACACCGCTGGCCCTGCTGGACGCTCCGGCGTCGGGCCGCATGGCCATTGGTGAAACCCTCACCAACATTGCGGCCTCGCGTATCGGCAAGCTGTCCGACATCAAGTTGTCGGCCAACTGGATGTCCGCTGCCGGCCACCCAGGTGAAGATGCGCGCCTGTACGACACGGTCAAAGCTGTCGGCATGGAGCTGTGTCCGGAACTGGGTATCACCATTCCGGTGGGCAAGGACTCCATGTCCATGGCCACCCGCTGGAACGAAGACGGCACCGACAAGAGCGTCACTTCGCCGCTGTCGCTGATCGTCACCGGTTTTGCGCCGGTCACTGACATCCGCCAGACCCTGACCCCGCAACTGCGCATGGACAAGGGTACCACCGACCTGATCCTGATCGACCTGGGCCGTGGCCAGAACCGCATGGGCGCTTCGATCCTGGCGCAAACCCATGGCAAGCTCGGCAAACAGGCTCCGGACGTCGACGACGCCGAAGACCTCAAGGCCTTCTTTGCCGTGATCCAGGGCCTCAACGCCGACGGCCATCTGCTGGCTTACCACGACCGTTCCGACGGTGGTTTGCTGACCAGCGTTGTCGAAATGGCCTTCGCCGGTCACTGCGGCCTGAACATCGTGCTCGACAGCGTTGCCGAGGATGCTGCCGAAATCAACGGCATCCTGTTCAACGAAGAGTTGGGTGCAGTGATCCAGGTACGCCAGGACGCGACCCCAGACGTGCTCGCGCAGTTCAGCGCCGCTGGCCTGGCCGAGTGCGTGGCGGTGATTGGCCAGCCGATCAACAACGGCGAAGTCAATATCTCCTTCAACGGCGACACGGTCTTTACCGGTCAGCGCCGCTTGCTGCAACGCCAGTGGGCCGAGACCAGCTACCAGATCCAGCGTCTGCGCGACAACGCCGACTGCGCCGAGCAGGAATTCGACGTGATCCTGGAAGAAGACAACCCGGGCCTGAGCACCATGCTCAGCTTCGACGTCAACCAGGACATCGCCGCGCCTTACATCAAGAAGGGCATTCGTCCACAAGTTGCCGTACTGCGTGAGCAGGGCGTCAACGGCCAGGTGGAAATGGCCGCGGCGTTTGATCGCGCCGGCTTCAATGCGATCGACGTGCACATGAGCGATATCCTCGCCGGTCGCGTTGACCTCAATGAGTTCAAAGGCCTGGTGGCCTGCGGCGGTTTCTCCTACGGCGACGTGCTGGGTGCCGGTGAAGGCTGGGCCAAGTCGGCCCTGTTCAACAGCCGTGCCCGCGATGCGTTCCAGGGCTTCTTCGAACGCAACGACAGCTTCACCCTGGGTGTGTGCAACGGTTGCCAGATGATGTCCAACCTCAGCGAACTGATCCCGGGCAGCGAGTTCTGGCCGCACTTTGTGCGTAACCGTTCCGAGCAGTTCGAAGCCCGTGTCGCCATGGTGCAGGTGCAGGAGTCCAACTCGATCTTCCTGCAGGGCATGGCCGGTTCGCGCATGCCAATCGCCATCGCCCACGGTGAAGGCCACGCCGAATTCAGCAGCGAAGAAGCGCTGCTTGAAGCCGACCTGTCCGGCACCGTAGCCCTGCGTTTCGTCGACAACCACGGCAAGGTCACCGAAAGCTACCCGGCCAACCCGAACGGCTCGCCGCGCGGGATCACCGGCCTTACCAGCCGCGACGGCCGCGTGACCATCATGATGCCGCACCCGGAGCGCGTGTTCCGCGCCGTGCAGAACTCGTGGCGCCCGGAAGAGTGGAACGAAGACGGCGCCTGGATGCGCATGTTCCGCAACGCTCGCGTGTGGGTGAACTAAGGCCGTGTACAAGCTCGCCTTCTTCGTGCCCGACAGCCATGTGGAGACGGTGAAAACCGCCGTCTTCGCAGCCGGCGGCGGGCGCATCGGCGACTACGACAGCTGCGCCTGGCAAGTGCTGGGCCAGGGCCAATTCCGCGCGTTGGACGGCAGTCAGCCGTATATCGGGCAGGTGGGCCAGGTTCAAGTAGTTGAAGAGTGGAAGGTTGAGTTGGTGGTGGCGGATGAATTGATCGTGGCCGCTGTGGCTGCGTTGAAGCTCAGCCATCCCTATGAGACACCTGCGTATGAGGTGTGGCAGTTGGCGGATTTTTGATTCGTTAATTGTGTAAACAAGAAACCCGCTGGGCCAGTTTGGTCAGCGGGTTTTTTGTTGGTTGTAAATGCCAATCGCAGGCAAGCCAGCTCCCACATTTGGCCCAGTTGTCAGACCATACATCAATCTCATGTGGGAGCTGGCTTGCCTGCGATGGCGTCGGCGCAAGCGCCTCAGAACTTTCCGACAAGCCTTTCAGGTTGTCCCTCGGAACCTGTCTCCCTAGCCTCAATCGGTCGCTGATAACTCAGTGATCGGGGCTTGAATTCAAGACCCGTCCAGCAATGATCTTGCGTACGGTTTGAAATTCAATATGCAAATTCCAGATTTCGTTGTTCCTCGCCTCAATACCAGCTCTGCGCTAGGGCAAGCTCTGATTTCAATGTTCAGATCCATTGAAATGGAATTGACGCTCGAAGGCGCCAGTCCGGGCGCGGTCCAGGTCATTGTATTCGGTGGTTGTGCTGTTCATTTATATACCCACCACCGTGTGTCCACGGACGTGGATGCGGAGATTTATTGCGCAAATACTCAGGACACGCTGCGCCTACGAACATTGCTTGCAGAGTTTCCAGAACAGTTTTTCGATGAGCAGTCTGGCCGTGTCATGGAGCTGAACTATGACCTCCAATACAACACTAGCTTTGGTCCGCTCCACGAAGACTACTGGGAGCGAAGTATTCCCCTGGAAGAGTTTCCTCTTGAATCTGCGCTGCATCTTCATGTAGCTGCGCCTATCGACATTGCAATCTCCAAATTGGGCAGAGCCACTGATCAGGATGTAGATGACATCATGGCGTTGCTCAGGGCTGGCTTCATAGTGACCGCTGAGCTCCGTCAGCTGGCATTGCAGGCGATTGATATGTATGTTGGCAACAAAGAGCCACCCAGATCCATACTGACCAATATCTTGCACGATTATCTGGAGACTGCAGATGGCGAAGCCCTTTAACGGTCCGGTCCTCTCGTCCGCCTTGGACACACTGGTCAAAAGCCCCTTGAATCAGGCTGATGATGCTGCCTTGGTCAGTGCAGCGAAAGCTGTGTGGTATTCGGATACGAATCTTGTGGGCGAGGTGAGGGCGTTCATTCAGGAGCACTCCAGTGAGGTAGAGCTTCGTCGCGCAGGCTATTTGCTTGAGCGCTTCACACGCTTTTCGTGTGCGACCGATAGTCGGGTAAAGGAAGCGTTGAAGGCGCTTGAACTGTTCTCAGCCTCAAAGCAATACGTGAAATCCCAAGGCGCTGTTGCGTTGCGCAGTCGTTGTGACGAACTGGCAATGTCCTGGGGATTAAGTGAGGGGCTGGGTTTGAAGGTTCAGACCTTGATGCCTTTTCAGACCCGCCACTATGAAGCCGAACAGCGTGCGGCGTCTGCCTAGGTATAGATAGCTATCAAAGAACCCGGCTTAGTCCGGGTTTTTGCTGTTTGCGATGTCTTCAGTTCTCGGAGATTTCCGACAAGCCTTTCAGGTTGTCCGTCGGAACTCGCACAACTAACCTTCTCGAGTCGCTGCCAATTCAGTGACCGGGACTGCAAGCCCGCCGAAACCTCACCAGTTAGTCACAAGCGCCTTTATAATTGCGGCGCTTTTTCATGGTCGCCATTTATGGCGGCTGTGTGCGGGAGACCTTCGGGTCTACCGAGACTTGCTGGTGACTCTCGGTCTTGCAGGCCCGCACACAGCTGCCACCCATCATCTGCAAGTGATGCTGGTAGTTCTTACTTCACACCAGAGGTTTACCATGATCAAAGACAGCCCAAATCCCCCATCTGACTCCCTGCCCACCGACCAAATCTTCACCGTCCTAAGCTGCCTGAACAGCGAAACCCTGCTCGCCAACGCCTCCGAAGACCTGGCATCCGTACAGGCACTGGCGGGTAATCTGGCTTTTGAAATCGACGGCCCGCACCGTGATGCGGTGCTAGGGATTCATCGGATAGTGGAGGGCATTCAGTTGATGGTGGATCGAGTACTGGATCTACACGAAGTACCCGCCAGTAACTGAATACACCACACTCTGTGGCGAGGGAGCTTGCTCCCGCTGGAGTGCGAAGCGCTCCCAGGATTTTTGGGGCCGCTGCGCAGCCCAACGGGAGCAAGCTCCCTCGCCACAGGGGATATCAGGCGTTGATCGGGCGAGTCACCAACCGCTCCAACGCTTCACCCAACCCCGACGCCTTGTCACCCATCAACAGGTGCCAAACACCGCTCTCAAGCTGACTCACACCCTGGCAACCGAGCGCAGTGAGCTGAGCCTCAGACAACCGCGAATCATCCCCCAATTCCACCCGCAGCCGGGTCATCGCCACCGCTTCCAGATGCCGTACATTCCCTCGGCCACCCAGTGCGCTCAGCCATTTCTCGGCCTCCTGCACCTTCACCGTCACGGGCTTATTCACAGGCGCAACCGCTACAGGCACTGCGGCAACAAACCCCGGCATCGCCAAGCGGATTTCATCAGCAATGCTATCGGCCATCGGCCCGACCACTACCTGCAAACTGCCGCCGTTACCCGGCCGAACCACAGCCATGGCACCCAGCGCTTTCAACTCTGCATCCACCGCCTTGTTGCGATCCACCATGTCCAGGCGCAGCCGCGTAGTACAAGCACCCACACTCAGTAAGTTCTCGGCGCCGCCCAACGCCTGGATATAAGCCGTAGCCCGCTGGTTATCACTCATCGCTTCGGCCTGCACCACCTGGATGTCTTCACGGCCCGGCGTCTTCAGGTTGAAGCGGCGGATGCAGTAGCTGAATACCGTGTAGTAGATCACCGAGTAAGCCAAGCCCACCGGTACCACCAACCAGCCATTGGTGGACTTGCCCCAACCCAGCACCATGTCGATAAACCCACCGGAGAAGGTAAAGCCCAGGTGGATATTCAGCAGGTCGGTGACCGCCATCGACAGGCCGGTGAGCAGTGCGTGAATCAGGTACAGGAAGGGCGCCAGGAACATGAAGGCAAATTCAATCGGCTCGGTCACCCCGGTGAGGAACGAGGTCAGCGCCATCGACAGGAAAATCCCGCCCATCACTTTGCGCCGCTCAGGCAACGCATTGCGGTACATCGCCAGGCAGGCAGCCGGCAAGCCGAACAGCATCACCGGGAACATGCCGGTCATGAACTGGCCGCCTTTGGGGTCGCCGGCAAAGTAGCGGGTCAGGTCGCCCGTGACCACCGCGCCGGTTACCGGGTCGGTGAAGCTGCCGAACACGAACCACGCCATGTTGTTAAGGATGTGATGCAAGCCAGTGACGATCAGCAGGCGGTTGAACACGCCAAACACGAATGCACCGAGGCTGCCGCTTTCCATCAACAGCACGCCGAAGCTGTTGATGCCGTGCTGGATCGGCGGCCAGATCAGGCCGAAAATCACACCCAGGCCCACCGCGCTGAAACCGGTGACAATCGGCACAAACCGCCGCCCACCGAAGAACGCCAGGTACTCCGGCAACTTGATGTCCTTGAAGCGGTTGTACAGCCCACCGGCCATCAAGCCGCTGGCGATACCGGCGAGCATGCCCATGTTGATGGTGGTGTCCATCACCTTGAGCGTGGAGATCATCACCAGGTAACCAATCGCCCCGGCCAGGCCCGCAGTGCCGTTGTTGTCACGGGCAAACCCCACGGCAATGCCGATGGCGAAGATCAGCGCCAGGTTGGCGAAGATCGCCTGGCCGGCATCGTGCATCACCGCGATGTTGAGCAAGTCGGTGTCGCCCAGGCGCAGCAGCAAGCCGGCGATCGGCAGGATCGCGATCGGCAGCATCAAGGCGCGGCCCAGGCGTTGCAGGCCTTCGATAAAGTGTTGGTACATGGCGTGTCTCCCTATTCTTGTTGTTTTCAGCTCAGCGGCCAGTGGTGTTGACAGGCTTGGCGAACGGCCTTGGCGCTGCTCAGGTTGAGCAGTTCCTGGCTCAGATGCCGGCATTGCGCCGCGTCCAGATGGCGAACGCGGTCCTTGATCTCTCCGATCTGCGGCGGGCTCACCGACAGCTCGGTGACGCCCAGGCCGACCAGTACCGGCGTGGCCAGCGGGTCAGAGGCCAACGCACCGCACACGCCGACCCAACGCCCGTGTTTCGCCGCACCGGCGCAGGTTTGCGCGATCAGCCGCAGCAAGGCCGGGTGCAGCGCATCGACGCGCGCGGCCAGGCCTGCGTGGTCGCGGTCCATGGCCAGGGTGTACTGGGACAGGTCATTGGTGCCGATGGACAAAAAGTCCGCATGTTCGGCCAGCTGTTCAGCCATCAGCGCAGCGGCGGGCACTTCGATCATCACCCCCAGTTCGGGGCGCTGGCTCAAACCCAACTCGGCGCACAGTTCATCCAGGCGCTGGCGAATCTGCAGCAGTTCATCCACCTCGCTGACCATCGGCAACAGGATGCGGCAACGCGCCAGCGGCGAGACTAGCAACAGGGCACGCAGTTGCTGGTCGAGCAGTTCCGGACGCACCTGGGCCATGCGAATACCGCGCAGGCCCAACACCGGGTTGGCCTCGATTGGCAGCGGCAAATAGTCGAGCTGCTTGTCGCCGCCCACGTCGATGGTGCGGATGATCACCGACTTGTCGCCCATGGCATCCAATACGGCCTGATAAGCCTGGCGCTGTTCCTGCTCATCCGGCGCGGTACGGCGGTCGACGAAAAGGAATTCGGTGCGCAGCAGGCCGACGCCATCGGCACCGTTTTCAAACGCCACCTGGGCCTCGCTGCTGGAAGCAACATTGGCGGCGATTTCAATGCTCACACCGTCGCGGGTACGTGCCGGTTGTTGCGCCTGGGCCTGCTGTTGCTGGCGACGCAGTTTTTGCGCGTCGCGTATCTGGTGCACTTCAGCATGGCGCGCATCGGTAGGGGCCAGTTCCAGGCGGCCATTGATGGCGTCCAGCACCACGCGTTGGCCCTGAGGCACATCCAGTACCTCGGCACCGAGTGCGACCACGCAGGGCAAGCCTTTACCTCGGGCAAGAATCGCGACGTGGGATGTGGCGCCGCCTTCGGCCATGCAGATACCGGCGGCCTGCTGTTCACTCAGTTGCAGCAAGTCTGACGGGGTCAGTTCATGGGCGCTGACAATCGAGCCGGCGGGTAACTCAAAGTGCCAGGCCTCACCCAGCAAGGCCCGCAATACGCGTTGTTGCAGGTCGCGCAGGTCGTTGGCGCGCTCGGCAAACAACGGCTTGCCCAACGCCAACAGCACGGCGCACTGGGCCTGGATCGCATCACGCCAGGCGTGAGTGGCAGCGCTGCCGTGGGCGATGGCGTCGGTGGCCGCTTCCAGCAGCGCCGGGTCTTCGAGCAGTGCAAGGTGAGCGGCGAAGATGTCTTCTTCCTCGACATTCTTGCGTTGGCGGGCATGGTCGAGGGTGCTACGGATTTCGTCACGCACCTGCTCCAGTGCCGTGTCGAGGCGCTGCTGTTGTTCGTCGGCGCTATGGTCGCCGGTGTCTTCGGGCAGCTCGATGCCGGACAGGCGGAACAGTGGCCCGCACACCAGGCCGGGCGCTGCACAAACGCCTTGCAGTACATCGGCTTCCACACTGGCGCGACGTGGCGCAGCAGTGGCTACCGGGGCGTGATGGGCTTCGCTGACCGCCACGGATAGCGCTGCGACCAGCCCTTGCAACGCCGCCTCTGCGTCTTGGCCACGGCAACTCACCCGCACTTCGTCGCCTTCGCCGATGCCCAGGCCCATCAAGCCAATCAGGCTGTCGCACGACGCCGATTTGTCAGCGAAGTGCAGGTGCGACTGGCTGCTGAAACCCTGGGCGGTCTTGCGGATCAGGGCGGCAGGGCGGGCATGCAAACCGCCTCGATGGGTAATGCGTACGCTGGCGCTGGCCTCGAAGCTGGAGTTATCCACAGCTGCTTGGGCGGTGGCGGTGGTGCGCGCAGCAATCTGCAACAACGGCTCACCGATCTTGACCGTCTTCAGCGCCACGGGCGTCAGCTCAAAGCGGTCACTGTTGGTCAGGATGATCAGGCTCACCAGGCTCTTGCACTGGCGCGCGATGCGGTCCAGATCAAACTGCACTAACGGCTGACCCTCGCTCACCCGTGCGCCGTCCTTCACCAGCAAGGCAAAGCCTTCGCCATTGAGCTCCACGGTGTCGATGCCCACATGCATCAGTACTTCGGCACCGTTATCAGCGCGGATGGTCAGGGCGTGCCCGGTGCGCGCGACGTGGATGATCACGCCGTCACAGGGTGCCTGCAGGCAATCGTTCAACGGGTCGATAGCGATACCGTCGCCCATGGCGCCGCTGGCGAACACTTCGTCGGGGACGCGGTTCAGGGCCAGCACCGGCCCACTCAAGGGGGCGCTGAAGGTCAATGGATTATTGTTGTTGGGCATGGGCACGGTACTCATCAGGAAAACGCCGCTTTAGTGCGTGCGGGTGACTTTGCTCAGGTGGCGCGGCTGGTCCGGGTCCATGCCCCGTGCCTGCGCCAGGCCGGCGGCCATCACGTAGAAGCTCTGGATCGCCAGGATCGGGTCCAGGCTCGGGTGTTCGGCGCGGCTCAGCGTCAGGTCGCGTTCGGCGATATCGTCCGGCGCAGCCAGCAACACGCGAGCACCGCGTTGGCGCATATCGGCGGCCAGGCTCAACAGGCCGGCCTGCTCGGCGCCGCGTGGGGCGAACACCAGTAGGGGGTAGTTTTCGTCGATCAAGGCCATCGGCCCGTGGCGCACTTCGGCGCTGCTGAAGGCTTCGGCCTGGATCGCCGAGGTTTCCTTGAGCTTGAGCGCGGCTTCCTGGGCGATGGCAAACCCGGCGCCACGGCCGATCACCATCAAGCGCTGGCTGCCTTTGAGGGCGTCGACGGCCAGGCGCCAATCCTGTCTGGCGGCGTCACGCAGGCCCTCGGGCAAGGCCTGACAGGCTTGCAGCAAGTCGGCTTCTTGATTCCAGTGGCCGATCAACTGCACACTGGCGCTGAGGGTGGCGATAAAGCTCTTGGTGGCGGCCACACTGAGTTCCGGCCCGGCGCACAGCGGCACATGAAATTCACACGCGGCTTCCAGCGGTGAGTCTTCGGCATTGACCAGAGAGATGCTCAAGGCACCACGCTTGCGCAACAAGCGCAGACTGTTGACCAAGTCCGGGCTCTGCCCCGATTGGGAGAAACCAAACGCCACCTGGCCGCTGACTTTCATCGGCGCCTGCAACAGGGTCACCACTGACATCGGCAGCGACGCCACCGGAATGCCCACGTGTTGCATGGCCAGGTAGGCGAAGTAACTGGCGGCGTGGTCGGAGCTGCCGCGGGCGATGGTCATCGCCACTTGCGGCGGCTGGCGGCGCAGGCGGCCGGCGACTTCTTCCAGCATCGGGTCCAGGCGTTGCAGTTGGGCCGCGACGGCGTCGCAGGAGGCAAGGGCCTCTTCAAGCATTTTTGAAGTCAATGGTTTCTCCTTCGACCATTACGTCGGTGAGTGTCAGGGAGCGGTCCAGACGCACGCAGTCGGCAAAGCTGCCCGGTTGCAGGCGGCCGCGTTCTTCCAGGCCCAGGTAGTCCGCAGGAAATTGCGACAGGCGTTGTGAGGCTTCGCTGATGGGCAGGCCGATTTTCACCAGGTTGCGCAGCGCCTGGTCCATGGTCAGGGTGCTGCCGGCCAGGGTGCCGTCGGCCAGGCGCACGCCGCCCAGGCATTTGGTCACGGTGTGGCTGCCCAGCTTGTATTCGCCATCGGGCATACCGGCGGCGGCGGTGGAATCGGTCACGCAGTACAGGCACGGGATCGAGCGCAACGCCACGCGCATGGCGCCGGGGTGCACATGCAGCAAGTCCGGGATCAACTCGGCGTACTGGGCGTGGGCCAGCGCGGCGCCGACGATGCCGGGTTCGCGGTGATGCAGCGGGCTCATGGCGTTGTACAAATGGGTGAAACTGGTGGCGCCAGCGGCCAGGGCGGCAACGCCTTCTTCATAGCTGCCCAGGGTATGGCCGATCTGCATGCGCACGCCGCGTTGGCTGAGGGCGCGAATCAGGCCGTCGTGGCCGGCGATTTCCGGGGCGATGGTGATCACCCGGATCGGCGCCAGGCGCAGGTAGGCTTCCACTTCCTGCATCAACGCGGTGTGGGCGAAGTTGGGTTGGGCGCCGAGTTTGCCGGGGTTAATGTAGGGCCCTTCCAAATGCACGCCCAGCACCCGCGCACTGCCCACGGGGCGTTGTTCCCAGAAACTGCCCAGTTCACCGAGCACGCGGGAGATTTCTTCCACCGGTGCCGTCATGGTGGTGGCCAGCAGCGAGGTGGTGCCGAAACGTACGTGGGTACGGGTGATAGTCTCGAAGGCACCCGCACCTTCCATGATGTCCGCGCCGCCACCGCCGTGTACGTGCAGGTCTATAAAGCCCGGCAACAGGTAGGGCAGGTCGTTGTCGGCCGGGTCGCACGGCGTGCCGTCAATGGCGACAACCTTGCCGTGCTCATGCACCAGGCGACCACGCATCCAGCCGCTGGGCGTGAGGATATTGTCTTCAGTCATGGGCAGTTCTCTAAGTTCGCATTCAGGCGGAGTAGTCATGGCGGCGCAGCTCTGCGACGAAGTCGTAGTAGTCGTTGCGGCAATAGGTGTCGGTGATCTCAATCGGCGTGTTGTCGGCGGTGTAGCCCACGCGGGTCATCAGCAGCATGGCGGTGCCGGGGGCGATGCCGACCAGCGCGGCGAACTCATCCGAGGCATTGATCGCCTGGATATGCTGCAAGGCGCGCACGATGGGCTTGCCGATGCTTTCCAAGTATTCGTACAACGAATTGCCGATGGCCTGGGGATGGGGCAGCACCGAGGCCGGCATGGCGGTCATTTCAATCGCCATCACCGTGTCGTCGGCTTTGCGCAGGCGCTTGAGGCGCGCCACTTTGTCGGTGGGCGAGAGGCCCAGGCGGATCAGTTCTTCATGGGTTGGCGGGGTGATGTCGCGCTCCAGCCACTGGGACGTGGGCACAAACCCCTTGAGCCGCAGCATCTCGCTGAACCCCGACAGGCGCGACAAGGGTTGTTCCAGGCGCGGCGTAATGAAAGTGCCGGAGCCTTGGCTGCGACGGATCAGCCCTTGAGCCAGCAACACTTCCAGCGCTTTACGGGCGGTGACCCGCGAGATGCTCAACTGCTCGCTGAGGGCGCGTTCCGAAGGCAGGGCCTGCTCGGATTTCCACTGGCCGGCATGGATTGCTGCTTCAAGGCTGCGGGCCAGTTGCAGGTACAGCGGCGTGGACTGCTTGTCGTCGGGGCGCAGGGCCAGGATGGGATTCATCTGTCAGGTTTCCGATGCGTTATTGGAGTGTTGTCGCCCGGTAATGGCCGAAAACTAATACCACTTAAATACCATGTCAATGCTACCAAAACGGTGCAAATCCCGGTTTTAGGGCGCTTTAATGGGGCTTGGTATCAAGTGGTATTAGAGAGGTCTTTATTGCGCGCACAAGTGCAGGGTCCCGCGCGGTGAACTGGTATTCACCGGCGGGTGCTGCCTGGGGCAGGAATTATTTTCGAATTATTTTACGAACGGCACGCGATTACGGCCGAATCTCGATGAGGGTGCCGTCTTTGACCAGGTTCCACACTTCGCGCATATCCACATTGCGCATGCCGATGCAGCCGTCGGTCCAGTCCAGGGTGTGGAACCACTGTTCCGGGTAGTCTTCGGTGTCGGGGGTGCCGTGGATCATGATCATGCTGCCCGGCTTTACGCCTTCGCGGCGGGCACGGGCGGCGTCGCTGATATTGGGATAGGAGATGTGCATGGCCAGGTTGAAGCGGTCGCTGGTCTTGCGCCAGTCGATCCAGTAGAGGCCTTCGGGCGTGCGGCGGTCACCTTCGATCAGCTTGTGGCCCTTGGGGTTCTTGCCCAGGGAAATGCGATAGGTCTTGAACGGCTTGCCGTCGTTGATCAGCTGCAACTGGTGGGCGGACTTGAGCACCAGGACTTTCTCGACCGTTTTACCACCAAGGGTTTGCACCGTGGAGGCCGGGGACAGCGTGGCGAACGACAGGCAGATCAGAGCAAGCAACCAACGCATTGAAACGGTATCCCTTTGGCGACATTGGCCGGCTTGTTATTGGGCGGGCTTGGACAGCGGTGGCACAGATTCGCTACGTACCGGGTACGCCTGTTGGCGACGGTCAGCGAAGAAACATTCTAAGGTACGCCCGACCGTGCGGAAAGCCAGCTCGGACCAAGGGATATCGGCTTCGTCGAACAGCCTCACTTCCAGGCTCTCCTGGCCAGCGGCGAAGTCCAGGTCGATCAGTTCGGCGCGGTAGAAGACATGCACCTGGCTGATGTGCGGCACGTTGATCAGGGTATAGAGGCTCAGGTTGCGCACCCGGGCGCAGGCTTCCTCCAGGGTTTCACGCATGGCGGCCTGCTCGACGGTTTCGCCGTTTTCCATAAAGCCTGCGGGCAGGGTCCAGTAACCCAGGCGTGGCTCGATGGCGCGGCGGCACAGCAGCACTTGGTCGCCCCATACCGGCACGGTACCGGCGACGATATTGGGATTCTGGTAATGAATGGTCGAGCAGTGGTCGCATACATAGCGCAGGCGTGCGTCGCCTTCGGGAATGCGTTGGGTTACCGGTTTGCCGCACTGGCTGCAGAAATTCATGCTGGGGTTCCTGGACAATGGGCACATCTTGGCTCGGTGCCGGGCGTTCCTGCAAGTTGTCGTTTCGCGACAGCGCTGCGGTTTTGGGGTTGGGCGCTCGCACGCTTTGGTGCATGATGCAAGGTAGCCAACAGACCGAGATGACTCATGCTGGACGAGCTACTTCGCCGGGTAAGCAACCACACCCCCCACACCCTGGAAACCGACGGGCGTTTCCCCGAGGCTGCGGTGCTGGTGCCGGTTACCCGCAGTGACGAACCCGAGCTGATCCTGACCCTGCGCGCCAGCGGCCTGTCGACCCACGGTGGCGAAGTGGCCTTTCCCGGCGGGCGCCGCGACCCCGAAGACCCGGACCTGATCTTTACCGCCTTGCGCGAAGCCGAAGAAGAAATCGGCCTGCCGCCGGGGCTGGTTGAAGTCATCGGCCCGTTGAGCCCGCTGATTTCCCTGCACGGCATCCGCGTAACGCCGTATGTGGGCGTGATCCCCGATTACGTCGAATACCTGGCCAACGACGCCGAGATTGCCGCCGTTTTCAGTGTGCCTTTGGACTTTTTCCGACAGGACCCGCGCGAACATACCCACCGCATTGATTACCAGGGCCGTAGTTGGTACGTGCCAAGCTACAGGTTCGGCGAATACAAAATCTGGGGGCTGACAGCGATCATGATCGTCGAGCTGATCAACCTGCTCTATGACGATGCCAAAATCAGCCTGCACCAGCCGCCCAAGAGCTTCATCAATCTATAAGCCATCGTTCAAATGGCATGCCGTGAGGAAAAACCATGAAATACCGCCTGGGCGACGCCCGCGTCGAGACCCATCCCCACAGTTGGGTTGCACCGAATGCCACGCTGGTGGGCAAGGTCAAGCTGGAGGAGGGCGCCAACGTCTGGTTCAACGCGGTGTTGCGTGGCGATAACGAGCTGATCCTGATCGGCAAGAACAGCAACGTGCAGGACGGCAGCGTGATGCACACCGACATGGGTTACCCGCTGACCCTCGGCACCGGCGTGACCATTGGTCATAACGCGATGCTGCACGGCTGCACCGTCGACGATTACAGCTTGATCGGCATCAACGCAGTGATCCTCAATGGCGCCAAGATCGGCAAGCACTGCATCATCGGCGCCAACTCGCTGATCGGTGAGGGCAAGGAAATTCCCGATGGCTCGCTGGTCATGGGCTCGCCAGGCAAAGTGGTGCGTGAGCTGACCGAGGCGCAAAAGCGCATGCTCGAAGCCAGCGCCGCGCACTATGTGCATAACTCGCAGCGTTATGCCCGTGACCTGGCTGAGCAGCAGGAATGAGCACGATTGAACGACCGGTCGCCTCGCCCTGCGTCAGCATTTGTGCGCTGGATGATGACGATATCTGCACCGGCTGCCAGCGCAATGTGGATGAGATTACGCGCTGGAGCCGCATGGACAACGCCGAGCGCCGGGTGGTGCTGGGGTTGTGCCATGAGCGGGCGGTGGCGAGTGGGATGGTGTGGATGACCCCTGGGAAATCTGGCGCCTGACAGGCCTTATAGCAGGCAAGCCAGCTCCCACCCTTGATGTGTGAGTACCTTCAAATGTGGGAGCTGGCTTGCCTGCGATGAGCATAGGTATCTACATAACTCTGTTAGCTCAACGGTAACCACGATGCGAAGCGAGCCGCTCTTGATCTTGATCTGCTTTTGATCTTAGGCGCCCCGTTAAACCACGCTGGCCGGAATTCGACAGGGATTTGGGGGGTAAACCGGCAGGGATGCCGGTTTAGCCGCCCCGCGCCATGGATGGCGCGGGGCGGCGGCCCCCCAAATCACTGGCGGATTACGGGCACACCGAGCCTAAGCGAGGTGCCGAGTGGTGGGGCAAGAGCGTTTTGCTTACTTTGCCGCTTTTGCAAAGTGAGCCGCCGTCAGGGCGGAACCCTAAGTGGCCGTTACCGCAGGAATGGATATGTACACGGTCCAACTGTGTTGACTGTCAGGCCGTCTTCGCAGGCAAGCCAGCTCCCACATTGGATCGCAGGGCATCAGTTATATCTGTGTCGGCTGCCAGGCCGTCACGGGAGCAAGCTCCCTCGCCACAGATTTAGCGTCGTGCCGAAGTTGTGTAGATACCTATGCTGCGATGAGGCCCTGCCAGACGACCTCCTTGTAATTGTGTACCCTGTGCGGCATTGCCCACAGGTCCATCCTCCATGTTTTTCCTGATCGCCTACATCAGCAGCGTCGTGCTGATCAACTTCGCCTTTTCCACCGCCCCGCACCTGGACGTCATCTGGTCCGCCTGGGGTGGCCTGGTATTTATCCTGCGCGACATGGTGCAAACCCGCTTCGGCCATGGCGCAATCATCGCCATGCTCGCGGCGCTGGTGCTCTCCTATATCACCTCCGACCCGTCCATCGCCCTGGCCAGCGCTACGGCGTTCGCCGTGTCCGAGTGCATCGACTGGCTGGTGTTCAGCATCACCAAGCGCCCGCTGCATGACCGCCTGTGGATAAGTTCGGCGCTGAGCATTCCCCTCGATACCTTTATCTTTTTCGGCCTGATCGGCGCACTGACGCCGGCGGTGGCGGGCACGGCGTTGGTGTCCAAGTTCGCGGGTGTCACCGTGGTCTGGCTGATCATGGCCTGGCGTATTCGCCGGCGGGCTGTCGCCAACTGAGGCCAATTTTTACAGTTCATGTAAAATGCCCGCCTTTCTTCCCCATGATCCGCTCCCCTGAGGACCTGAGATGACCCGAATCGGAACTCCATTGTCGCCAACCGCGACCCGCGTTTTGCTGTGTGGCTGCGGTGAGCTGGGCAAGGAAGTGGTAATCGAACTGCAACGCCTGGGCGTTGAAGTGATTGCCGTGGATCGCTACGCCAACGCGCCGGCCATGCAGGTGGCGCACCGTAGCCATGTGATCAGCATGCTCGACGGCGCGGCGCTGCGTGCGGTCATCGAGGCGGAGAAGCCGCACTTTATCGTGCCGGAAATCGAAGCCATCGCCACCGCCACCCTGGTGGAACTGGAGGCCGAAGGCTTTACCGTCATCCCGACCGCCCGTGCCACTTCGCTGACCATGAACCGTGAAGGCATTCGTCGCCTGGCCGCCGAAGAACTGGACCTGCCGACCTCGCCGTACCACTTCGCCGATACCTTCGAAGACTACAGCAAGGCCGTCCAGGACCTGGGTTTCCCTTGCGTGGTCAAGCCGGTGATGAGTTCGTCGGGCAAGGGCCAGAGCCTGTTGCGCAGCGCCGATGACGTGCAGAAAGCCTGGGATTACGCCCAGGAAGGCGGGCGTGCCGGCAAGGGCCGGGTGATCATCGAAGGCTTTATCGACTTCGACTACGAAATCACCCTGCTGACCGTGCGCCACATCGGCGGTACCACGTTCTGCGCGCCGGTGGGCCATCGCCAGGAGAAGGGCGACTATCAGGAGTCCTGGCAGCCGCAGGCCATGAGCCCGATTGCCCTGGCAGAGTCCGAGCGTGTTGCCAAAGCCGTGACCGAAGCCTTGGGTGGCCGTGGCTTGTTTGGCGTGGAATTGTTCATCAAGGGCGATCAAGTGTGGTTCAGCGAAGTGTCGCCGCGCCCCCATGACACTGGCCTGGTGACCCTGATTTCCCAGGATCTGTCGCAGTTTGCCTTGCACGCGCGCGCCATTCTCGGCCTGCCGATCCCATTGATCCGTCAGTTCGGGCCTTCGGCGTCGGCGGTGATCCTGGTGGAAGGGCAATCCACCCAGACTGCATTCGCCAACCTCGGCGCCGCGCTGAGCGAGCCGGATACAGCGTTGCGTCTGTTTGGCAAACCTGAAGTGAACGGCCAGCGTCGCATGGGCGTGGCACTGGCGCGGGATGAGTCGATTGAAGCGGCTCGGGCCAAGGCGACCCGTGCTTCCCAAGCAGTTGTTGTAGAGCTCTAAAACCCCGTCGCGTCTATCGCAGGCAAGCCAGCTCCCACATTTGATTGGGTTCACATATTTTGATGTGAGTGCTTTCTAATGTGGGAGCTGGCTTGCCTGCGATAGCGGTCTATCAGGCGACCTTGTTCAAGTCGTTATCCCGCGTCTCTTTCAGGCACAGCACCGCAATCAAACTCAGCAACGCGGCCGCCGATACATATCCTCCGACATAACTCAAACCACCCATCGCCACCAGCTTGGTCGCGAAGAACGGCGCCGCCGAGGCCCCCACGATCCCACCCAAGTTATAGGCGGCCGATGCGCCGGTATAACGCACGCGGGTCGGGAACAATTCCGGCAGCAGGGCGCCCATCGGTGCGAAGGTCACGCCCATCAAAAACAGCTCCAACGACAGAAACAGCGCCACGGCCCAGGTCGAGCCATGGGTCAGCAGCGGCTCCATGGTAAAGCCCGACAGAATCGCCAGGACCGCGCCGACAATCAGCACCGGCTTGCGCCCGTAGCGATCACTGGCCAGGGCGGCCAGCGGTGTCGCCAGCCCCATGAACAGCACCGCGAAACACAGCAGGCCGAGGAAGGTTTCACGGCTGTAGCCCAAGGTGGAAACGCCGTAGCTCAACGAAAACGCCGTGGTGATATAGAACAGCGCATAGCACACCACCATCGACGCGGCGCCCAGCAGTACCGGCAGCCAATGCTGGCTGAACAGTTCCACCAGCGGCACTTTCACTGGTTTTTCCTTGGCCACTGCATTGGCGAACACCGGCGTCTCATGCAACTTGAGGCGTGCATACAGGCCCACCATCACCAGTGCGGCGCTGAGGATAAACGGAATGCGCCAGCCCCAGCTGCGAAATTGCTCGTCATTCAGGCTCATGGCCAAAATCAGGAACAAGCCGTTGGCCGCCAGGAAGCCTATCGACGGGCCCAGTTGCGGGAACATGCCGAACCAGGCGCGCTTGCCCTTGGGGGCATTCTCGGTCGCCAGCAAGGCCGCGCCGCCCCATTCCCCACCCAGGCCGAGGCCTTGGCCGAAACGCAAGACACACAAGAGAATCGGCGCCCAGGCACCGATGCTGTCGTAGCCCGGCAGCAAGCCGATCAAGGTGGTACATACACCCATCAGTAGCAGCGAAGCCACCAGGGTTGATTTACGGCCGATACGGTCGCCGAAGTGGCCGAACAACGCCGACCCCAACGGGCGGGCGATAAAGGCGATGCCGAAGGTCAGGAACGACGCCAGCATCTGCGCGGTGCCGGAGGTCTGTGGGAAGAACACCGGGCCGATCACCAGGGCGGCAGCCGTGGCGTAGATGTAGAAATCGTAGAACTCAATGGCGGTGCCGACGATGCTCGCGGTGGCGACGCGGGCGGTCGAGTTGGCAGGTGCGGCGCTCGCAGCCTCTTGGTAGGTGGTGCTCATGACGTTATCCCTGACGGTTATTGCGCGTTTGGACGCGGATTATTATTGGTCGAACACCCATGGATCAGGGCTGTGCGCGGGGCGGCTCGGGATGGGAGCAAACACCGGTCGGACATGGTAAGGCGGTGCCAGGACACGCTGGGTGCGGATAGCACGCGGTCGGGCGGGGCTTGGGTAAGCCGCAGGGATTATAGGAAGGGGGCTAAGGATCCAACAAGGGGCTGGTGAGGATCTATGGCCTGGAACTGGATCAATGTGGGAGCTGGCTTGCCTGCGATAGCATCACCTCGGTTCGACTGAAGGACCGAGACGCCTGCATCGCAGGCAAGCCAGCTCCCACATTGACCGGGTTGAGCCTGCTGAGGTCAGGCGGCCACCGGCACACGGCTGGTATGCCAGATCAACACCTTGCTCACCCGGTTGTCCTCGGTCTCGAGGATTTCCAGGCGATAGCGGCCGACTTTCAGGCATACCGCGCAATCGGGAATGGTTTCCAGCGCCTCGGTCACCAGGCCGTTGAGGGTCTTGGGGCCGTCGCTGGGCAGGTGCCAGCCCAGGCTCTTGTTCAGTTCACGGATCGAGGCAGCACCGTCGATGATGTAGCGACCATCGGGCTGGGCTTCGATATGCGGGTTATCCAGCGCCTGATCGCTTTCGAACTCGCCGACGATCTCTTCCAGAATATCTTCCAGGGTGACGATGCCCAGCACTTCACCATACTCGTCCACCACCATGCCCAGGCGCCGCTGCTGTTTGTGGAAATTCAGCAGTTGCAGCTGCAACGGCGTGCTTTCCGGCACGAAGTAAGGCTCGTGGCAGGCGGCGAGCAGGGCCTCTTTGGTCAGGCTGGCGTCGGGCAGCAGGTGTTGGATCTGCCGGGTATTGAGCACGGCCTGCACCTGGTTGATGTCGCTGTGGAACACGGGCAGGCGGGTGCGCGGCGAGGTGCGCAACTGTTCGATGATGTCTTCTATCGACTCATCAAGGTTGATGCCGTCCACTTCGCTGCGCGGCACCAGGATGTCGTTGACCGTGATGTTGTCCAGGGCATGGATACCGGGCAGGCCGGGAATGCGGTCGGCGTCGGTGTCGGGCTGTGGGTCGTCATCATGGTCGGGCAGGGGCTCGTCGCTGTTTTTCACCACGCCGGATTTGCGCGCAAACGGGCGCAATAACAGCTGGCTGATGCCATTGAGCAGCCAGGCCAGCGGGTAAAGGATTTTCAGCGGCACGCCCAGCAATGTATTGCCAAAGCCCAGCACTGCTTGGGGGTGACGGGTAGCCAGGGTGCGAGGCAGGTAGTCGGCCAGCACCAGCAGCCCTGCGCAGGAAATCAGCCAGCCTAGCCAGGGCCCGTTCTCTGCCCAGGCATAGATCGCCAGCAGGGTGCAGAGAATCACCACGGCGGCGCGGCACAGGCTGTTGCACAGGATCAGGCTATGGCGCGGGAAGCTCAGGCGTGCGGCCGCCTTGTCGCCCTGGCGTGTGCCAGGGCGTAGCGCCAGCAGGTGTTGTTGCGCGGCTTCAATGGCGGTAAACAGTGCTGCCCATAGAATCAGCAGGGCAATTACGGCGAGCATCGGCCCTAAGGGCAAGTTGTCCATGATCACTGCCCGTCAGATATGCAGGATGTATTCGCGAACCAGCTTGCTGCCGAAATAGGCCAGCATCAACAGGCAGAAACCGGCCAGGGTCCAGCGGATGGCCTTGTGCCCACGCCAGCCGAGGCGGTTGCGTCCCCACAGCAGCACGCTGAACACGACCCAGGCCAGGCACGCCAGCAAGGTTTTATGGACCAGGTGCTGGGCAAACAGGTTTTCGACGAACAGCCAGCCGGAGATCAGCGACAGCGACAGCAGGGTCCAGCCGGCCCACAGGAACCCGAACAGCAGGCTTTCCATGGTTTGCAGCGGCGGGAAGTTCTTGATCAGCCCGGACGGATGCTTGTGCTTGAGCTGGTGATCCTGCAGCAGCAGGAGCAGGGCCTGGAACACCGCGATGGTGAACATGCCGTAGGCGAGGATCGACAGCAGGATGTGGGCGAGGATGCCCGGCTCCTCGTCGATCACCTGTACGGTGCCGGTGGGGGTGAACTGCGCCAGCAGCACCGTGAGCATTCCCAGGGGGAATAGCAGCACCAGCAGGTTCTCCACCGGAATCCGGTAGCAGGCCAGCAGCGTCAGCGCGATGACGGCCGCGGCGATCAGGCTGGCGGCGCTGAAAAAGTCCAGGCCCAGGCCGACCGGGGTCATCAGGTGGGTGAACAGGCTGGCGGCATGGGCCAGCAGAGCCAGCACGCCAAGGCCGACGAGCAGACGTTTGTCCGCTTTGGTGCCTTGGGCCAGACGAGTGCCCTGATAGAGAGTCGCAGCGGCATATAAAATGGCGGCGGCGAGGCTGGGTAGCAAACTGGGTGACAAGGGGAGCATAAATCCTGGTAGGCAAGCCCGAAAGGCGTTGAGTTTGGCACACACCTGCGCTGCAAGAAAGACTCCCGGGCCAGACAGCGGGTGTGCATGGGCGCAGTCTTCGCTATAATCCGCGACCTGCCCATGCCGCAGGCTCGCCGAGCGCTGTGATTAATAGCGATTTGCCAGAGCCTGGGCCGCCATTACCTCGGTCTACCTGCATTTCGATGAGTAGGGCCTGAAAGGATCGCGCATGTTTGAAAACTTGACTGACCGTCTCTCGCAGACGCTGCGCCACGTTACCGGCAAGGCCAAGCTGACCGAGGACAATATTAAAGACACCCTGCGTGAAGTGCGCATGGCGTTGCTGGAAGCCGACGTGGCCTTGCCAGTGGTGAAGGACTTCGTCAACTCGGTCAAGGAGCGTGCGGTCGGCACCGAAGTGTCCCGCAGCCTGACCCCGGGCCAGGCCTTTGTGAAGATCGTCCAGGCCGAACTCGAGAGCCTGATGGGCGCGGCCAACGAAGACTTGAACCTCAGTGCCGTGCCGCCAGCCGTCGTGCTGATGGCGGGCCTGCAAGGTGCGGGTAAAACCACCACCGCCGGCAAACTGGCGCGCTTCCTTAAAGAGCGCAAGAAGAAATCCGTGATGGTGGTATCGGCCGACGTGTACCGTCCGGCGGCCATCAAGCAGTTGGAAATGCTCGCGGGCGAAGTGGGCGTGACCTTCTTCCCGTCCGACCTGAGCCAGAAGCCGGTCGACATCGCCAACGCGGCTATTAAAGAAGCCAAGCTCAAGTTCATCGACGTGGTCATCGTCGATACCGCCGGTCGCCTGCACATCGACGAAGAGATGATGGGCGAGATCAAGGCGCTGCATGCCGCGATCAACCCGGTCGAGACCCTGTTCGTGGTCGACGCCATGACCGGCCAGGATGCGGCCAACACCGCCAAGGCTTTTGGTGACGCACTGCCGCTGACCGGCGTGATCCTCACCAAGGTCGACGGCGACGCCCGTGGCGGTGCCGCGCTGTCGGTACGTGCCATTACTGGCAAGCCGATCAAGTTCATCGGTATGGGCGAGAAGAGCGAAGCGCTCGAGCCGTTCCACCCTGAGCGTATCGCCTCGCGCATCCTCGGCATGGGTGACGTGCTCAGCCTGATCGAGCAGGCCGAAGCCACGCTCGACAAGGACAAGGCCGACAAACTGGCCAAGAAGCTGAAGAAGGGCAAGGGCTTCGATCTCGAAGACTTCCGCGACCAGCTGCAACAGATGAAGAACATGGGCGGCCTCGGCGGCCTGATGGACAAGCTGCCCAACATCGGCGGTGTGAACCTGGCGCAAATGGGCAACGCCCAGGGCGCGGCAGAGAAACAGTTCAAGCAGATGGAAGCCATCATCAATTCCATGACCCCGGCCGAGCGCCGCGACCCTGAGCTGATCAGCGGTTCGCGCAAACGCCGGATCGCCATGGGTTCCGGCACCCAGGTGCAGGACATCGGTCGCTTGATCAAGCAGCACAAGCAGATGCAGAAGATGATGAAGAAGTTCTCCGCCAAGGGCGGTATGGCCAAGATGATGCGCGGCATGGGTGGTATGTTGCCCGGCGGCGGCATGCCTAAAATGTAAAGTATTCGAGTGGGAGCCCAGCTCCCGCTCCGACCCACAGGGATGTGGGATCTCCAGCAAACCCGCCGTTGGCGGGCGCTGACTCGCCGTTTTAACCGACGGCTCTATAGCAGATCTGAATGGCACGCTGATAGGCGCCAGAAAAAGACATTTGCAAAAGTCCGGATATTCCTTAGAATATGCGGCCTTTCGGGCACCTATGCCCGCTGTGCATTTAGATTTGCAGCACCGACTACAGGAACGATGTTCACATGCTAACAATCCGTCTTGCCCTTGGCGGCTCCAAAAAGCGCCCGTTTTACCACTTGACCGTAACCGACAGCCGCAACCCGCGTGACGGTTCGCACAAGGAACAGGTTGGTTTCTTCAACCCTGTTGCTCGTGGTCAAGAAGTTCGTCTGTCCGTGAACCAAGAGCGCGTAGCCTACTGGCTGAGCGTTGGCGCACAGCCATCCGAGCGCGTTGCAAAACTGTTGAAGGACTCGGCTAAGGCCGCAGCCTGAGCAATATGAACGCGACGCCAGCTGTTGCTGATGATTTGATCGTTATCGGCAAGATTTATTCTGTTCATGGCGTTCGCGGCGAAGTGAAGGTGTATTCCTTTACTGATCCGACTGAAAACCTGTTGCAGTACAAAACCTGGACGCTCAAGCGCGAAGGGAGTGTGAAACAGGTCGAGCTGGTCAGTGGACGCGGGAGCGACAAGTTCCTGGTCGCAAAGCTCAAGGGTCTTGATGATCGTGAAGAAGCTCGTCTTCTGGCCGGTTATGAGATCTGCGTGCCGCGCAACCTGTTCCCTGAATTGACCGACGGCGAGTACTACTGGTACCAGCTGGAAGGTCTGAAGGTTATTGATCAACTCGGGCAATTGCTGGGGAAAATCGATCATCTTCTGGAAACCGGCGCCAATGATGTAATGGTGGTCAAGCCTTGCGCTGGCAGCCTGGATGACCGTGAACGCCTATTGCCCTATACCGAGCAATGCGTGTTGGCCGTCGACTTGGCAGCGGGCGAGATGAAGGTGGAATGGGACGCGGACTTCTAAGCGTGGCTAATTTGCGCATTGAAGTGATCAGTTTGTTTCCCGAGATGTTTTCCGCCATCAGCGAGTACGGCATCACCAGTCGGGCGGTGAAACAGGGGCTGTTGCAGCTCACTTGTTGGAACCCGCGAGACTACACGACGGATCGACATCACACTGTGGACGATCGCCCATTTGGCGGTGGCCCGGGCATGGTGATGAAGATCAAGCCCCTGGAAGACGCGTTGGTTCAGGCCAAGGCAGCTGCCGGGGAGAAGGCGAAGGTAATTTACCTGTCCCCTCAAGGCCGTCAGCTGAAACAGGCGGCGGTACGCGAACTGGCGAATGAGGAAAGTTTGATCCTGATTGCCGGTCGCTATGAAGGCATTGACGAGCGTTTTATTGAAGCTCATGTCGATGAAGAGTGGTCGATTGGGGACTATGTCCTGTCTGGCGGCGAGCTGCCGGCGATGGTCCTGATAGATGCGGTTACACGACTGCTGCCCGGAGCTTTAGGGCATGCGGACTCCGCGGAGGAAGATTCCTTCACGGATGGTTTGCTGGATTGCCCGCACTACACCCGTCCGGAGGTGTATGTGGATCAGCGTGTTCCCGACGTATTGCTAAGTGGCAATCACGCACACATCCGGCGTTGGCGTTTACAGCAGTCCCTTGGTCGGACCTATGAACGACGCGCCGATCTTCTGGAAAGCCGCTCGCTTTCTGGAGAAGAGAAGAAGCTGCTCGAGGAATACATCCTCGCGCGGGACGATAGTTAACAACGTATCGATGGTAGGTCCATTGACTTACCTTAGGAGCACAGCATGACTAACAAAATCATCCTTGCACTCGAAGCAGAGCAGATGACCAAAGAGATCCCTACCTTTGCCCCGGGCGACACTATTGTCGTTCAGGTGAAAGTGAAGGAAGGCGACCGTTCGCGTCTGCAAGCGTTCGAAGGCGTAGTAATCGCCAAGCGTAACCGTGGTGTGAACAGTGCTTTCACTGTTCGTAAAATCTCCAACGGTGTTGGCGTAGAGCGTACTTTCCAGACCTACAGCCCGCAGATCGACAGCATGGCCGTCAAGCGTCGCGGTGACGTACGTAAAGCCAAGCTGTACTACCTGCGTGACCTGTCCGGTAAAGCAGCTCGCATCAAGGAAAAACTGGCTTAAGTCCAGCTTCCCGATGCAGAAAAAAGCAGCCTACGGGCTGCTTTTTTGTGCCTGAAATTTGCCTATCTGCCGGTATTGACCCATGACCACCCGCCTCGAAGAAATCCAGCGCCGCACCGACCTGTCCGTCACGCACGTGACCAAGGCCGTGTTCCCGCCCACCACCAACCACCACAACACCCTGTTCGGCGGCACCGCCCTGGCATGGATGGACGAAGTGTCGTTCATCACCGCCACGCGTTTCTGTCGCTTGCCTTTGGTGACAGTCTCCACCGACCGTATCGACTTCAACCACGCGATCCCGGCCGGCTCTATCGTTGAGCTGATCGGTCGGGTGATCAAGGTCGGCAACACCAGCCTCAAGGTCGAGGTTGAAGTGTTCGTCGAGAGCATGAGCGCTGATGGCCGTGAAAAGGCGATCCAGGGCGTGTTCAGCTTCGTCGCGATTGACGCAGATAAACGCCCTGTCCCGGTACTGCCTGGCTTTGTTGACTGATTAATCGGTGGTGCTGGCCTGCGGTTGAATGACCGCCAGCAAGGTCCAGCCCGCTACAGGCTTCAAATTGCTCTCGGGCGAGACCACGTGCACCCAGCCGCTGGTGTCCCGGGCAAACAGCAAGGTGGCGCGCTCCCCGTGCAACGCCTGGTACTGCTCCCAGCCAAAGCCGTCGGTGAGGCTGGTGCTGTACAGCTCGGCGCCTTGGCCCAGCAGGCTGGCCAACTTGGTGTAGCTCAAGGGTTGGCTGCCCAGCAAGTGCCCGCGATGTTCGTGGCTGGCCTTGTGTTTGTCGGTGCGGCGGTTTTCCTGGCTGCTGGCCAGGGCGAACAGGCGATGGCCGAAGTCATGGCGAAAACGCATGGTGGCCAAGGCATTCAGTTCGCCAGAAGGCGAGAGCGCGAGCAGATGCCCCAGGCCGACCAGGTCCAGATGGGACTCGGCATGCTGGGAGGCCGGGTTGCCGAAGTACGTAGGCAAGCCTTCCATACGACTGGCGCGGATGTTTTCCCAGCTGGAATCCGTCAGTAACACGCGGCTGCCCAATTGCTGCAACGCCTTGCCGAGTGCCCGCGCCGGGCCGTTCGCACCCACGATCAGGAAGCCGCTGGGCGCCGGCTCGGCGACTTTCAGCAGGCGGGCCAAGGGGCGTGCCGTGGCGCTTTGCAGCACCACGGTGCCGATGATCACCGCGAAGGTTAGCGGAACGAGCAACAACGCGCCTTCGTGGCCAGCCTCATCCAGACGGATCGCAAAGATCGCTGACACCGCCGCCGCCACAATGCCCCGTGGGGCGATCCAGGCCAGCAGTGCGCGCTCGCGCCAGTTCAACCCCGAGCCAAAGGTCGAAAGCGCCACGTTCAACGGGCGTGCAATGAATTGGATGATCAACAGCAGGATCAACACGAACGGGCCCAGGGCGATCATGGCGTTCAGGTCCAGGCGCGCCGCCAGTAGGATGAACAGCCCGGAAATCAGCAACACGCTGAGGTTTTCCTTGAAGTGCAGGATGTGCCGTACATCCACGCCTTTCATGTTTGCCATCCACATGCCCATCAGCGTGACCGCCAGCAGGCCGGACTCATGCATCACCTGGTTGGAAGCGATGAAGATACCCAGCACGCCCGCCAGCGTGGCCAGGTTATGCAGGTATTCCGGCAACCACTGGCGGCGCATGATCTGGCCCAGTACCCAACCACCGGCGATGCCGAACAGGCTGCCGCAGAGGATGACGCCGCCGAAGGTCAGCAGGCTGTGGCTCAAACCATCGCCCGACGCACTGGCGATGATGAAGCTATACACCACTACCGCCAGCAGTGCGCCAATCGGGTCGATGACGATGCCTTCCCAGCGCAGGATATTGGCGATGGAGGCTTTGGGGCGTACCACACGCAGCATGGGCACAATCACCGTTGGGCCGGTGACCAGTGTCAGGGTGCCGAACAGAAGCGCCAGCATCCAGTCGAAGCCCAGCAGCCAGTGGGTGGCCAGGGTGATCACCGCCCAGGTCGAGAGGGCGCCGACGGTGACCAGCCGGTGGACGACGCTGCCGATTTCCTTCCATTCCGACAGGTGCAGTGTCAGGCTGCCCTCAAACAGGATCAGCGCCACTGCCAGCGACACCAATGGCATCAACAGAGGGCCGAACATTTCCTGCGGGTCGAGCCATCCGAGTATCGGCCCTGCCAGAATCCCGCTCAGCAGGAGAAACAGAATCGCTGGCAGTTTCAGGCGCCAGGCCAGCCACTGGCAGCCGAGTGCGGCCACGCCAATGCCGCCAAAAGCCAACAAAATCTGTTGTTCGTTCATTAAAGCTTCCTGTTCCTTGAAATAGCGGGCTATGAAAGACTAATGGCTCTTGTCACAGTTCCTTAAATAATACGCGTATTGCCTTGTGCTAAGTCGCTTGAGTGCCCATGCCTGCCATTGACCATCCCCTGATCGACCGCTTCCTCGACGCCCTCTGGTTGGAAAAAGGCCTGTCGGACAACACACGCCAGGCGTACCGCAGCGACCTGGCGCTGTTCAACGGCTGGCTGCAGGAGAAAAACCTCGAACTGATCAATGCCGGGCGCGAGTTGATCCTCGATCACCTGGCCTGGCGCCTTGAGCAGAACTACAAACCGCGCTCCACTGCGCGATTCCTCTCCGGCGTGCGTGGCTTTTATCGCTACCTGCTGCGGGAAAAACTCATTGCCGTCGACCCGACCCTGCAAATCGACATGCCGCAACTCGGCAGGCCGTTGCCCAAATCCTTGTCGGAAGCCGACGTCGATGCCCTGCTCGCGGCCCCGGACCTGAGCGAGGCCATCGGCCAGCGCGACCGTGCCATGCTGGAGGTGCTGTATGCCTGCGGCCTACGCGTGACCGAACTGATCAGCCTGACCCTGGAGCAGGTCAACCTGCGCCAGGGCGTGTTGCGCGTGATGGGCAAGGGCAGCAAGGAGCGGCTGGTGCCGATGGGCGAGGAAGCGATTGTGTGGGTCGAGCGCTACATGCGCGATGCGCGCCACGAACTGCTGGGTGGGCGCCCCAGCGACGTGCTGTTTCCCAGCCAGCGCGGCGAGCAGATGACCCGCCAGACCTTCTGGCACCGCATCAAGCACCAGGCCAAAGTGGCCGGGATCGGCAAGGCGCTGTCGCCCCACACCTTGCGCCATGCGTTCGCCACCCACTTGCTCAACCACGGTGCGGATTTGCGCGTGGTGCAAATGCTGCTTGGGCACAGCGACTTATCCACAACCCAGATCTACACCCATGTGGCACGCGCACGTTTGCAGGACATGCACGCCAAGCACCACCCGCGCGGATAAAACCGTCAGAAATGGCCCATTTTAGCTGTCGCGGTCTGCCCTCCCGCCCAACTGTGGTAGGCTTTGCCGGTTCGCGAAGGGGACGGCACCCGTTGTGTTTCAGATCAGTATTCTGCTCCCGTCCCTGCCTCTGCCTTCAGGAGTTCCCATGCGCTTGACCCAGATTATTGCCGCCGCAGCCATTGCGTTGGTTTCCACCTTTGCGGTTGCCGATGATGCGGCCGAGCAGACCATTCGCAAGAGCCTGGCCAACCTGGCGCTCGACACCCCGATCGAAAGCATCAGCGCCAGCCCCATGGCCGGCCTGTATGAAGTCAAGCTCAAGGGCAGCCGTGTGCTGTACGCCAGTGCCGATGGCCAGTACATCGTCCAGGGCTACCTGTTCCAGCTCAAGGATGGCAAGCCGGTCAACCTGACCGAGAAGGCCGAGCGTCTGGGCGTGTCGAAGCTGATCAACGGCATCCCGGTGGCTGAAACCGTGGTTTACCCGGCCATTGGCGAAACCAAGACTCATATCACTGTGTTCACCGACACCACCTGCCCGTACTGCCACAAGCTGCACGCTGAAATCCCGGCACTGAACAAGCTGGGCGTGGAAGTGCGCTACGTCGCCTTCCCGCGCCAGGGCCTGGGTTCGCCGGGTGACGAGCAGTTGCAGGCGGTGTGGTGCTCGGCCGACAAGAAAGCGGCCATGGACAAGATGGTCGACGGCAAGGAAATCAAATCGGCCAAATGCGCCAACCCGGTTTCCAAGCAGTTCGCCCTGGGCCAGTCCATTGGTGTGAACGGTACACCGGCCATCGTTTTGGCCGACGGCCAGGTGATTCCGGGCTACCAGCCGGCGCCGCAAGTTGCCAAACTGGCACTGGGTGCCAAGTAAGCATTTATCGTTGAGCCTTTGACGATCATGGCCCGCCGAACCGTCGGCGAGTCATTAATTGAGAGCCGCAGTTGTGCGGCTGTTTTCACGGCCGACCTAGCGTCGGCCGTTTCATGGGGAGTTCTTCAGTGAAACCGGTCAAAGTAGGCATCTGTGGGTTAGGGACCGTCGGTGGCGGTACCTTCAACGTACTTCAGCGTAACGCTGAAGAAATTTCCCGCCGCGCAGGTCGCGGGATTGAAGTGGCGCAGATTGCCACGCGTTCGCCAAAGCCTCAGTTCGAAACGACCGGTATTGCGATTACCAACGATGTGTTCGCCGTGGCCACCAACCCTGAGATCGATATCGTTATCGAGCTGGTAGGCGGCTACACCGTGGCCCGCGAGCTGGTGCTCAAGGCCATCGAGAACGGCAAGCACGTGGTCACCGCCAACAAGGCGCTGATCGCCGTGCACGGCAACGAGATCTTCGCCAAGGCCCGCGAGAAGGGTGTGATCGTGGCGTTCGAAGCCGCGGTGGCCGGTGGTATCCCGGTGATCAAGGCGATCCGTGAAGGCCTGTCCGCCAACCGCATCAACTGGGTAGCCGGCATCATCAACGGCACCGGTAACTTCATCCTCACCGAAATGCGCGAGAAGGGCCGTACCTTCGAAGACGTGCTGGCCGAAGCCCAGGCCCTGGGCTATGCCGAAGCCGACCCGACGTTCGACGTGGAAGGCATCGACGCGGCCCATAAGCTGACCATCCTGGCGTCCATCGCCTTCGGTATCCCGCTGCAGTTCGACAAGGCTTACACCGAAGGCATCACCAAGCTGACCACCGGCGACGTCAACTACGCCGAAGCCCTGGGCTACCGTATCAAGCACCTGGGCGTGGCGCGCAGCACCCCGGCGGGCATCGAGTTGCGGGTTCACCCGACGCTGATCCCGGCCGACCGCCTGATCGCCAACGTCAATGGTGTGATGAACGCGGTGATGGTCAACGGCGACGCCGCCGGTTCTACCTTGTTCTACGGCGCCGGTGCCGGCATGGAGCCGACCGCGTCGTCGGTGATCGCCGACCTGGTGGACGTGGTTCGCGCCATGACCAGCGACCCGGAAAACCGCGTGCCGCACCTGGCCTTCCAGCCGGACTCGCTGTCGGCCCACCCGATCCTGCCGATCGAAGCCTGCGAAAGTGCCTACTACCTGCGCATCCAGGCCCAGGACCATCCAGGCGTGTTGGCCCAGGTGGCCAGCATCCTGTCGGAGCGCGGTATCAACATCGAATCGATCATGCAGAAGGAAGTCGAGGAGCAAAACGGCCAGGTGCCGATGATCCTGCTGACCCACCGCGTGCTCGAACAGCACATCAACGATGCCATCCATGCCCTCGAAGCCCTGCAAGGCGTGGTCGGCCCGGTGGTGCGCATTCGCGTCGAACACTTGAACTAACCGATTTGTTCCAGGGGCCCCGTCCATTCGGCGGCCCCTGTTCGAGAATGTTTTAGAGGAGCCAGTCATGCGTTACATCAGCACCCGCGGCCAGGCACCGGCCCTGAATTTCGAAGACGTTCTGCTGGCAGGCCTTGCCACCGACGGCGGCCTGTATGTGCCGGAAAACCTGCCACGCTTCACCCAGGAAGAAATCGCCTCCTGGGCCGGCCTGCCGTATCACGAACTGGCTTTCCGAGTGATGCGCCCGTTCGTGACCGGCAGCATTCCGGATGCGGACTTCAAGAAGATTCTGGAAGAAACCTATGGCGTGTTTTCCCACAACGCCATCGCGCCCCTGCGCCAACTGAACGGCAATGAGTGGGTACTGGAGCTGTTCCACGGCCCGACCCTGGCGTTCAAGGACTTCGCCCTGCAACTGCTCGGTCGCCTGCTCGACTACGTGCTGGAAAAACGTGGCGAGCGCGTGGTGATCATCGGTGCTACCTCCGGCGATACCGGCTCGGCGGCCATCGAAGGGTGCAAGCACTGCGAAAACGTCGACATCTTCATCCTGCACCCGCACAAGCGCGTGTCGGAAGTGCAACGTCGCCAGATGACCACCATCTTCGGTGAGAACATCCACAACATCGCCATCGAAGGCAACTTCGATGACTGCCAGGAAATGGTCAAGAACAGCTTCGCTGACCAGAGCTTCCTCAAGGGCACGCGCCTGGTGGCGGTCAACTCGATCAACTGGGCGCGGATCATGGCCCAGATCGTCTACTACTTCCACGCTTCGCTGCAGTTGGGTGGCCCGGCGCGCTCGGTGTCGTTCTCGGTGCCTACCGGCAACTTCGGCGATATTTTTGCCGGTTACCTGGCGCGCAACATGGGCCTGCCGATCAACCAGTTGATCGTCGCCACCAACCGCAACGACATCCTGCATCGCTTCATGAGCGGCAACCAGTATGTGAAGGAAACCCTGCATGCCACGCTGTCGCCGTCCATGGACATCATGGTGTCGTCGAACTTCGAGCGCCTGCTGTTCGACATGCACGGTCGCAACGGCGCAGCCCTGGCCGAGCTGATGAACAGCTTCAAGCAAGGTGGCGGTTTCAGCGTCGAGCAAGAGCGCTGGACCGAAACCCGCAAGCTGTTCGATTCCCTGGCCGTGGACGATGCGCAGACCTGCGAAACCATCGCGCAGGTCTATGCCGAGACCGGCGAAGTGCTCGACCCGCACACGGCTATCGGCGTGAAAGCCGCCCGCGAATGCCGCCGCAGCCTGGATATTCCAATGGTGATCCTCGGTACCGCGCACCCGGTCAAGTTCCCGGAAGCGGTCGAGAAAGCCGGCATTGGCAAGGCCCTGGAGTTGCCGGAGCATTTGACCGACCTGTTCGAGCGCGAAGAGCGCTGCACCGTGTTGGCCAACGACCTGAAGGCGGTGCAGGCGTTCGTCAGCCAGCATGGCAATCGGGGCAAGCCGCTCTAATCAAGAATGGGGTAGCGGGTTTGTGTGGGAGCTGGCTTGCCTGCTATGCAGGCCCGGCTCCCACATTCAGCTAACTCACCCGCTAACCATGAGGCGGATATCAGGCTGCTACAGGTATGCATTCAGCTTTTTTTGCAGTCGGCCAAGCCCGTCCTCGTGACGGGCTTTTTCATTCTGGCGAGCCATACTTGCCCAGTCGCCCAATCAAGGAAACCCAACCGGTGCAGGTTTTGATTCAATGGACGTTGAAGCTGGTGTGCCTGTTGTGGCTTATCCAGGTGCCCATGAGCCTGGCCGCCGTCAGCCTGCCGTTCAAACTGGTGCCGGCGTTTATCCCGCTTGAACCTATGCCGCTGGCGCCAACGGAGCAGCAGTGGTTGGCGGCGCATCGGACACTCAAAGTGGGCATCTCGATAGATGACTACCAGCCGATCGATATCACCCGCGACCGCAATCGCTACCAGGGCATCAGCGCCGATTATTTGAGCCTGGTTGGCGCGCGGCTGGGTGTGCCCATGCAAGTGCTGGGCTTTTCCGAGCGCGCCCAGGCGGTTGAAGCCCTGCGCAACGGCACCATCGACATTCTCACCAGTGCCAATGGTTACGAGCGTGACGTACCTGGCCTGCAATTCACCCCGGACTACATGCCCGACCGCTCGGTGGTGGTGCTGCGTCGCGACGATACCCAAGGCGACGATCTGGCCGGCAAGAAGCTGGTGTTGCTCGACGGCTACGCCAACGTGCAGAAGGTGCACGCGGCGTATCCCGACAGCCACATCATGCTCGCCCCCAACCTCTACAGCGGCCTCGAAGCCTTGAAGCAAGGTGACGTCGATGCGTTTATCGGCAACGAAGTGATTGTGCGCGCCTATAAGTCGCTGCGGCCTTACCTGGGGTTGCAGATCAAGGAGCAGAGCCGGCTGGCGCCCATCGGTTTTGCCTTCGCCACCCGCCAGGCCGATCCGTTGTTGGGGGCCATGATGAATCGCGCGCTGGCAAGCCTCGACGAGTCGGTGCAGCGCGAAATCCTCGCGCGCTGGACCACCGGGCTCGGCGTCGGTATCAGTGGTGAGCGCATTGCGTTGTCGGCGTCGGAACAGGCCTGGGTGCGCGAGCATCCCCATGTCGTGGTGGTGGCCCAGCAGATGTCTCCGTACATATTCAAGGATAAGGATGGCCACTGGGTTGGCTTGAATGTGGATTTGTTGCATCGCATCACGCGCATGACCGGTTTGCAATTTGTCTTTGAAGAGGTGCACTCCACCGCGCAAACCCTGGAATGGCTGGAAACAGGCAGGGCGCAGATGAACACGACCCTGGCCGTTAACCGCGAGCGCAGCACAGTGCTCAACTTCAGCCATGGGTATGGCGGGTCCGGCTGGGTGTTTGTCGAGCGTGCCGATGCCGCGCCGCTCACCGGCTTGAAGCAGTTGGACGGCAAGGTGCTGGCGCTGCCGGCACGTCATGTATTGGAAAATGATATTCGCCATGCGCATCCGAACATCACGTTGCGCCTGGTGGACAATTACAACCAGGCCCGTGAGCTGGTACGACGGGGCGAGGCGGCCGCTACCATTCAAACTGAAGTGGAAGTGCAGAGTTACCCGGAAGATGGCCTGCGTATCGGCCGCAGTGTCGATGGCAAGTGGTCGTCCAACTGCCTGTCGGTGCGCAAGGACCAGCCTGAGTTGCTGAGCATTTTGAATAAAGCCCTGGAGGCGCTGCCGGTGGCTGAGTTGAGTGCCTTGCGCTTGCGTTGGATCGGTGCCGTGGCGATTCCGCTGCCGGCTTGGCAACGCGTACCGCCATGGGCCTATTGGACGGTGGCCACGGCGCTGCTGTTTGTGTTGGTGTCGCTGGTGTGGAACAGCCGGCTCAAGCGCCAGATTCACCAACGGCTGGAGGCCGAGCAACGGCTCAATGACCAGTTGGCGTTCAAGCGCGCACTGCTCGACGGCATGCCCAACCCGCTGTTCGTCCGCGACCTGGACGGGCGCCTGGTGACCTGCAATAAAAGTTATGAACAGCAATTGGCGACCCGGCTGGAGCTGATCCAGGGCCTGACGCTGATGGAGAGCAAGGTCGTGCCCGACGCCACAGCGGCGCGGCTGCACGAAGGCCACATGGAGCAATTGGCCACGCAGCAGCCGTTGTTTGTCGACCGGCAATTGGAGCTCAACGGCGGCAGTTATCACGTCTACCAGTGGACCGTGCCTTTTTTTGATGCCCAGGGCCGTCTGCAGGGATTGTTGGGCGGTTGGATCGATATCAACGAACGCAAAGACCTGGAGCGCCAGTTGATGGACGCTCGCCAGGCCGCCGACGAAGCGAACTACGCCAAAAGTGCATTTCTCTCGGCCTTGAGCCACGAGATTCGCACCCCCATGACTGCCATCATTGGCTTGCTCGAACTGGAGCAAGAGCGTTGTCTGGCAAGCGGCCAGCCGGTTTCCGAGGCGCTGCAGGTGGCCCATCGTTCGGCGCGCGAGCTGATTGCGCTGATGGGCGACAGCCTGGACTTGGCCAAGATCGAAGCCGGCCACCTGCAGCTGGCGCCACAGACCACTGAGTTGAAGCGCTTTTTCGAGGGTATCCAGAGCCTGTTCGAAGCCACGGCGCAAAAGAAGGGCCTGCATCTGACCCTGGCGTTTGATCCGGCTGCTCAGGGTTATTACTGGTTCGACCCGCTGCGGTTACGCCAGGTGATGCACAACCTGTTGGGCAATGCGCTCAAATTTACCGAGCGGGGCGGGGTTCACCTCAGCGTGACCTGCCAACGGGATGAGACCGATAGCGAATACCTGCACCTGTGCGTCAAGGACAGCGGCCCGGGCATCAGCGCCGAGCAACAGCCGCGGGTGTTCAAGCCGTTTACCCAAGTGAGCGCCCTGACCGCTGCGCAACACGGCGGCACCGGTCTGGGCCTGAGTATCTGCAAGCAACTGGTGGAATTGATGGGCGGGAGCATTCACCTCGACAGCGTGGTGGGCGAGGGGACGGTGGTGTGCATTGACCTGCGCCTGGACCGAGTCAGCACCGATGATGTGCCGGCAACGCCCGCCGCAACGTTGTCATCGACGGGGCGTAGCCTGTCGGTACTGGTGGTGGATGATTTGGCGGCCAACCGCCTGGTGCTGGCGCAGCAGTTGCAGTTCCTCGGTCACCAAGTGGTCGCCCTGGAGTCGGCCGAGGCCGCGTTGCAACGCTGGCGTGAGCAGCGTTTTGACGTGCTGGTCACCGATTGCCAGATGCCCGGCATGTCCGGCTATGCCTTGAGTGCCGCGATTCGGCGCCTCGAAGCCGAGGAACAAAGGCCTCGTAGCGCGCTGGTGGGTTGCACCGCGAACGCCATGAAAGATGAACAACGCCGCTGCGAGGACGCCGGTATGGATGAGCTGCTGGTCAAGCCGGTGACCCTGGAACACTGGACCCAAGTGCTGGCCCGCGTGGCGCCCCGGCGTTCGTTCGATATCCAGGCCCTGCGCACCATGACCCAGGCCGATGGCCCGGTGCTGCAGAGCATGTTGCACGAACTGGCCAAGAGCCTGGACCACGAACACGAGGTATTGGCGGGTGCCCTGGCCGAGCGCGACGTGGCACGCTTGAATGCATCGCTGCACCGGCTCAAGGGCATTTGCTCGCTGGTGGACGCACTGCCACTGGCCAAGGCTTGTGTCGCCCTTGAGCAGTGCGCCCGTGAACAGCGCGGCGCCGAGCTTGAAGAACCCTGGCTGCGCTTGTCCGAGGTGCTCAAGGCGTTTCGTCGCGACCTGCAACCCTATCTGGATGCGTAACACCTTAATGCCGATCAGCTAAGCGAATGCAATGCTCAAGGCAACGAAGATCCCCTGTGGGAGCTGGCTTGCCTGCGATAGCGGTAGTGCAGTAACAGATGTAGCGACTGGCCCACCGCCTTCGCAGGCAAGCCAGCTCCCACAGGAGAGCTGCGCTTGCCCCTCCCACATTTAAGCAAGCTTTTCGGACACGTCCTATGGGGTACACCACGGCATGTGGCTACTGTGCAGGACTTTCCCTGTACCGACATCCTTACCCATGCGATCCCTGAACGTCCTGATCCTCGAAGACAACCCGTTTCAACTGATGGCTCTGCACCAGATGCTCAATGCCAACGGCGTGTTCAATGTACGGGCCGCGGAAACGGTCGAAACCGCCCGCCAGTCTCTGGACAGCAAAGGCCCGGTGGATATCGCCATCTGCGATTTGTACCTGGAGCAGGGCGATGGCCTGGAATTGATCCGCGAGTTGGCGGAACGCCGCCTGGCCCAAGTATTGATTCTGCTCAGCAACGCCGAGCCCGACGTGCTGGAAGGTGTGGCGAACATGGCCTGCCAATTGGGACTCAAGGTCTTGGCGTGTTTGCCCAAGCCGGCTTCGGCCAAGTTGATCGGGCAACTACTGAGCGATTGCCAGGTACATTTTCGCCCAGGGCCACCGATGTTGTCCTGGGAGCGCGTGCGCCAACTGTTGGGCTTGAGCGAGCGGGAACAACTGCCGCCCTCGGCAGACGTCAGCCAGGCGACTATCGCTGCCTGTGGCAGGGTCTGGTACCAGCCCATCGTCAGTCAGGCCGGTGTGTTGCAAGGGGTGGAGGCGCTGGCGCGTTGGCAGTTGCCGGACGGTGAGCTGTTGCTGCCTGACGAGTTCCTGCCGGTGCTGGAGTTTGCCGGCATGGAAGAGGCGTTTACCTGGCATGTGCTGGAGCAGGCGCTTGGCCTGGCGAACCAGGTGATGGGCGAAAGCGGCCAGGTGCTGCCAGTGGCCGTGAACATCCCCGGGCGCATGCTGGAGCGCGAGCACTTTCCCCAGGTGCTGCAAGGTCTGCTGCAGTTGCACGGTGTACCCGCCCATAGCCTGACGCTGGAGCTGGTGGAAACCTCGACCTTGAAAACCGACAGCGCCCATGTCACCGGCTTGCTGCGCTTGCGTATGTTGGGTTGCCAGTTGTCCATCGGCGACTTCGGCATGGGCGGCACCAGCCTGCAGCATTTGCTGGAACTGCCTTTTACCGAGCTGAAAATTCCCCCGGCGTTTGCCTGTGGGATGGCCAATGATGACCGCAAGGCGGCGGTGGTGGCGGGCGCCATGAGCATGGCGGCGCGCCTGGACGTTGCCGTGGTGGTCACCGGCGTGGAAACCGCCGCCGACTATCACGCTGTGGGCGAACTGGGCGCGGCGTGGCTGCAAGGCTGCTTTATCGCCCGGCCGATGGACGCCGCGGCGCTCAAGCAATGGATCGCGTTCCAGGCTAGGCCAGCCCGTGTTCCTGCACGTAAATAAACAGGGCGGCATCGTTGGCCAGCCCCAGCTTGCGCATGGCGCTGACTTTTTGCGCGCTGACGGTCTGCTTGCTGCGATGCAGGTGCGCGGCGATCTCGCCCACCGTCATACCACTGGCCAACAGGCGAATCACCTCCAGCTCCCGGGGTGACAGGTGCTCCTGGGAATGCAGGCGATCAGCGCCGACTTCTCCGGCCAGGCTCAGCGCCTGGCGGATGGTCTGGGCCACATAGGTGCGTTGCTGGCGCACCTGGCGGATCGCCTGGGGCAGCTCATCGGCCAGGCTGGCCTTGCTCAGCAGGCCCATCACACCCAATGCCAGGATGGAATGAAACAACCCGGCATTGTTGAGCATGGTCACCACCACAATGGGCAGGTGCGGATAGTGCCGGCGCAGTTGCTCGATCAAGCGCAGCCCGTCGGCCTGGGGCTCGACGGGCATCATGAAGTCGGTCACCACCACATCGCAGGCACAGTGTTGCAACAACGCACTGAGGGCCTGGGGGGAATTGGCCTCGCCGACGATGCTGATGTGCGGGTCACGTTCGAGCACGGCGCGCAGGCCAATCAGGAAAATCGGGTGATCGTCGGCAATCACGATACGCAAGGGCGGTTCAGACGCAGCTCTCAAGGCAGGCTCCCGGGACAATCGAGGGATTCTAGCCTGTGCGCCGTTGTTTTTTCTCTGTCATCTTTTCCGTGCATGCTCGTTTTCCTCAAGCAGTGGATTACACAAAAGGTAGAACTTTCTGCTTTGAGCACGGGTCACTTGAATGTCAGCCTCTTCGTGACATTTTTGTTTTTCGAACCTTTTTCGAATGATTGAGTGGTGATCGAGATGGAAAGTATCAACCTATTGCTCAGCCAAGCACTGAGCCCTTATCAGGTTACGCTGACCTCTGCCGGTATGCGCGACGACTGCCTGGTAACCGTGAAGAACCCCGGTGGCGCCATCGTGGTTGAACGTGAAGTCGATCGTGCGCAATTGAGCGACAAGCGCGCGCTGGTGGATGTGGTGGATTGCCTGCTCCGCGATCTGAAAATCGCCGAAGGGCGCCTGGAACCTTCAGTCATCGCTGCCTTGCGCAACGCCTCCCAAACCCGTGGCGGCGCACTGGCATGAAACATTATTTTTCTTCGGAACCTTCCTACAAGGTGTTCAGTCAGAGTTTGTAACAGCAAGAGCAGGCATTGTGCTCCGGTGTTTGTCGCTTGCTGTGCGGGTCTTTTTGTAGACCACGTTTAACCCCGAGTTGTCTCCCCACTGCTCGGGGTTTCTTTTTGCCTGGGATTTGTCAGATCGCGCCATCCTCGCGCAGGCGAGTGATAGCCGCCGCGTCGTAGCCCAAGGCATTGAGCACCAGGCTGTTGTGTTCACCCAGTTGCGGGCCGACCCATTCGCAACTGCCCGGTGTATCCGAGAGCTTGGGCACGATGCCGGGCATCTTGAAGTCCTTGCCGCCCGGCAACTGCGCCTTGAGGAACATTTCCCGGGCCAGGAATTGCGGGTCGCCCAGCATGTCTTCGGCGCTGTAGATGCGGCTGGCGGGCACCTCGGCTTTGTTCAGATGCTCAATCACCTGGTCGAGCGACAGCGAATTGACCCAGCGATCAATCACGCCGTACAGCTCGTCACGGCGAGCGTCACGCCCGTCATTGCTGGCCAGTGCAGGGTCGTTCGCCAGGTCGTCACGGCCGATCACGCGCATGAAGCGCTTGAAGATCGCATCGCCATTGGCGCCGATCTGCACATGCTTGCCGTCTGCGGTGGTGTGGATCGAGGACGGGGTGATGCCGGGCATGATGTTGCCGGTGCGCTCACGGATAAACCCGAACACATCGAACTCGGGGATCATGCTTTCCATCATGGCGAAGATAGCTTCATACAGCGCCACATCCACCACTTGGCCCAGGCCGCCGTTGACTTCGCGGTGACGCAGCGCCATCAGCGCGCCGATCACGGCCCACAACGCGGCAATCGAGTCGCCGATGGAGATCCCGGTGCGCACGGGCGGGCGGTCCTCGAAGCCGGTGATATAGCGCAAGCCGCCCATGGACTCGCCCACCGCGCCAAACCCCGGCTGGTCCTTCATCGGCCCCGTCTGGCCGAAGCCCGAGAGGCGCACCATCACCAACTTGGGGTTGAGTGCGTGCAGGGTTTCCCAGCTCAGGCCGAGTTTTTCCAGCACGCCTGGGCGGAAGTTTTCGATCAGGATGTCGGCGTCGGCCAACAGTTGCTTGAGGATCGCCAGCCCCTCAGGGTGCTTGAGGTTGAGGGTCAGCGACTGCTTGTTGCGTGCCTGCACAAACCACCACAGCGAAGTGCCTTCATACAGCTTGCGCCATTTGCGCAGCGGGTCGCCGCCGTCCGGGGATTCGACCTTGATCACCTCGGCGCCGAATTCGGCGCAGATGCGTGAGGCAAACGGGCCGGCGATCAAAGTGCCCAGCTCGATGACTTTCAGGCCGGCAAGTGGTTTGGCAGTGAGCGACATGGGGATCCTTACAAGCGCGGGATGTTGATGTACTGCTTTTTAACATAGGCGAGCCGCGCGGATGCAGCGCAGTATTCGTTCAATGCCCTCGCCATCGGTTAGACTGGCCGCCTTTCCTTGTCTTTAGAAGCCCGTTCATGGCCCAGCCGTCCACGACCTACAAATTCGAACTCAACCTCACCGACCTCGACCGCTCGGTGTACGAGAGCGTCAAACAGACCATCGCCCGCCACCCTTCGGAAACCGAAGAGCGCATGACCGTGCGCCTGCTGGCCTACGCCCTCTGGTACAACGAGCAATTGGCGTTCGGGCGTGGCCTGTCGGATGTAGATGAACCGGCCCTGTGGGAAAAAAGCCTGGATGATCGGGTTTTGCACTGGATCGAAGTCGGCCAGCCGGATGCCGACCGCCTGACCTGGTGCTCGCGCCGCACCGAGCGCACCAGCCTGCTGGCCTATGGCAGCCTGCGCGTTTGGGAAGGCAAGGTGGTGCCGGTGGCCAACAACCTGAAAAACGTGCACATCGCTGCCGTACCCCAGGAAGTGTTGGAGACCCTGGCCAAGGACATGCCGCGGGTGATCAAGTGGGACGTGATGATCAGCGAAGGCACGATCTTTGTGACCGATGACCGTGGCCAGCATGAAGTGCAACTGCAATGGCTGGTCGGCGAGCGCGGTTGAAAAGGTGGGAGCTGGCTTGCCTGCGATGGCATCCACTCGGCGTGCCTGATGTACCGAGTCGTATGCATCGCAGGCAAGCCAACTCCCACACTTGATATTTGTTGCGTTCACTATCTGTGTTTAACCGATGTATTAGAAGAGAAGCTCCCGTCACCCCATGCGTATCGATCCCCGCCCATTGCCCGCCGTCCTGCCTTTTCTCGGTGAACTGCCGCCGCTGTTGACCCGCCTTTACGCCGCACGCGGGGTGCAGTCGGAGGCCGAGCTGGACAAGAGCCTGGCGCGGTTGATTCCCTATCAGCAGCTCAAGGGCATCGACGCCGCGGTGGATTTGCTGGTGACGGCCCTGGAGCAGCGTCAGCGCATCCTGATCGTCGGTGACTTCGACGCCGATGGCGCCACGGCGAGCACCGTAGGCACCCTGGGCCTGCGTTTGCTCGGCGCGGCCCATGTCGATTACCTGGTGCCCAACCGCTTCGAATACGGCTACGGCCTGACCCCGGAAATCGTCGCGGTGGCGCTGGAGCGCGAGCCGCAGTTGCTGATCACCGTGGACAACGGTATCTCCAGCGTCGAAGGCGTGGCGGCGGCGAAAGCGGCAGGGTTGCAAGTGCTGGTCACCGACCACCACCTGCCCGGCGATGAACTGCCGGCCGCCGACGCCATCGTCAATCCGAATCAGCCTGGCTGTACGTTTCCCAGCAAGGCCCTGGCCGGTGTCGGCGTGATCTTTTACGTGCTGATGGCCCTGCGCGCGCGCTTGCGCAGCCTGGGTTGGTATGACAGCAAGCCCCAGCCGAACATCGGTGAACTGCTCGACCTCGTGGCCCTGGGCAGCGTCGCTGACGTGGTGCCGCTGGACGCCAACAACCGCATCCTCGTGCATCAGGGGCTGGAGCGTATTCGTGCCGGTCGGGCGCGGCCGGGCATCAAGGCGATCCTGGAAGTGGCCAAGCGTGATCATGCGCGTATCACCTCCACCGACCTGGGTTTTATCCTCGGCCCGCGCCTGAATGCCGCCGGACGTCTGGATGATATGAGCCTGGGCATCGAATGCCTGCTCACCACGGACTTCGCCGCCGCACGGGAAATGGCTGCGCAACTGGACGGCATGAACCAGGACCGTAAGTCCATCGAACAAGGTATGCAGCGCGAGGCCCTGGCCCAGCTCAAGGACCTGCCGGTGGAGTCGATGCCGTACGGCTTGTGCCTGTTTGATCCGGAGTGGCACCAAGGGGTGATCGGGATCCTCGCGTCACGTATGAAGGAGCGTTATTTCCGCCCGACCATCGCCTTCGCCGATGCCGGCGATGGCCTGCTCAAGGGCTCTGGACGCTCGGTGCAAGGCTTTCATATCCGCGATGCGCTGGCGGTCGTCGCCAGCCAGCACCCCAACCTGATCACCAAGTACGGCGGCCACGCCATGGCGGCGGGGCTGACCTTGCCCGGGGCCAACTTCCCATTGTTTGCGCAAGCCTTCGATGCCGAAGTGCGCCGGCAACTGCGCGAAGAAGACCTCACCGGTCGCCTGCTTTCAGACGGCACCCTGGCGGTGGAAGAGTTTCACCTGGAACTGGCCCGGGCCCTGCGCCATGCCGGCCCGTGGGGGCAGCACTTTCCCGAGCCGTTGTTTCACGGGGTATTCCAGTTGGTGGAGCAGCGGGTGGTGGGTGAGCGGCATTTGAAAGTGGTGCTCAAGAGCGAATGCGGGTCGGTGAAGCTCGATGGCATCGCCTTTGGTGTGGACCGCGAAGTGTGGCCAAACCCGACGGTGCGTTGGGTGGAATTGGCCTACAAGCTGGATGTGAATGAGTTTCGTGGCAATGAGACGGTGCAACTGATGATTGCGCACATCGAACCGCGCTAGTTTTCATCAACACCACGTACCACTGTGGGAGCGGGCTTGCCCGCGATGACGGAGTGTCAGTCAACGCTACTGTGACTGAGCCAGCGCTATCGCGGGCAAGCCCGCTCCCACATTGGGTCTTGGATTAAGCTGGAATTATTCGGCTTTGGCCTGATGCTTGACGATAATATCCACCAACCGCTTGGCCAGCGCCGGGTAGTTCTCATCGAAGTGATGCCCGCCCGGCAGCTTCATGGCTTCACCCACGGCGGTCTTGTCGGTGCAGCCACTCTCGTCGACTTCTTCGGCGCCGTAGATGCACACGACTTTCTCAGGCGGCAGCTTGGCCATTTCCGGGCCGGTGGCGGCCTCTTTGCCGGCGTTGCCGAGCCAGCCTTCCACTTCGATTTCAAAGCTGCCGGTGCGGGCGAAGGCCAGCAGGATGATCGCGTCCACCCGTTGCTGTTCGTTCTCTGGCATACGGTTGTAGATCGCCGGCAATACGTCGGCGCCGAACGAGTAACCGGTCAGCACGAAGCGCTTGGTGCCCCACTTTTGCCGGTAGTGTTGCATCAGCTCGGTGAGGTCCTTGGCGCTTTGCTCCGGCGTCTTGTGCTGCCAGTAGTAGCGCAGGGTGTCGATGCCCACCACCGGGTAGCCGATCTTCGCCATCTCGCCCGCCACGTCGCGGTCCAGGTCGCGCCAGCCGCCGTCACCGGAGAGGAACAGGGTCACGGTGTCCTTGGCTTGGCCGGCAGGCACTTCCACCACCGGAATCGCCAGGCCGCCGTTGTCCGAACCGACCAGTTGCTTGCGCAGTTCGTTATTCAGCACCTGTGGGTAATGAATGTCGTAGTCGCTGATGCTGGTGGTGGCGCGCGGTGTGTCGCGTACGAAACTGGCGCTTTCATCGTCGGGGTTATCGTTCCACGCCACCAGCCAGCTGCCATGGGCGGCGGTTTTCGGCAGCGGGTCGTTGCAGCCTTCCTGTTTCAGGGCGAAGCCCACGGAGATGGCGTTGGCCTTGTCGTCGTTCTGGGTGGCCAGCCAGCGCCAGGCGAGTGCGGCGCCAGGGCCGATGCCGCTGACCAGGGTTGCCGGGCCTTTCAGCTGGGCCAGGGCGCCTTGCAGGGCTTTTTCCTGCAGCGCGCAGTCATCTTTTGGCAGCACCACCTGAACCAGTTGCGCTGAACCGCCCTGGCTCAGGGCAATCAGTTGGCTGTCGGTCAGGGTTTCGTCGGCCATCACCGCTACTGCCACGCGGGCTTTTGCGTTGCTTGCCGGGGTTACGCGGGTCATTACCGAACCGTCGGCCTGGGGCAAGTGCTCCAGGGTCGGTTGCGGGGCAGGGCGGTTCCAGTACCAGAAGCCACCCGCCGTGATCAGCGCAAGCAGCACCACTAAAGCCAATACATACCGCCAGGAGCGTCGAATCATCAGCGTTTCACCAATCCAGTCAAGCCGCCCGCGATCAGGGCGGCGGTATCGGCCAATGCCACCAGCGGATCCAGTCCTGCGGGCACGGCCATGTAACGGGGTTCCCAGTCGGGCTGGAACTTGTCTTTGAAGCGGCGCAAACCTTGGAAGTTATACAGTTGCTCGCCACGGCGGAACACCATCGAGCCCAGGCGCTGGGTCAGCGGTGCGCCACGGCGCGGTTGCAAGCCCGACAACGGCACCATGCCGAGGCTGAAGCGCGCGTAGTCGTGGCTCTTATAGTGTTGAATCAGGCCCACCATCATGAACTCCATGGTCAACTTGGGCGCGTCCGGGTGGGCACGCATCAGGTCGAGGCTGGCCAGATCATGATTGTAGGTTTCGAGCAGATTGGCGAAGGCCACCGGGCGCCCTTCGAAGCGAATGATCGCGATACGAAAGTGCTTGAGGTAGTCATCGCTGAAACGGCCCAGGGAGAAGCCCTTTTCCCGCACATTCTTACCTGTAAGCCAGGCATCGGAGATGACTTTTAATTCATCCATTGGCGCCTTGCCCGGTTCGCAGATTTCCAGTGACAGGCCGTCCCGGGTGCCACGGTTCCAGGTGTAGCGCAAATCCTTCATTTCTTTGCCCTTGGCTTCCAGGTCAAAGCGTTTCAGGTCGACGCGGGCTTCTTCACCCAGTTTGATCGCGGTGAGGCCGATGTCCATGTAATACGGCAGGTTCTCGGCGCGTACCTGGTAAAACACCGGACGGGCGTGGTGGATGTCGCAGAGGTCGCGGAACTGCCAGATCATCTCGGCGCGCGGTTGGGTCGGGCCGATCGGGTCGTACAAAGCCACCAGGCTACGCCCGCGACGGGCATACATCAGGAAGGCTTCATCGTTGGGGTGAAACAGCAGCGCCTTGTCGCCGGTGAGCGCCAGGCCGCCGTCGGGTTGGGACGAGGCCATCAGGATCTTGCTGGCGCGCTCCAGTTCTTCCGGGGTCGGCAGGTGGATGACCGGGCGTGCCGTGCGCAGCAGCCAGGTCAGCGACACGATCACCAGCAACACGGCGGCGCCGAGCAGCGAACGCAAACCACGCGGGGCGTTGGCGTCGAGGGTGAACTGCCACCAGAGTTGGTGACTGTAGGGCACGTCCTGATAGGCAAACAGCAGCAGCCAGATCGAGGCACCGAGCACACAGACACTGGCCACCAGGTACAGCGGCGAAAACGGCAACTCGGTCAGGCGACTGGCGCGGTAGAACGAGCGCCGGAAGATGGCCAGCAGCACTGCGGTCATGGTCATCAGGCTGGCTTCTTCCCAGTCGAAGCCTTTAAGCAGCGAGAGCAGGGCGCCAACCAGCAGCAACACCATGGTCAGCATCCAGGCGGCCGACAACCGCCGGCGCAGGCCCTGGGCGAGCAACAGGCATAACACGCCGATCAGGCTGGCACCGAAGTGCGACGCGTCAATCAGACGATGGGGAATCAGGAAGCCGATGTTTTCCAGGCGTGAGTCGATCTCTGGCGTGGCGCCGGAAAACAGCAGGACCACGCCGGACAAAAAAACCAGGACGGCCAATACTGGCGCTGCCAGCCCCGACGCTACCCGCAGGCTTTGCTGGGTCTGGAACAGGCGCTGGGCCTCATTGACCAGCAGGAATACACAGGCGATCAACAGTGGCAGCACCACGTAGATCATGCGGTACAGCAGCAAGGCAGCAGCCAGGGGCGCGGCACCGAGTTTGTCGGCAAAGGCCGCCAGCAGGATCGCTTCGAATACGCCCACGCCGCCCGGCACATGGCTGAGCACACCGGCGGCCAGGGCCAGCAGGTACACCAACAGGAACGGGCCGAAGGGCGGCGCTTCCGGCAACAGCAGATACAGCACGGTAGCGGCTGCGGCGACGTCCAGTGCGGTGATGATCAGTTGCAGGAACGTCAGGCGTCGGCCAGGCAGGCGCAGGGTACGGCGCCCGGCCTTGACCAGCAGGTTGTCGGGGTAAGGTTGCTCCGGCAGGCGGCGGCGATAGATGCCGATGCACAGCAGGGCCGACAACAGCAGCACGGCGCCGGCAATGCCGCCGAGCAGGCTTTGCGATAAATGCAGGTAAGTGGAGGCGGCTGGCAAGTTGCTCAACGTGGCCAGCGCGGCCAGCGGCGGCAGCGCACAGCCCAGGGCCAGGCTGGCGAATACAGTCATGTGCGCCACTTCCGAGGCGCCGATGCCATGGCGTGCATATAAACGGTAACGCACCGAACCGCCCGAGAGCATCGACAAACCAATGGCGTTGCCGATAGCAAAGGCGGTGAAGCCACCCAGGGCCAGGGTCTTGGCGGGCAATTGCACGCCGGCATAACGCGCGCCGGAGAATTCATAGCCGAGCAGGATCACAAAACCGGCGACTGCCGCCGCAAAGGCCCCCAATAGCGCAGGCTTGGGCACTTCCAGGATCGAATCGTGCAGGGCGTAGAGGTCCAGCTCCAGCAGCAGGTGCCGGCAGGCGATCAGGGCGATTGCAAACAGCAGGAGCGTCACGGCCAGGCCGATGGGCTGGCGATACTTGCTCAACAGGTCCAGCCACCGCAAACGGGTGGGAGTGATCGGTTGTTCTGCTGTGACGGTGTCTTGTGGTTCAGACGAGTTGGCGCGCATCAATCACCTCGTGGATTGTGCGCGACAGGATGGAGGTATCCAGCCAAGTTACCAATCCCTATGGACAAAATAATTACAAATATTAACGCGGATCACCGGACGCGGCGACTGCGGCCATTGGTCGTAGAGGGGTAGCGCTTAGCATTGAGCATAGCGTGCAATGAGATGGACTCTGCAAACCGTCTACGGTTTCATGAAAGATGCCATGCCATTGTTTCAGAAGAACTTTTTCGTCAGATACAAAAAAGGCCACTCTTTCGAGTAGCCTTTTTTGATGTTTGGTTGCGGGAGCCGGATTTGAACCGACGACCTTCGGGTTATGAGCCCGACGAGCTACCAGACTGCTCCATCCCGCGTCTGTGGGCGGCATTCTACAGCCCAATGGCGGGGTGTCAACCGTTAATGAGCCGATCGCTGAAATAAGCGCTAATTATTCTGAAATCAAGGTGTTGGCCGAATTGTGCAGGTGTGCAGGCGCAAAACGAACACGCACAAAAAAGGCCACTCTTTCGAGTAGCCTTTTTTGATGTTTGGTTGCGGGAGCCGGATTTGAACCGACGACCTTCGGGTTATGAGCCCGACGAGCTACCAGACTGCTCCATCCCGCGTCTGTGTGTCGGCATTCTACAGAGGAACGCGAGTGTGTCAACCTGTGAATCGAAGAAAAGCGCTTTTGCTTCAATCGGTTAGCGCTTGATGAGGGGCTTCTTGAGGGCTTGAAGCCAGACAGGGCAAGGCTTTCAGCTCTATTGGGATGCTGGATTCGATTGAGAAAATATATTCATCTCCGAAATTTCCTACCGCTCAGACAGAAGATTCAAACTACTGGTGCTATATACAGGGGTGAGTGCGATACTGGCCACCCGTTGGTTAACACCCCGTTTATATGACGCAGCGCAAAATCATCCACGTCGACTGTGATTGCTTCTACGCCGCCATCGAGATGCGCGACGACCCGAGCCTGGCGCAAAAGCCCTTGGCTGTCGGTGGCTCGGCAGATCGGCGCGGCGTGATCGCCACCTGCAATTATGAGGCGCGGGCGTATGGGGTGCGTTCGGCGATGTCGTCACGTCACGCCCTGAAGCTGTGCCCGGACTTGACCATCGTTAAGCCGCGCATGGATGCCTATAAAGAAGCATCGAAAGAAATCCAGCTTATCTTCCGCGACTACACCGACTTGATCGAGCCGTTGTCGCTGGATGAGGCTTACCTCGACGTGTCTGACAGCCCGCATTTTGGCGGCAGCGCCACGCGTATTGCTCAGGATATTCGGCGCCGGGTCTCCAACCAGTTGCATATCACCGTGTCTGCCGGCGTGGCGCCCAACAAGTTTTTGGCCAAGATCGCCAGCGACTGGAAAAAGCCCAACGGCCTGTTTGTGATCACGCCGGATCAGGTTGAAGAGTTTGTCTCGCAGTTGCGTGTCAGCAAGCTGCATGGCGTTGGCAAGGTCACCGCTGACAAGCTGGCGCGCCTGGGCATCGAAGACTGCCTGCAATTGCGCGACTGGAACAAACTGGCGCTGGTGCGCGAATTCGGCAGTTTTGGCGAGCGCCTCTGGAGCCTGTCCCGTGGGATTGATGACCGTGTGGTGCAAAACGACAGCCGGCGGCAATCGATTAGTGTGGAAAATACCTTCGACGTGGACCTGCCGGATCTTTCAAGTTGCCTGGCGAAGCTGCCGGAACTGATGGAGACCCTGGCCGGGCGCATGGCACGGATCGACAGCAGCTACCGGGCGGGTAAGCCGTTCGTCAAAGTGAAGTTTCATGACTTTACCCAGACGACGCTGGAGCAGGCCGGGGCAGGGCGGGACCTGGAGAGTTATCAGCAATTGATGACCCAGGCGTTCAATCGAGGGGGCAAACCGGTGCGGTTGTTGGGGATAGGCGTACGGTTGCTGGACCTGAGTGGCGGCAACGAACAGCTCGAGTTTTCCTGGTAGCGGCCCGAAACAACTGTGGGGGCTGGCTTGCCTGCGATAGCAGTGTGTCAGTCACGAATGCTTTAACTGATACACCGCTATCGCAGGCAAGCCAGCTCCCACAGTTTGATCTTCACAGGCATTGCGCGATCAGCGAGCGCCAGGATCTGCGACGAGTCGCCCCCCATCCTTGGTCAACGCCTGCACAAACTCCTGCTGCAACTCCGGATCGTTGCGCGTCAGTTCAATCAGGCTTTGTTCCAGCTCGCTGGCTTCTTCTTCCAGGCCCAGCTCCGACAGGCGTTTGACCCGGTGTACCCACTGGTTCACTTCGTCATCTTCCAGGTCGTCATAGATCAGGGCATGGGCTTCGAGCAGCTTGCTGCGCAGCGTGTTGCTGACCGCCAGGGTCGAGTCGGTATGCACGTCGTCCTGGCCATCCGCCACAGTGATTTTCAGCGTGGTGACGCGGTTCAGGTCCTGCTCGGCAAAGGGGCTGTCCAACAGGTTAAGGCGCAGGATGCCGTTACGGTCGGTGGTCAGCTCATGGGTCTGCTTGCCGGCAGTGACTTGCACCGGGCGCTCGCTCCAGGGCAGGCTCGAATACTCCAGGCGCTTGTCACGCTGGACTTCATCGATAGCCGCCAGGTTCTGTTGCGCACGGCCGTGGGATTGCACGTTCATGAACGGGTTGATGCCGTCCACGCCATAGCTCAACCAGTCATGAGTCACACTCGTGGGTAGGTTGCCGAGGGCGAAGATATTCGCCACGTTGGCACCCACGCCCGCCACCAGCGCCACGGCACCCAAGGGCATCTCATAGAGTTTGCGCCAGGGCTGGTAGGGCGTGTAGCGGTCGTAACGACGGGTGACTTCGAATTCGGTGACCTCGAAGGTCTTCTGCTCATGAATGCGAACCCGGCGTTGCGGCAGCTCCAGCACTGTGGGTTCGCCTACATCGATCTGCAGGCTGTGGTCGAGCAACTTACGCTCGACCCGCTCCTCGTGCTCACTGCGTTGCGACATCTGATTGGCGCAGCCGCTGACCAGCAGGGCGCCGCACAAGGCGGCGCCCCCCAGGGCTCTGGTGTTTCGCTTGAACATGACTTCTCTTGATCTGGTTTTCAGCGACGAATACGCGCCTGGAGGAAAGACAGCACGTCAGCCACCGGCAACGGTTGGGCTTCGGCTTCGGTCCGGCTCTTGTATTCCAGATTGCCATCCGCCAGGCCGCGGTCACTGACCACGATCCGGTGCGGGATGCCAATCAGTTCCATGTCGGCGAACTTGATGCCCGGGCTGGTTTTCTTGTCGCGGTCATCGAGCAGCACTTCAAAGCCGGCAGCGGTCAGTTCCGCGTACAGTTTGTCGGTGGCTTCGCGTACTTGCTCGGTTTCATAGCGCAATGGCACCAGGGCTACCTGGAACGGCGCCAGCGCGTCACTCCAGATGATGCCTTTCTCGTCGTTGTTCTGCTCGATGGCAGCGGCAACCACGCGGGACACGCCAATGCCGTAGCAGCCCATGTCCAGGGTGATCGGCTTGCCGTTCTCACCCAGTACTTCGCACTTCATAGCTTTGCTGTACTTGTTGCCCAGCTGGAAGATGTGCCCGACTTCGATGCCGCGCTTGATCTCCAGGGTGCCCTTGCCATCCGGGCTTGGGTCGCCGGCCACGACGTTGCGCAGGTCGGCCACGGTCGGAACCGGCAGGTCACGCTCCCAGTTCACGCCGAAGTAGTGCTTGTCGTCGATGTTCGCGCCTATACCGAAGTCGCTCATCAGCTCGACCGAACGGTCGATGATGATCGGCAGCGGCAGGTTCAGCGGGCCCAGGGAGCCGGCACCGGCGCCAATGGCGTCGCGCAGTTCGGCATCGGTGGCCATGACCAGCGGGCTGGCCACGCCAGGTTGCTGGGCGGCCTTGATTTCGTTGAGCTCGTGGTCGCCACGGATCACCAGGGCGATCAGCTTGCCTTCTTCTTCGGCGCGCACGATCAGGGTCTTGATGGTCTTTTCAATCGGCAGATTGAATTTCTCCACCAGGGCCGCGATGGTCTTGGTGTCTGGCGTGTCGACCAGGCGCAGCTCCTCGGTGGGAGCAGGGCGCGAGGTTTCACGTGGTATGGCTTCGGCCTTCTCGATGTTCGCCGCGTAGTCGGAACCGTTGCTGAACACGATATCGTCTTCGCCGGACTCGGCCAGCACGTGGAATTCGTGGGAGCCGGCACCGCCGATGGAACCGTTGTCCGCTTCAACCGGGCGGAACTTCAGGCCCAGGCGCGTGAACACGTTGCAGTAGGCCTGGTGCATGCGATCGTAGGTCGCTTGCAGGGAGGCCTGGTCGGCGTGGAACGAATAGGCGTCCTTCATGATGAACTCGCGGCCACGCATCAAGCCGAAGCGTGGGCGGATTTCATCACGGAACTTGGTCTGGATCTGATACAGGTTCAGCGGCAACTGCTTATAGCTGCTCAGCTCGTTGCGCATCAGGTCGGTGATGACTTCTTCGTGGGTCGGGCCGGCGCAGAAATCGCGGCCATGACGGTCCTTGAAGCGCAGCAACTCAGGGCCGTACTCCTCCCAGCGCCCGGATTCCTGCCACAACTCAGCCGGTTGGGTGCTCGGCATCAACACTTCCAGAGAACCGGCCGCGTTCATTTCTTCACGAACGATGGCTTCGACCTTGCGCATCACCTTCAAGCCCATGGGCAACCAGGTGTACAGGCCCGAGGCCAGTTTGCGGATCATACCGGCGCGCAGCATCAACTGATGGCTGATCACGACCGCATCGGAAGGCGTTTCTTTCTGTGTGGCGAGCAAATATTGACTGGTACGCATGGTAGGCCGTTGTCGGTTGCTTGGACTTGAAATGACTTGGGATTGTACGGGCGCTTGTCGCCGGAGTACAGGCGTGAGGTAGCTGGGTGTATCTGTCGTAACCATCGCTTGTGTGGGAGCTGGCTTGCCTGCGATAGCGGCGTTGGGTTCACCATCGCTATCGCAGGCAAGCCAGCTCCCACATTGACCGAGTCGTATCAGTCTTCCGGCGGGGGATTCAGTCGGGCGCGGCGGTTCTCCTGGAACCAGTGCAGCGCAATCAGGAGCAGCGTCGGCACACCCAGCAGGCAGGTGATCATAAAGAAGTTGTGATAACCGAACTTCTCCACCATCACCCCTGAATAGCCGCCGATCAAACGCGGCAGCAACAGCATGATCGAACTGAGCAGCGCATATTGGGTGGCGGAGAACTTGAGGTTGGTGAGGCTCGACAGGTACGCCACGAACGCCGAGGTGGCCATGCCCGAACTGAAGTTGTCCAGGGAGATGGTGACGATCAACATCTGCAGGTCGGGGCCCATGTCTGCGAGCATCACGAACAGCAGGTTGGTGCCGGCCGAGGCCACGCCGCCGATGAACAGGATCGGCAGTATCCCGAACCGCACGATCAACAGGCCGCCCATGCCGGCGCCGAGCAGGGTCATGATCAGGCCGAAGATCTTGCTCACCCCGGCGATCTGGTCCTTGGTGAAACCCTGGTCGATATAGAACACGTTGGCCATGACGCCCATCACCGTGTCGGACATGCGATAGGTGGCAATCAGCCCGAGCAGCAGCAGCGCCTGCCAACGGTAGCGCAGGATAAAGTCGTTGACCGGCGTGAGCACGGGCGCCAGGCCCCGGCGGCCCATGGCCGAAAGGCACAGGGCGGTGAGGGTGATATAGAGGATGGCGCGCAGGAACGCGCGGTCTTCCATCAGCAGTTCCCACAAACTCACGCCCTGGAACAGCACGCTGGCGAAGTCGGTGTTGTACAACTGGGTGAACATCGCCGGCACCGAGACCAACAGCACGATCAGCACAAACACCGACACCAACTGGTGCATGAAACTGTAGCGGCCGGCCTGCAACTGGGTGCGCAGTGGCACATCAGGTTCACGCATGAGGAAGGTGGTGAGCAACGCCGGCACCATCAACACGCCGAACAGCACATAGGTGCCGGTCCAGGCCGAGTGTTTATAGTTGAAGCCAGTGGAGCCAAAGCCTTCGGCAAAGAACAGCGCACCGGCCGTGGCCAGCAGGGCGGCGATGCGATAACCGGACATGTAGCTTGCCGCCAGGGCGGCCTGACGGCTGTCGTCGGCGATTTCCAGGCGGTAGGCATCCACGGCGATGTCTTGCGTGGCCGACGCGAAGGCGACGACCACCGCAATGGCGATCAACCAGGACAGGTGTTTTTGCGGGTCACAAAAGCCCATGCCGATCAATCCGAGGATCACCAGCGATTGGGCCAGCACCAGCCAGGAGCGACGCCGCCCCAGTTTGCCAAGCAACGGCAGGCGCCATTGGTCGAGCAGCGGCGACCAGACCCATTTGAAGGCGTAGGCCAGGCCGATCAGGCTCGCATAGCCAATGGTCTCGCGAGCCACACCGGCTTCACGCAGCCACACCGAAAGCGTCGAGAACACCAACATGTAAGGCATGCCGGCGGCGAAACCGAGCAACAACAGCACTAACGTCGAAGGGCTGGCATAGGCGGCGAGCGCGGCGCGCCAGGTTTTACGGGGCATGGGCTGGAGTCTGCCTCAGATTTGCGGAAACAAAGCGCGCACTCTAACCGCTGTGCTCTACCGGGCGCCAGCCATGACGCTGAATATCAACACGATTGTTCAGGATGGTGACGCCTTCGCTACGTAAACGCGCACGTTGTTCGTCACCCGAGGCACTGCCCACCGGCAAACTTATCCGACCACCGGCAGCCAGCACCCGATGCCAGGGCAACCGCGTGTCTTGCGGCAACTGGCTCAGGGTGCGCCCGACCCAGCGGGCAGCCCGCCCCAAACCGGCCAGGTGGGCCAGCTCGCCGTAACTCACCACGCAGCCTTCGGGTACCTGCGACAACGTCAGGTAGAGGGCGGTGCGGCGCATCTCGGCGGGGCTTTGTGGCGTATCGGCAGGTGGGATCACTGTGGGTATATCCGTTGAGATCGTCGTTATTTTGTCAGAAACGTCTGTAAACATGACGATGAGTATTGAACTCAATATAAATCCTTGAGTCAGTTCTAGCCATGTAACACTATAACGCCCCTTATTTTTGCCAACCCCGAGTCCCGTACTTGCTTATGTTGTCCAGAACCCTGTTGTGCCTTGCTGTTTTCAGTGCTTCCACGCCCTTGCTCGCCGATACCGTCTGGTTGAAAAACGGTGACCGGCTCACCGGCAAGATCAAAGTCTTTGACGGTGGCAAGTTGCTGATCCAAACCGACTACGCAGGCTCCATTCCGGTGGACTGGAAACAGGTCAAAACCCTGGAAAGTGACCAGGAGCTGCTGGTCAAGCAGGACGCCTACAGCGGTGAAAAGGCCAAGTCCTTGCAGGCATCGGATGACGGCAAGGTGGTGCTGGCCAATGGCGAGGCGCCCAAGACGGTGGAACTGGCAAGTATCCAACAGATCATGAAGCCCAAGCCCGTGATCGAAGACCTGGTGTGGAAGGGCAACGTCGACCTGGCGCTTGACTACAAGCGCGCGGACAAAGACACCAACGACTACGACATCGACTTCAAGACCTCGGCCCGTCACGGCCAGTGGCGTCATACGGGCAAGGGCGAATACAACCGCGAGTTCCAGGACGATGTCACCACCACCGATAACTGGGCGCTGGAGTACAACCTGGACCGCTTCATCACCGAGCACTGGTTCTGGCAGGGCCGCCTGACCTACAAGCGCGACAAGGTCGAAGACCTGGCTCGCCAGCGCGTTGTCGGTACTGGTCCTGGCTATCAGTTCTGGGACGATGAACTGGGGGCGTTCTCCCTCGGTTCGCTGGTCAACCGCACCGATTATGAATATGCCGACGGCGGCAAGGACAACTTCTATTCCCTGGCTATGAAGTGGAACTACAACCGCTACCTGGTGGGCAAGACCGTCGAGTTCTTCACCAACGGCGAATTGGGCAAACCCCTTGCCGGGCCGGCCGAGTATTCCCTGGATGCGGAAATGGGCTTGCGCTACAAGGTCACCGAGTGGGCCTCGCTCAACTTGAAGGCTGAGCGCAACGAGGTCAGCGGCAGTTCCGAGAGCAGCCTGAGCAAGACTCGCTACACCGCCGGCTTCGGTGTGGCCTGGTAAAAGCTGCGTCGGCCACTCTGGCAACCTGCGCAGATATTGATTACCTTGTGTTGAGATCCATTCCCATATGCCATGGGCCGCGGAACACCCGAGGAGTCATCTATTGAGCACGCAGGTTGCCAAGAACGCCCGAGAGCTGTTGCTCAAGGAGTACCGTGGGGCGCTCGCCACACAGTCCAAAGCCATGCCCGGCTTTCCCTTTGGCTCGGTGGTGCCCTACTGCCTGGACGAGCAGGGCCGCCCGCTGATCCTGATCAGCCGCATTGCCCAGCACACCCATAACCTGCAAAAAGATCCCAAGTGCTCGCTGTTGGTGGGTGAGCGCGAGGCCGATGATGTGCAAGCCGTGGGGCGCCTGACCTACCTGGCCGAAGCCGAGAAGCTTGAAGACGCCGCCGCCATCGAAGCTGCGGCCGAGCGCTACTACCGCTACTTCCCTGATTCGGCCAACTACCACAAGGCCCACGATTTCGATTTCTGGGTGCTTAAACCGGTGCGCCACCGTTATATCGGTGGGTTTGGCGCGATCCATTGGGTCGACCAGTTGACCTTGGCCAACCCGTTTGCGGGCAAGGCCGAGCGCAGCATGATCGAGCACATGAACAGCGATCACACCAAGGCCATCGCTCATTACGTCGACCTCGGCGGTTTGCCGACCAGCGAGCCAGCACAGTTGGCCGGCATCGACAGCGAAGGCATGCACTTGCGTATCGGCCAATCCTTGCACTGGTTGCCTTTCGAGACGCCTTGCAACACACCGACACAAGTACGCGAAGCCCTGGTTTCATTGGCTCACGCCGAGGTGTGGCCGAAAAAAACCACGGTTGACGCTTGAATTTACACAACGGCGACGTCATCTAAGGTGGACTGGCAAGGCATTCTTGCGTTGAGGAACCATTTGATGCGCCCTTTTTTATTGCTCTTTCTGCTGTTCCCGGTGCTGGAGCTGTTCGTATTCGTTAAAGTCAGCGGTGCGATCGGGTTTTTCCCCGCGCTGTTGCTGATCATCGTAGGCTCCATGCTCGGCGTCCTGGTGCTGCGTGTCGCCGGCCTGGCGACCGCGCTGCGTGCCCGTGAAAGCCTGAACCGCGGCGAACTGCCGGCCCAGACCATGCTTGAGGGCCTGATGATGGCCCTGGCCGGTGGCTTGCTGATCCTGCCGGGCTTTATCAGCGACGTGCTTGGCCTGGTGCTGTTGCTGCCATTCACCCGCAAGCTGCTGGCCGGCAAAATGCGCCAGCGTGCTGAAGAGGCCGCCATGCGCCAGCGTGCGTTCGCCGATGACCTGCAACCCCGTGGCGGTCCGGCTCCGCGCCAACCCCTGGGGCGTGAAGGTGATGTGATCGAAGGCGAGTTCGAACACCGCGACAACAAATAACCGCTTCACCGGCACGGCACCTTCGGGTGCCGTGTTGCATTTACCCTTGAGCCGACACAAAAAATTTCATCCCCGGCCCCTTGTAATAAGCCTGGGCGCCCTTATGTAACGGTCACCGCAAGGTTTCTGGTGGTGACATCAGACAGACTTCCGCGTCTCGCCCAGCGAGCCGCGACCGGCACCGCCGGAATTTAACCCGCCGGAATTGACACCGGCCGATGAAAAACACAATTAGGAGAGATCGACAATGAAGCTTCGTCCTCTGCACGACCGCGTCGTAATCCGTCGCAGCGAAGAAGAAAAGAAAACCGCTGGCGGGATCGTTCTGCCAGGTTCGGCTGCTGAAAAAGCCAACCACGGTGTAATCGTCGCTGCTGGCCCAGGCAAAACCCTGGAGAACGGTGATGTACGCGCACTGGCCGTGAAAGTGGGTGACAAGGTTGTTTTCGGCCCTTACTCCGGCAGCAACACTGTGAAAGTAGACGGCGAAGACCTGCTGGTCATGGCTGAGAACGAAATTCTCGCCATTCTGGAAGACTGATTTCCTCGCTAATTTTCCCGTTACTACAAAGTATTTAAGGAATATCGATCATGGCTGCTAAAGAAGTTCTGTTTGGCGATTCCGCCCGCAAAAAAATGCTCAAAGGCGTTAACGTCCTGGCTGACGCGGTAAAAGCGACCCTGGGCCCGAAAGGCCGTAACGTGATCATCGAGAAGAGCTTCGGCGCTCCGACCATCACCAAGGACGGCGTTTCCGTCGCCAAAGAAATCGAACTGAAAGACCGTTTCGAGAACATGGGCGCGCAGCTGGTCAAAGACGTTGCCTCCCGTGCCAACGATGACGCAGGCGACGGCACCACCACTGCTACCGTACTGGCTCAGGCGATCGTCAACGAGGGCTACAAGGCCGTTGCTGCCGGCATGAACCCTATGGACCTCAAGCGTGGCATCGACAAGGCGACCGTCGCCATCGTTGCCGAGCTGAAAAACCTGTCCAAGCCATGCGCCGACACCAAGGCCATCGCTCAGGTAGGCACCATCTCCGCCAACTCCGACAGCTCCATCGGTGACATCATTGCCGAAGCCATGGAAAAAGTCGGTAAAGAAGGCGTGATCACCGTTGAAGAAGGCTCGGGCCTGGAAAACGAACTGTCGGTTGTAGAAGGCATGCAGTTCGACCGTGGCTACCTGTCTCCTTACTTCGTCAACAAGCCAGAGACCATGGTTGCCGAGCTGGACAACCCGCTGATCCTGCTGGTCGACAAGAAGATCTCCAACATCCGCGAAATGCTGCCAGTACTGGAAGCCGTTGCCAAAGCCGGCCGCCCATTGCTGATCGTTTCCGAAGACGTTGAAGGCGAAGCCCTGGCGACTCTGGTTGTGAACAACATGCGTGGCATCGTCAAGGTTGCAGCCGTCAAGGCTCCAGGCTTCGGCGACCGTCGCAAGGCCATGCTGCAGGACATCGCCGTATTGACCGGCGGTACCGTTATCTCCGAAGAGATCGGCCTGAGCCTGGAAAGCGCCACCCTGGAAAACCTGGGTAGCGCCAAGCGCGTGACCATCTCCAAGGAAAACACCATCATCGTTGACGGTGCTGGCGTTGAAGGCGACATCGAGTCCCGTATCGCACAGATCCGTGCACAGGTTGCCGAAACTTCCTCGGATTACGACCGTGAAAAACTGCAAGAACGCCTGGCCAAGCTGTCCGGCGGCGTTGCAGTGATCAAGGTTGGCGCTGGTTCCGAAGTTGAAATGAAAGAGAAGAAGGCCCGCGTTGAAGACGCCCTGCACGCAACCCGTGCAGCCGTTGAAGAAGGCGTGGTACCTGGCGGTGGCGTTGCGCTGATCCGTGCTCTGGAAGCGCTGACTAACCTGACCGGCGAAAACGCCGACCAGAACGTCGGTATCGCTGTGCTGCGTCGTGCTGTTGAAGCACCGCTGCGCCAGATCGCTGCCAACTCCGGCGACGAGCCAAGCGTTGTGGTCAACGAAGTCAAGAACGGCAAAGGTAACTACGGTTACAACGCTGCGACTGGCGTCTACGGCGACATGATCGAAATGGGCATCCTGGACCCTACCAAGGTGACTCGTTCCGCGCTGCAGGCAGCAGCCTCCATCGGTGGCCTGATCCTGACCACTGAAGCCGCAATCGCTGACGAGCCGAAGGCCGAAGGCGCAGCTGGCGGCGGTATGCCAGATATGGGCGGCATGGGTGGCATGGGCGGCATGATGTAAGCCAGCCTTACCCGGCACTATAAAAAGCCCCGTCTGCAGTGATGCAGGCGGGGCTTTTTTATGAGCGGCTGTATCTACCCGACGGCGGCCTGACAGCCACGCTTATCTAACTGATGCGCCGCGGTCAAAATGTGGGAGCTGGCTTGCCTGCGAAGACGGCCTGCCAGCCTGCAGGAATGTTGGATCAGGGCGAGTTCATATCCGTTATTTAGGCAACGGCCATCTAGGGGGCTGCCCTGACAGCGGCTAACCCTGCATCCTGTAGGGTTACCCACGAATTCAAGCCTGTGTTCGGCCAGCGTGGTTATCGGGGTTGTGGTTGCCGTCGACCGCTACAAAGTTGTGTCGATACTTATGGCCAATCGCAGCATAGGTATCTACACAACTTCGGCACGACGCTAAATCTGTGGCGAGGGAGCTTGCTCCCGTGACGGCCTGGCAGCCGACACAGATATAACTGATGCCCCGCGATCCAATGTGGGAGCTGGCTTGCCTGCGAAGACGGCCTGACAGTCAACACAGTTGGACCGTGTACATATCCATTCCTGCGGTAACGGCCACTTAGGGTTCCGCCCTGACGGCGGCTCACTTTCGAAAAGCGCGAAAGTAAGCAAAGCGCTCTTGCCCCACCACTCGGCACCTCGCTTAGGCTCGGTGTGCCCGTAATCCGCCAGTGATTTGGGGGGCCGCCGCCACGCGCCATCCATGGCGCGGGGCGGCTAAACCGGCATCCCTGCCGGTTTACCCCCCAAATCCCTGTCGAATTCCGGCCAGCGTGGTTTAACGGGGCGCCTAAGATCAAAAGCAGATCAAGATCAAGAGCGGCTCGCTTCGCATCGTGGTTACCGTTGAGCTAACAGAGTTATGTAGATACCTATGCCAATCGCAGGCAAGCCAGCTCCCACATTGGATCTTCGTTGCATTCGCTTAACTGATCGGCATTACGGCTTGCCGTGAAGGCCGGTACAGCAACAAGCAATACAGCCCCAGGCAGATCAGCCAGCAAAAGATCGCTGTCCACACATTGTGGGAAAAGAAATGCGCCCCTTGCAGCATACGGCTGACTGAAAACACGCTGCCCAGGCTGACGGCAAAGATGAACGCGTAGCGCGCCAGCCGTGGCCGTCGATCCCGCAGGGCAAAGAACCAGGCGAACAAGGCGAACCCGGTGGCGGCATGTCCGCCGGGCCAGCAACGGCCGGGTTTATCGGTAGGTGGGCGCGGGCTGAGCAGTTCACTGTAGGTTTCCTGGCCGCCGAATTCCTTGAGGCTCCAGGGGCATTGCACGGCGGTGATGGTTTTCAATGGCGACACGAACGCCGTCGCCATTCCCAGCGACAACACCAGGCACACCAGTTCACGGCGGTACGGCTTGAGTCGCTGCAGGATGAAGCTGCCGACCAGGCCCAGAATCGCCAGCACCGAAAACAGGATCACCAGTTGCTTGGCACGGTCATGCAGGATGTCTTCAAGGAAGAAGCTATAGCGGCCAATGAAGCCGCCAGCCTCTGCGCTGTAGAAAAGCCTGGCCAGGTCCATGTCCAGTGACGTCAGCTCCAGCAACAGCAAGGCCACTGCAGCGCTGGCAGGCAGGCCCAGGCACAGCCAGAAATCAAGCGGTTTGGAAACCGGTAAAGAGGAGGGGGATTTCATCTCGAACCTTGGTAAAAAAGCCCCGCGCTCGCCTGCACGGGGCTTTTTGATTAGCGTTTGCTTAAGACTGGAGCCTCTTCCTTGGGCGCTTTCCAGCTCAGCAGTTGCTGTTTGTAGTCATAACTGGCGGCCTGGTAGTAGGTGACCGCCCGTTGAATCAAGGGGTCATCGCTACCGACGCGCAGCTCCTGGCTCTCGCCCAGGGCCTGGTCGTGGCGACGCAAGCCTTGGCGCGGGCTGAGGATTGCCAGGTCCTTGCCATCAAACAGACCCAGGTGCTGGTAATTGCCCACCACCACCCGTGGAGGTAATGGGTTGTCTTGCAGCAGGTTGCGGCCAAAGAATGTCGATTCGTAGCTCAGGTTGAGCAGGCCCAACAAGGTTGGCGCCAGGTCGATCTGGCTGGCCAGTTGGGCGGACTCCCGTGCGTCGATCAGCTTGGGCGCGTAGATAAACAGCGGGATCTGGTAGTTGGTGATAGGCAGGTCTTCCTTGCCCGCGCTGCCGGCGGTGTGGTCGGCGACGAACACGAAGATCGTGTTATCGAACCACGGCTTCTGGCGCGCTGCCTCAAGGAACTGGCCGATGGCGTAGTCGGTGTATTTCACCGCGCCGTCGCGGCCCTTGCCGGACTTGATGTCGATACGCCCGTCCGGGTAGGTGTAGGGACGGTGGTTGGAGGTGGTCATCAGTTGCAGCAAGAACGGCTGTTGCTTGGCGTAGTCGGCGTCAGCCAGTTTCAAGGTCTGTTTGAACAGGTCTTCGTCGGCCATGCCCCAGGCGTTTTTGAACGAGATATCCGACTCTGGCACGCTGCTCTGGTCCACCACCCGATAGCCGTTGCCGCTGAAGAACGCGTTCATATTGTCGAAGTAACCGCGCCCGCCATAGACAAACACGCTGTCATAACCGATGGCCGAGAGCTGTTGCCCCAGGCTGGCGAACCCGCTTTCGCGGCCGATGCGTTTGACGATCGAACGCCCCGGCGTCGGCGGGACTGCCAGGGTAATGGCTTCCAGGCCGCGGTCGGTGCGCGTACCGGTGGCGTAGAAGTTATTGAAGTACAGGCTCTGTTGGCGCAACGCATCCAGATTGGGCGTGAGGTTGCGCGCATCGCCATTGCTGCCCATGTACTTGGCGCTGAAGCTTTCGATGGTCACCAGTACGATGTTGGGCTTGCGCGGTGTGCCGGGGTTGGCGATGGCACGGCGAATATCCAGCGGGTCCTGGTCGACAAAGCGGGCGTTGGGTTCACTCAGTTCGGCGCGCAACTGCTTGGCGACGACGTCGGTCGGCAGGCTTTTATAGAACTGGGTGTAGTCCAGTTCGTTGTTACGGAACGCGGCAAAGAACTGATAGGGGCCGTTGCTGGCCAATTCGTTGTTGTACGCGTTGCCGCCTTGGGTGCGCGGGCTGTCCTGGCTGACCAGTTGCAGGCTGAGGCCGGCGAGCACCAGCAGGCCCAGGGCGTTGATCACACGGCCACGCAGTGGAGGCAATGGCGCTGCCATCGCGGCATTGATGGGTTTGCGCAGAGCCACGCTCAGAATCAGCGCCAGCATTGCCAGCAGGCTCAGCAGCTTGCCGATCGGGTAAGACTCCAGCAGGTTGTTCAGTACCTCATCGGAGTACACCAGGTAATCGACGGCGATAAAGTTGAAGCGCACGCCAAACTCATCCCAGAACAACCATTCGGCTACCGAGGTGAACAGCATGGCGAACAGGCTGACGGTCAGCACCGCTTGCAGGAACCAGCGATGGCCACGGCGGCGCCACAGGGCTGGCGGGCAGAGCAGCAAATACAGGCCAAGCGGCAAGGCTGCATAGGCGAGGAAGGCCAGGTCGTAGAGCACACCCACGGCAAACACCGGCAGCAGGTTGCCGCCGACTTCATCCAGGTGAGTGATGAGCAGCACACTGCGGGTGAGCAGGAAAACCACTAACCAGGCACCGGTGATCAACAGCAAATAACGCATTGGCGCGGTTTTGAAAAAACCCATGTCTATGTTCCTTAGATCAATGGGGGGCGATCTTCTTCCTGGGGCTGTAGTCAGTTTGTGAAGCTATAGTGAAAAACTTGTTTGGCTCTGCAAACAGTTGAAAAGCTTTATCGGCGGGGCTCTGCGCTCTATCCCTGAGCCCCGCTTGGCCTTAAGCTGCGCGAGCCAACACGGCCGTTACCGCGTACGGAGACACTGCCCATGCGAATTCTATTGGTTGAAGACAACCGCGATATCCTCGCCAACCTGGCCGATTACCTGGGGCTCAAAGGCTACACAGTGGACTGTGCGCAGGACGGTTTGTCGGGCCTGCACCTGGCAGCCACCGAGCATTACGACCTGATCGTGCTCGACATCATGTTGCCCGGCATCGATGGCTACACTCTGTGCAAACGCCTGCGCGAAGACGCGCGCCGCGACACACCGGTGATCATGCTTACCGCTCGAGACCAACTGGACGACCGGCTGCAGGGCTTCAAGTCCGGCGCCGATGACTACCTGCTCAAACCCTTCGCCTTGTCGGAACTGGCTGCGCGTATCGAAGCGGTGTTGCGCCGTGCCCAGGGCGGCGGGCGTCGGGCCCTGCAAGTGGGTGACCTGAACTACGACCTCGATACGCTGGAAGTCACCCGCGAAGGGCGCTTGCTCAAGCTCAACCCCGTAGGCCTGAAACTCCTCGCAGTACTGATGCAGAAAAGCCCACACGTTTTGCGCCGGGAAATTCTCGAAGAAGCCCTGTGGGGCGACGATTGCCCGGACAGCGACAGCCTGCGCAGCCACGTTCATCAATTGCGCCAAGTGATCGACAAGCCCTTCGCCAAACCGCTACTGCAAACGGTGCACGGTGTGGGTTATCGCCTGGCCGAGGGGCGTGATGGAGTTTAAGCAAAGCCTTGCCCAGCGCATCATCATCGCCTTCGCCTTGATGAGCGCGTTGGTGGCGGGGGCCTTCGCCATCGGCATCATCGCCACGGTGCACCTGGTAGAGGAGAAGTTGATCTCGGCCGGCCTGGGCGGTGACCTGCAGCGCTTGTTGCTGATGGACAGCGTTGAAGACTGGAGCCACCGGCCAGAGCCGGACCAGCTGTTCTATTTCAGCGGCGGGCGTGGCGATTTTGAACTGCCCAAGGATCTGCGCCATCTGGACCCGGGGTTCCATGAGGTGTTTCGCGAGGCGCTGTCGTACCACGCCATGGTCGAAGTGGTCGACGGCCGGCGTTATGTGTTGCTGCAAGACCAGAGCGATTTCGAAGAGCGTGAGCGCGTGCTATTTGCGGTGGTACTGGTGGGGTTCGTACTCAGCCTGGCGCTGGCGGCGTTCCTCGGCTGGGTGCTGGCACGCAAGGTGATGGCGCCAGTGGTGCGCCTGGCCCGCCAGGTCCGTCATCGTGACCAACTGTTGGGCCTGGCTCCGCCCTTGGCGCCGGATTACGCCGCCGACGAAGTGGGCGAACTGGCGGTGGCGTTCGACGCCACCCTGGGGCGTTTACGCCAGGCGCTGTCACGTGAGCAATTGTTTACCAGCGATGTGAGCCATGAGTTGCGCACGCCCTTGATGGTCCTGGCCAGTTCCTGCGAACTGTTGCGCGAAAACCCAGCCATCGATCAGCGCGGTCGCAACCAGGTAGAGCGCATTGCCCGTGCCTGTGAAGAAATGCGCGAGCTGGTGCAAACCTTCCTGATGCTGGCCCGCGCCAAACACGACGACGCCGCCAGTTCGCCCCAAGGCAACCTCACCCAGGTGGCCGAAGACCTGCTCGGTATCTGGCGCGAGCCCATCGAGAAAAAAGGCCTGACGTTGATCTACCTGCCAGGCAACCCGCTGGACACCTGCTACAACACCACCTTCTTGCATGCGGTGATGGGCAACCTGCTGCGCAACGCACTGCATTACACCGAGCAAGGGTTTATCCGCCTGACCCTGGAGCCCAGTGGTTTCACGGTGGAGGACTCCGGTGTGGGGATCCCCGAAGAGAAGCGCGAAGCGATGTTCGAGCCGTTCGTACGCGGTAGCGAGAAGCGTGGTGAGGGCCTTGGCCTCGGCCTGTCACTGGTGCAGCGGATCTGCGAAAGCCAGGGTTGGAACGTGAGCCTGAGCACCATGGAGCCTAATGGCTGCCGTTTCCATGTGGAGCTCAACCCAGTCAAAACCTGACCATTCAGTCTGTCGTTTTGCTGATGCAGACTGCGTGCTTTTCGGCGAAGATGGCCCGGTGCTACTGAATGTTTCTGTAAAGTCTTGAAATGTATGCAATTGGACAGGACAAGATTTTCACAAAGAGTTGACCTGTTGATCACAGTTCGCTGCTTAAGGTCGTAGGCATCAGTTACTGGAGACGTAAGATGCCTTCCCCGATCAAGCTGGAATTTTCTGACAAGTACGACGATCAACACGCGCAGAAATATTTGCTCAAGCATCAGGACAATCTGGCTCGCCGGTTGTCCCACAAGCGCGACGAGCAGTTGGCGCGCGGTGCGCTGGCCATGGCCGGCGAGCCGGGGCTGGTGTTGGACCTGCCGTGTGGTGCTGGACGTTTCTGGCCGTTGCTGGCCGAAAAACCCAACCGTGTGATTATCGGAGCTGACAATTCGGCGTCGATGTTGAAGATCGCCACCGCTGCCCAACCGGCAGAGGTGGTGAAACGGGTACGCCCTTTGCAGACCTCTGCCTTTGATATCGATTTACCAGATAACTCCGTCGACAGTATTTTTTGCATGCGCTTGATGCACCACATCGGTGAGCCAGAGCACAGGCTGACAATACTGCGCGAGTTTCAACGTGTTACCCGCGACAGCGTGATTATTTCGCTGTGGGTAGACGGTAATTTCAAGGCCTGGAAGCGCAAGCGCAGCGAAGTGCGTCGTCGCAAAAGAGGTGAGCAGGAAGGTTACCAAAACCGGTTTGTGTTACCGGCTGCTACTGTCGAGGCAGAATTCGAGCAGGCCGGTTTCCGTGTTCAGGAATCCCTGGACTTCATACCGCTCTACGCCATGTGGCGAGTGTATGTATTGCGCAAGAGGTAACAGGATGGCAGTTGAGTGCGTAGTAGGCAGTCATGTAGCTCCCGAAGAACGATTTGATTTTTTCTGGCGTCAACAGGGTGAATGGGTTGAAGAACCCAACCGCCGACGTGGTGGTGAAAGTGGCGTGCAACGGGTCATAAGCCCTAACGGCCGTTTGCTCTATTGCAAGCGCCAGACCGGCCACATTTACCGCAGCTGGCTGCACCCCTTTGGGCGTCCGACCGTGCTGCGTGAACGCGATGCCCTCAAAGGCCTGCGTTTGCTGGATGTGCGTGTGCCGGAACTGGTGTTTTGCGAAGCACGTCGCGACCCGGAGCATCAATGGAAAGCCCTGTTGGTCACCGCGTCCCTGGACGGTTTCGACGAGATTGAAAACTGGTACGCCGCCGGTGGCCGCGAACAGTATGGCGAGGCGGTCCACGAGCGCCTGCTGCAAGAGTTGGCCGGCACCTTGGCCCGTATGCACAAAGGCCGCTGGCAACACGGTTGCCTGTATATCAAGCACATTTTCGTGCGGGTGACCGGTGAGCCTGATGCGGCGACTGTGGAAGTGGCCTTGCTGGACTTTGAGAAATGCCGCCAGCGCCTGACCGCTTATCGGGCCGCGTCCCACGACATGCTGCAATTGCGTCGCCATTCGTCGTGGAATGATACCGACTGGAAAAAACTCAGCTACTTTTACGAGACGGCGTTTGGCAGCGCTATCAAGGGTTTAACCAGATGAAGCTAGAAATAGCACGAGGTTTGTTTCTGGTCGGGGCATTGGGTGTTGCAGCCCTGGCCCTGGCGGTATGGGAACAACCTCGTACACAAGTGTTGAGTGCGGTAGACGGTGGCGGGCAATGCCTGCTGCCACGCATTGCCAAGACGAGTGTGGCGGCCAAGCCCGACCATGAATTGCTGTTATTCATGTTCGGCATGTCTCAAGCGATGAGGCCGCAAAGTTGAAACGATTGACCTTGTGGGAGCGGGCTTGCTCGCGAAGGGGCAGTGTCAGTCACTGAAGGTGTCGACTGATCCACCGCCTTCGCGGGCAAGCCCGCTCCCACATTTTGATGTCGTCGGTCTTTAGACCAAGTGCAGGTGGTTATCCCAGAACCCCGCCGGTAACTCCAGTGGTGTGGCCAGTAACTTTTCCTGGCGGCAGTCATAGAAGCGGCAACGGCCCTGGCCGGATGTCACCACAAACCCATCCGCCACCGCACCCACCCCCGCACAGTCAGGCAAGGGCCCATCCAGGCGCAGCTCGGCGGTGTCCATGTCCCAGATAAAAAAGCGATTGCCACGAGGTGCCGTCAACGCCACCAGGCGCAGTTCGCTGTGCACCGCCACGCTGGCGGTGTAATGCCCCATCGCCTGCAACTGTTCGTCAGCCACCGGGAACGCCACGAACGGCTGCCCCGGGCGCTTGATCGCCAGCAACTCGGAACGCTCCTGGGACGGGCCCATGAACTGTTGCCCGGTGAGGATGGTGCCATCGCTGGCGATGCCCATGTGCCGCACGCTGTTCATCTGCTGGGCCAGGGTTTCCTTGCTGATCAGGCTGCCGTCGCGCCGCATCAGCACCAGGCTCGGCTCCATGGCATTGAGGTTCATCTCTACCCGGCTTTCGGCTTCGGTGCGAATGCCACCGTTGGCCACGATCAGCGTCTCGCCGTCGGGCATCCACGAGACTTGATGCGGGCCGATGCCGTGGGTAGATATCTCGCCGCTGTGCACCAGCCGCTCACCTTCAAACTTATACACACCCAACAGGCCGCGGCCAGGGTCGGAGGTGTCGTTCTCGGTGGCGTACAGCCAGTCACCGCTCTTGTGGATCACCGCATGGCCATAGAAATGGCGGTTGGCGTTGGAAGTGATGGTTTGCAGCAGCCTGCCATCGCGCAGGTCGATCAGGTAACTCTCGGTGCCTGGTCGACGGGCGACGAACAACGCAATCGGCAACGTCGGGTGGTTGATGATGTCATGGCAGCGCTGGCCGACCTGGGTGGCAAATACCGGCTTGCCGTCCAGGCGATAGCCGACAGCGTAGTGCTTGCCGTCGGCATCATCGCGCGCCGACAGCAGCAGCGGGCCTTTGTCTTTGTGCTTGAACAGCGTCCAGCCACCCAAAGTGATAGCGCTGAGCAGCACGCTGCCCACCGCCAAAGCCTGTCGCCTGAGCATCATCAGTCACCGTCGTTGGCGTTAAAGCCCAGTTGTACGCCCAGCGCCTTGGCCAGTTCACCTTCATGCAGGCGGTGGACTACGTTGAGGCTGTCATAGATGTCGTTGAGTTGCTGGCGCCCGGCGTCGTCGTTCAACAATTCGTTGAGGGTGCGCTGGTTGCTGGCGAACAGTTTCAGCGACGCTGCGTAGGCGGCGTCGATTTTCTCGGCCAGGGGCTTCTGGTCCGCCGGCAGCAGGCCCCGCAGGCCTTTGTTATCGACGCCCACCCACACGGTCTGAGCCGCGGCGAGGCTGGCTTCCAGGCTCTGCAGGGACGACTGGCTGCGCCAGGCATCGGCCTGGAACGGTTGCGGGATGCCCTTGGTCTGGCGGCCCATTGGGGTGCCGAGTTTTTTCTTCAGGGTGTCCAGGGCGGTCACTTGCACGCGCAGCAGGTCGGCGATGGCTTCGTGGGAATCAGCGTAGCGCTGGTTCGGAAACTTGGTCATCTGCGCGAGCATGCCGTCGGTGCTGTTCCAGCTGGCCAGGATCTCTTCGGCCAGGACTTTCTGGCGCTCGCCGATAGCCATCAGCAACGGGCAATAGCGGGCTTTCTGGGCCTCGTCGGCGACGTCGGGCTTGGCGTCGTAGAGGATGTATTCGTAGGCCGACAGGCCCTGCACCACCACGCTGGATTTCGCCAGGGCCGCGGCGTCGATCTGCGGCTGGGCACTGACCAGTTGCTCGACCTGGCGGCCGACCAGGTTCTTCTTGTCTGGCCAGAACTGCACCTGCCACGCCCGGTTGCCTTCGGCCAGCGGGCCGATCAGCAGCGGTTGCAGCTCGGCCCAGGCTTTTTGTGCGTGCAGGAAGTCAGCGCGGGCGGTGTCCAGGCTTTCCTTGCCTTGGCAGTAGGCCAGGGCGCTGACGGCCAACTGACGGTCGGCCTCAACCCAGCGGCTGTAGGTCGGCAGGATCACTTGCTTGGCGATGGCTGCCGAGGTCACTGCTTGCGGGTCTTGGGGCGAGCAGGCGCCCAAGGCCAGGGCGGCGAGGCTGGTGAACAACAACTTGGGACGAAACATGTCGAGCTCCCTTCTGTAAGTGGGGCAAAGCTTATAAAGAATTCAGGAACGCCAGCAACGCGGCACGCTGCTCGGCATTGAACGACAACACATGTTGCTGCGCCGCTTGGGCTTCACCGCCATGCCACAGCACGGCTTCAAGCAGGTTGCGGGCGCGGCCGTCATGCAGGAACTGGGTGTGGCCACTCACGGTTTGCGTCAGGCCGATACCCCACAGCGGCGGGGTGCGCCAGTCGCGGCCGGTGGCTTTGAATTCGCTACGGTTGTCGGCCAGGCCTTCGCCCATATCGTGCAGCAGCAGGTCGCTGTAAGGGCGGATCAACTGGTTGGCCAGTTCAGGTTCGGCGGCATTGGCGGCGGTGGTGAAGCTGGGCTTGTGACAGCCTTGGCAACCGGCCTGGTAGAACAGGTTCTTGCCGGCCAGCACTTGCGGCGTATCAACGTCCCTGCGTGCGGGCACCGCGAGGTTGCGGGTGTAGAACAGCACCAGGCGCAGAATGTTATCGCTGACTTCCGGTTCACCCTGCGGGCCATTGCCGTTGGGCGCCTGCTTGCAGGCCACTTGGGCGTCGGTGCAGTCATCGAAGGGTCTCAGGGACGTGGTGAGGCCCATATCACCAGAAAACGCGTGAACGTTTTGTTGATTGAGGTTGGGCTGCCCGGCTTTCCAGCCAAAACGCCCGAGGACAGTTTTGGCCTGAGCGTCATCCCAGACCCAATTGGCGCGGCCCACGATGGCCTCTTTGTCGGCGGTCTTGGGGTCGGTGTTGCGCAGGATATCGGCATCGCTGATCGCTTCGAGCAGGCCCAGGCCGATCATCGGCGGGGCGATACGCGCCGAGAAGCGTGTGTCGGGGTGCATCGGGCCGTAGCCGAGTTGGGTGATCTGCAGGCCGGGCTTGCGTAATTCAACGAGCGTGCCGTCCTTGAACCTGACGTTGACCGGTGTGTAGTCGACCCGCACTTTGCCTTCCGGCGCAACGCCGGGCACGGCCATGTCCTGGAGTTGCCCGCCGTAGACCGGCTCGGGTACCACGCCGATCTGTTCGATGAGCTTGGCGTAGGCGGGCTGCTCTGTAATAGAGGGATGGATGGACAGGCGCACCAGCATCGACACGGCATTGGGTGCGTCGGGCAGTGGCGGGTGGCCACGGCCATCCTTGATATGGCAGTTCTGGCAGGCGTTGGTATTGAACAGTGGGCCCAGGCCATCGCGCGCCGTGGTGGTGGACGGCGCAATCACCCACGGGTTGCGAAAGAAACTGTTGCCGACGCTGAAGTCCAGGCGCCGCGTCGGCGCCAGGTTGGCCGAGGGCAGGGAAAAGGCGTTCTGGTCGCGCTTGTTTACCGTCGTCGCGCCACCGGCCCGCGATTCACCCGGCTCTGCTTTCGTGAAGCGAGGGGCGTCATCGCAAGCAGTCAGGCTTAAAGCCATCAACGCTGCAGGCAGGTACAAAAGCGCACGGAACATCGAGATTCCTGGACGAGGGCAGAAAATTAAGGCGCAAAGTCTAACAGGGCAGGGCAGATTGAATAAGAGCAATTATCGTTTGGTGGCATCCCGATTCTTTCCCGCTAGAATGACTGCACATTTTTTTATGGAGGTGGCCAATGCAGGCTCTCGACGCTTTGCTCAACCGTGTTTCCGTGCCCCGTTTGCTCGACCCGGCACCGACCCAGGAGCAGCGCGACCTGCTGTTCGCCGCCGCCATGCGCGCGCCCGATCACGGTCAACTGCGCCCGTGGCGTTTCCTTACCGTGGAAGGCTGCGCCCGTGAACAGATGGGCACGCTGTTGGCCGAAGCGGCTCGCCTGCAGGATGCCGACGCACCGCAAGCCGCCATCGACAAGGCCCAGAACGGTCCGCTGCGTGCGCCGCTGGTGGTGGTGGTGATTGCACGTGTGCAAGAGCATTTCAAAGTGCCCAAGTCCGAGCAATTGCTGGCCGCCGCCTGTGCGGCCCACGGCATTCTGCTGGCGGCGTACGCCCAGGGTATTGGTGCGGTGTGGCGTACCGGCGAATTGTCCTACTCAGCCCATGTCGCTAAAGGCCTGGGGTTGGCGGCGAATGAAGAAGTGATTGGCTTTCTCTACCTGGGCACGCCGCAGAACCCACCGCGTACGGCGCCGAAGGAAGACCTGACGCCGTTCGTCCAGGCCTGGCCCGGCCGGTAATTCACCACTGTTCTGCTCTATGTGGGAGCTGGCTTGCCTGCGATGGCATCGACTCGGTTTCACAGATACACCGAGTTGTCAGCATCGCGGGCAAGCCCGGCTCCCACCCAGATGTTTAGTGTTTTCAGAACCGAGTCAGACCCTGAACTGATCCATCAACTTCATCTGCTGGCTGGCCAGCGCATTGAGCTGGCTGCTGATCGCCGCCGACTCGGTGGCCTGACCCGTGAGGGTTTCAGTCACGGTGCGAATCGCCGAGACGTTGCGGTTGACCTCTTCGGCCACCGCGCTCTGCTGTTCGGCTGCGCTGGCGATTTGCAGGTTCATGTCGCTGATCACCGTGACCGCGTCGCTGATCTTGCCCAGGGCTTGCACAGCTTGATGGATCTGCCCGGCATTGCTCTGCGCCTGGTGCTGGCTGGAGTGCATGGTCGCCACGACGCCACGGGTGCCGCTCTGGATACGCTCGATCACCAGGCGGATTTCTTCCACCGAGTCCTGGGTGCGTTTGGCCAGGTTGCGCACTTCGTCGGCTACCACCGCAAAACCACGTCCGCTTTCCCCGGCGCGTGCCGCTTCAATCGCCGCATTCAACGCCAGCAGGTTGGTCTGTTCGGCAATGCTGCGGATCACCTCCAGCACTGAACCGATTTGCTCGCTGTTGACCGCCAGGGCTTCGACTTCGCTCACGGCTTTGCTGACTTCGTCGGCCAGGGTGGTGATGTCGCGGGTGCTCTGCTCAATGATCGACATGCCTTCGCGAGCCGACTGGTCGGCGCCGCGTGCCGCGCTGGCGGCATTGGAGGCGCTGTTGGCCACATCGTGGGCGGTGGCGCTCATTTCGTTCGACGCGGTGGCGACCTGGTCGATTTCACGGAACTGCACCTGCATGCCTTCGCTGGTCTGGCGCGCAATGGCGGACGACTGATCGGCCGTCCCACGAGCTTCGGTGATGCTTTGCTTGATCTGCGCAATGGTTGGCTGCAGCTTGTCGAGGAAGCGGTTGAACCAGTTCACCAGTTCGCCCAGTTCGTCTTTCTTGGCGTAGGCCAGGCGCTGGGTGAGGTCGCCGTCACCGCTGGCGATGTCCTTGAGCATGGCGGCCACGCTATTGATAGGGCGGGTCACGCCAGTAGCGGTCAGCCAGATCAACAGCAAGCCCAGCAGGCCAGCGGCGGCGGCCACCAGCAGGGCTTTGAGCGTGCCCGTTGCCTGGGCCTCGTCGAGTACGGCTTGCAGTTTTTCGTTGTCGGCCAGCATCACCGCTTTGGGCAGATTGATCACCACACCCCAGGATTTGGCACCGGCAATCGGCTTAAGGGGGTACACCGCACGAATGGTGTCGTCCTGCTCACGGATCACCGGGCGATCATTGGCCAGCAGTTGCACGATCTCCTTGCCTTCGGCGCCGAGGCTGTCGATCAGGTTCTTGCCGACTTTGGCTGGTTCACCGCTGTAGGCGGCGATCAGGCCGGTGCTGGACAGAATCTCCAGGTGGGCGGCGCCTTTGAACAGGTCTTTCTGCGCTGCATCGGTGGTCGCTTGCAGGGCGGTGAGGGCGATGTCCACGCCGACCACACCGATGACTTTGCCGTCGACGATCAGCGGCAGGGAAATGGTGGTCATCAGTACCGGTTTGCCGGCCACCGTGTCTTCGTACGGGTCCAGCAGGCACGTACTGCGGGTGTCCCGTGGGCAGGTGTACCAGATGTTGTAGGGCGTGCCGCTGAGGTTGAGGGTGGTCTTGGTCAGGTCATCTTCGACCATGATGGTGTTCTGGCCTTCGCCGCCAGCACGACTCCAGTAGCTGGAAAACCGGCCTTTTTCATTGGAAACGCGTGCCTTGTCGTCGATGAATTCGCTGTCCTTGCCATCCAGTCCGTTGGGTTCGAACGACAACCAGATGCCCAGCACTTTGGTGTTGCGCTCGAACGCGGTTTTGACGCTGCGGTTGAGCTCTTCACGCAGGGCCCCGGCTTCAAGGGCGCGTTGGGTGCCCAACTGACGCAGGTCTTTGATCTGGTCGGCCAGGGCTGTGACCACCAGCAGGTTTTCGCCGAAGGTCTGCTGCAAGTGGCCGGCCTGTTCGGCCGCTTTGGATTGCAGCAACTGCTCCACGCTGGCGGTGAGCATTCGTGAGCTTGAATCACTGACCAGCCGATCGTTCTGGTTGGTGTTGTAGATATTGATGCCGACCACCAGTGCAATCACACCCAGCAGACACAGGCCGGACAGCAACACGATTTTCAAGCGGATGGAGAGGGTGTCGAACATAGGTTCACTCACGAATGGACTTGTTGGAATGCACGCAAACGCGCCAAGTCCATTCGGCGTCATGCCTGAAACATCGGCGTCACAAATCAATTCATGAGGAACAGGCGATGAGCGGTAGGAAAACGCCTACAACCAGCCTCAGATGGGCCGTGCGAGCTGCTCGGGGCGGGACCAGATCCACAGGTTGCCCAGGCTCATCCCGGCAATTGCCAGGTACACCGGCCAGCCGTGATCGAGCATCACCAGCATCAGCACGGCGCACAGCAACATGCTCACGGTGGCGCTGACCTTGGCGCGGCGGGCGATGATCTTGCCATTGCGCCAGTTGGACAGGATCGGCCCGAACAGGCGATGGTTTTCCAACCAGGCGCTGAGGCGCGGCGAGCTTTTGGTGGCGGCCCAGGCGGCGAGCAGGATGAATTCGGTGGTGGGCAACCCCGGTATGACAATCGCCACCAAGCCGATCCCCAGGCTGACGTAGGCCAGCAGGCCAAAGAGGACTTGGGCGATTTTGGAGGAGGATTGGGGTTTTCCGGTCATGCTGCAGTTTTCTGGTGGGTAGGTTTACACATTATCAGCCATGAAATGCACCCAAGTGTGGGAGCTGGCTTGCCTGCGATAGCGGTGTATCAGGTTAAACATCTGGCGCTGACCCACCGCCATCGCAGGCAAGCCAGCTCCCACATTGAACCGCTGTCTACCAGAACACTTACGCCAGTTCTGGGGCGCTAGCGTACGCCTGTTCCAGCAACACGGTGAAGCGCACAAACGCATCGATCGCGCCTTTTTCCACGGCAGCCTCTTCTTCGGCGCTGAACTGCAGGCCGTCGAGGGTGCGGGTGAAGCTCTTCCAGCCCTCGGCGCGACCGCCGGCCGGCTCGCCCAGGTGGCGCGCACCGAAGGTTTCGCTCAGGCCCAGGCCCACGGCGCGCTTGATCAGGAACGCAGCGCCCAGCTTGGAGCCTTCGGAGACGAACAGCCAGCCCAAAGCTTCGGCTTTGCTGGGGTTGTTCACCGCGCCGGCAACCGGGGCCGGGGTTTCGGTGTCCAGGTCTGCCAGGTCGAGCTTGGCGGCTTCGGCGCGGCAGCGGGCGGCCAGGTCAGGGATGATCTGGTTCAGCTCGGCATCGTTATACAGGGCCACCAGTTCCGATTGGAATAGGTACTGGGCCACCACAAAACGGGCGAAGTTGGCTTGGGTTTCGAACGGCGCGTGAGCCTTCACCAATGCGTCGAGCTTGGTGTGCGGCTCGTTGGTGATCTGGTTCAGGCGTTGGGAGCGCAGGCTTGGGCGTTCTGCGGTGGAAGAAGCGGTCATGAAAAAAATCCTTGAGAAGAGAAGCGCCTGGATGCCCTGAAGAGAGCTGTTATCAACTAGACGAACAAGAAGACGCGGCACAGTAAAAAATCCTCACCTCGCCGCGGATGTAATGGCGGCGAGGTGAGGCGGATGGGTCAGATGTCCCAGATCACGTTGATCGCAAAGTTGCGACCGGGCTGGGTCAGGCGGTCGAGGTTGGCCGGGCCGGTCACACCGGCTTCGCCGACGCTGTCGTAGCTGCGCACGTCATCCCAGTTCCAGTACTTCTTGTCGGTGAGGTTGTAGAGGCCACCGTTGACGGTCACGTCTTTGCTCACCTTGTAATAAGCGGTCAGGTCGAGGATGCCGAAGCCTGGGGTCTTGAACGGGCCGTCGGTGCCGCCGTCGGGCGCGTGGAAGGTCGTGCTGTCGACGCGGTCCTGTTTTTTCACCAAGGTCCAGCTCACCAGGCCACCGTAGTTGTCCTGGTCGTAGCCCAGGCCAAACACGCCCTTGAGCGGGTTGACGCTGTTCAACGGCTCGCCATTGTCGTCGTTGCGACCGTAGGTGTAGGCAACCGAGCCTTGGGTATACAGGCCCTTCGGCGCGCCGAAGGTATCCAGGTTCAGGCGGCCCTTGGCTTCCACGCCCTTGATGGTGGCGCGTTTGATGTTGACCGCCTGGAACTGCTCCACGGTGCCGCCGACCACGGCGTTGTCTTCGTCGATAAAGTCACGGTACTTGTTGTAGTACACCGCAATATCGAAGGAACCTTCGTCGAATTTGCCGCGAATCCCGGTTTCGATGCCTTTGCTGGTTTCTGGCTTGAGGTCGGGGTTGGGTTCGACGGTGTAGCCCAGGTTGAGGTTTTCGAAGCGACCGTACAGCGCTTTGGCAGACGGCGTACGGAAGCCCTCGGCGTATTGACCGAACCAGGTGTAGTTGTCGGTCAGGGCATAGGTGAGGCCGAACTTGGGTGTTACGCGGTTCCAGGTCTTGTCTTTGCCATCGACGGTATAGGCGCCGGTCGGGTTGACGGTGTTGAGGAATTCCTGGGTCAGCTTGGGCTTGAGCCGGGTGTAGTCATAACGCACGGCAGGCAGGAAAGTCCATTTGTCCCAGGTGATCTGGTCCTGGGCGAACAGCGAGTAGGTGTTGATGGTCGGGTCGGGGAAGTCGCTGGCCTTCTTCACGCTGTCGCTCGCTTGCGGGCTCGGCGCGCCGATGGCGGTGCAGCCGGCGCCAATGGCCAGGCACGAGGCCGAGCCTTCGCGTGAACCGGTGACTTTCTGCTGCTTGAGGGTGGTGCCGTAGGTCACCTGGTGCTCGGTTTCACCGAGGCTGAATGCTTTGTCCAGTTGCGCGTCGAAGACCCACTGTTTCTCTTCGTAAAGGGTGTCGCGGGTACGCAGGACGCGACGGCCCGCCTGGTAGATTTCGGCGGTGGTCTGGTCGGTCTTGGCGATCTGGTAGTTGAGGCTGGTCTTGATGCGGTCGGCAATCGGCGACTCCAGGGCAAAGGTGTTTTCCAGGCCGAAGCGCTCGCGGGTAATGGTGTCGTTACCGCGACGGTCGCGGTACAGGTTCATGCCCCGGCCACCGATGAACGGACCGCCCACTGCGTTTTTCAGATTGACGTCGCGGTCATCCTTGAACTTCTCGTAGGTCAGGCCCAGGCGGTTGTCGTCCCCGTAGTTCCAGCCCAGCTTGGCCAGCACGTTGGTGGTGCGCGCATCTTCCGGGTTGGCGCCGGTACGGGCCAGGCCAGTGGCGTTGTTGCCATCGTAGGATTCGGTTTCGTGGCCATTGCGTTGGCTCAGGTGCAGCAAACCGTCGAAGTCTTGCACACGCCCGGCGAAGGTGCCGGAGGTCAGCCAGCTCTCGTCGGCGGAGCTGTAGCCGGTCTTCAGGCGCGCACCGACGTCCTGGCCTGGCTTGATGATGTCATCCGGGTCGAGGGTGAAATAACTCACCGCGCCGCCGATGGCGCTGCTGCCGTACAGGGCCGAGGCCGGGCCGCGCAGGATCTCCACGCGCTTGACGATTTCCGGGTCGACGTAATTGCGGCGAGTCTTGGCGTAAGGGCCGTTGAAGAAATTGTCCGGCACTTCGACGCCATCCACCTGGGTGAGGATGCGATCGCCGTCGATACCGCGAATGTTGTAGCCCGCGTTACCCGAGCGTGTACCGGCGCCGCCGACGGAGACGCCGGGTTCGTAGCGCACCAGTTCACGGATGTTGTTGACGTTCTGGCGGTCCAGTTCTGCGCGGTCGTGCACGCTGACGGTGCTCGGTACGCTGTTCACATCCTGTTCATTGCGGGTGGCGCTGATGGTCACCTGTTGCAGGGCGAGGGCGCTGCCGGCGCTACGTTTTTCCAGCACGATGTTGTTGGTGCCCAGTTTGCGATAGCTCAGGTTGGTCCCCACCAACAGTCGCTCGAGGGCTTTTTCCGCTGGCAGCGGGCCGCGCACGCCAGGGGACGATACGCCCTGGCCCAGTTCGGCCGGCAGGCCCACTTGCCAACCGGTCACTGCGGTAAAGGCGTTAAGTGCCGACACCAGTGGCTGCTGTTCGATGCTGAACGTGTAATTGGCGTGGCTGCGAGCGGCAGGTTCCGCGGCGGTGGCGCTCATGACGGGCGCACCAGCCAGCAGGATCGCGGCGGTCAGCAAGGACAAAACGGGCGAAGCAGACCGGCGGTTGAAACGAGAGGACATCGAGAGCGCTCCGGGATACGAATCTTATAGTTGCGAACCGAACCAAATAGGAATCAGTTGCATTGGCTATAACGAGACGTATCGCCGGTTAACATCGAGTAAAAATAATTCTCATTTAGTTCAGGATCACCAGCGCCGGGTACTCCGACAGCTTGGCCGAGGTGATGTGAGCCAGGGAGCGCACCACGTCCAGGGGCTGGTCGAGGCGGTAGTTGCCGGTGACGGCGACGCTGGCCAACTGCTCGTTGTTGTTGACGATCCAGCCGGGGTAATAGCGGCGCAGCTCAGCCAGCACTTCGCTCAGCGGGCAGTTTTCGAATACCAGCCGGCCCTGGACCCAGGCCAGGTCTTTGCTGGGGTCGAGCTTGGCCGGTTGGCCGAAACCCTTGGGGCCGATGCGGATGCTTTCACCGGCGCTCAGGCGCACACGGGCATCGTCGAACGTGTTGCTCAGGTCGACATCGCCGCGCTGCACTTGAACCTGGGCTTCGCCATTGAGGTAGCGCACGGCAAAGGCGGTGTCACGCACGCTGGCGCGCACTGGGCCGGCGTCTATTTCCAGGGGCAGGCCACGGGTGGGCGCTATTTCAAAGAACGCTTCGCCCTGGTACAGGCGGGCAATGCGCTGGTGGTCCTTGATGGTGCTGGAAAATGCCGAGTTGGTGTTCAGCAGTACCTTGGAGCCATCATCCAGTTGCAGACGCTGGCGCTCGCCGACCACCGTCAGATGGTCGGCCTGCAAACGCACCGGCAGGTTGCTGAAACTGAACAGGCCGACCAGTAACATGGCGGCGGTGGCCAGGGGTTTCCAGTGCGGTCTGATCCGGCGCCAGCCGCTGGGCTTGCGCGGTGCGGCGAGGGCCACGGCGGCGCTGTGTACCGGCGCGTCACCCCAGGCGGCCTGGGCCTTGCTGAAGGCGTGGACATGCGCCGGGTCCTGGGCCAGCCAGGCGTCGAACGCGGCCTGCTGCCCAGGTTGCGGGCACTGCAAGGCGATCAGCCAATCGAGGGCTTGGTCCATGGCCGCGTCTTGCAACACCTCATGAGCCAACGCATGGGGGCGCAGTTTATTCGGGTCCGTCACGGTGTTCCTCGGGTCTTCGCCACGTTCTATTCATTTTTCCTACAGCTTGGATCGACACCTCTGTCGGGTGAAGCTTAAGGCTGATCCAGCCGTTCGGCCACACCCACACAGATAGCCATGATCAATTTGAGTTCCTTTTGCACCGTGCTCAAGGACACACCCAACTGATCGGCAATTTCCTGATAGCTGCAACCGTGCAGGCGGCTGAGGATGAAAATCCGTTGCTGGCGGGCGCTCAACTGGCCGAGGCTGACACTCAGGTGCTCCAGTAGCTGCTCGGCCTGGGTAGCTTCCTCCGGCGTGCTGGCCGGCGCGGCGACGCTTTGCAGAACATCCAGCGGCACGTCTTCTTGCAGAGTACGCGCCTGAATCCTGCGCGAACGCAAGTGATCCAGCGCCAGGTTGCGCGCTGTCTGGTAGACAAAGGGTTCAAGGTGGTCGATTGGCCGCTCGCTGAGGGCCCGAGTCACGCGCAGGTAGGTTTCCTGCAACAGGTCCTCGGCAGTGCTGTGGTTATGCACCATGCGTTGCAGAGTTCGTAGCAGGATCACCCGTTGGGTGAGGAAGACGTGGTTGAAGCGAGATTGGCTCACAGTGATACCAGACCGATTTGCAGTTAATGATAATGCTTATCATCAACTGAAATGGCAAGTGGCACTTTGAGATGCCTTGGAGAGTGTGTGGGAGCCAGGCTTATGTGGGAGCTGGCTTGCCTGCGATAGCATCATCTCGGTTTGACTGAACGACCGAGTCGCCTGCATCGCGGGCAAGCCCGGCTCCCACAAAAGCCAGTTCACACAATCCAGCCCAGGGATTACTCGGCGTTGCACAACGCCAGGCAGTTATCCAGCATACGGTTGGAGAAGCCCCACTCGTTGTCATACCACGCCAGTACCTTGAGCAGCTTGCCGCTGACCTTGGTGTGATTGGCATCGAAGATCGACGACAGCGGGTTATGGTTGAAGTCACTGGAAACCAGCGGCAGGGTGTTGTAGCCGAGGATCTTCGAATGCTGGCTGGCGTGTTTGAGCAGGGCGTTGACTTCATCGGCCGTGGCTTCTTTCTTCAACTGCACGGTGAGGTCCACCAGCGACACGTTGATCACCGGTACACGCACCGCCATGCCGGTCAGCTTGCCTGCCAGTTCAGGCAGCACCAGGCCCACCGCTTCAGCGGCGCCGGTCTTGCTCGGGATCATGTTCTGGGTGGCCGAGCGCGCGCGGTACGGGTCGGTGTGGTACACGTCGGTAAGGTTCTGGTCGTTGGTGTAGGCGTGAATGGTGGTCATCAGGCCGCTTTCGATACCCAGCTCGCGGTGCAGCACCTGGGCCACCGGCGCCAGGCAGTTGGTGGTGCACGATGCGTTGGAAATGATCTGGTGGGATTGACGCAAAATGTCATGGTTTACCCCATAGACCACCGTGGCGTCCGCGCCCTTGGCCGGGGCCGAGATGATCACCTTGCGCGCACCGGCGGTAATATGGGCGGCAGCCTTGTCACGGTCGGTGAACAGGCCGGTGCATTCGAACACTACGTCGATCTTGTGCGCAGCCCACGGCAGGTCGGCGGGGTTGCGAATGGCACTCACGGCAATCCGGTCACCATTGACGGTCAGGCTTTCCTGATCGTGGGCAACCTCTGCGTCGAAAGTGCCGTGTACGGTGTCGTACTTGAGCAGGTGGGCATTGATCGAGCTGTCGCCCAGATCATTGATGGCGACGATCTGCAGATCCTGGCGATAGCCTTGGGTATACAGTGCGCGCAGGACATTACGGCCGATACGGCCAAAACCATTGATTGCGATTCGAAGAGTCATCGGAAAGTGCCTGTCGTCGATTTGTTGTAAGAATTACAAGATTATTCGCATAAAAATAGAAAACAAGCCTTTTTAGTGGCAATATTTTGTTCAATCTACAACGAGTGACCTGAATCAACTGGTCCGATGATCCAAACGACCCCCTGCCATCCCATGAGCCGTGGGCGTTTGATCAGCATAGACACTCAGGTCGCCACATCCGTTAGCCTGGAGTTCTATACATGCATCCCCGCGTTCTTGAGGTCACCGAACGGCTTATCGCCCGCAGCCGCGCCACCCGCGAGGCTTACCTTGCGCTCATTCGCGGCGCAGCCAGCGACGGTCCGATGCGCGGCAAGCTGCAATGCGCCAACTTCGCCCATGGCGTGGCCGGTTGCGGCACCGAAGACAAAAACAGCCTGCGCATGATGAATGCCGCCAACGTGGCAATTGTTTCTTCTTATAACGACATGCTCTCGGCGCATCAGCCCTACGAGCATTTCCCCGAACAAATCAAAAAGGCTCTGCGCGAAGTCGGCTCGGTCGGCCAGTTCGCCGGCGGCACCCCCGCCATGTGTGACGGCGTGACCCAGGGCGAGCCAGGCATGGAGCTGAGCCTGCTCAGCCGTGAAGTCATTGCCATGTCCACGGCGGTAGCGCTGTCCCACAACATGTTCGACGCCGCGCTGATGCTGGGCATCTGCGACAAGATCGTCCCTGGCCTGATGATGGGCGCACTGCGCTACGGCCACCTGCCGATGATCTTCGTGCCGGGCGGGCCGATGCCGTCGGGTATCTCCAACAAGCAGAAGGCCGATGTGCGCCAGCGCTATGCCGAAGGCAAGGCCAGCCGCGAAGAACTGCTGGAATCGGAGATGAAGTCCTACCACAGCCCTGGTACCTGCACCTTCTACGGCACCGCCAACACCAACCAGTTGCTGATGGAAGTCATGGGCCTGCACTTGCCCGGCGCTTCGTTCGTCAACCCTTACACGCCGCTGCGGGATGCGTTGACCCGCGAAGCTGCGCACCAGGTCACGCGTTTGACCAAGGCCAATGGCAACTTCACGCCGATTGGCGAGATTGTCGACGAGAAGTCCATCGTCAACTCCATCGTTGCGCTCAATGCCACCGGCGGCTCCACCAACCACACCCTGCACATGCCGGCCATTGCCATGTCGGCAGGCATCATCCTGACCTGGCAGGACATGGCGGACCTCTCCGAGGTGGTGCCGACCCTGTCCCACGTGTATCCAAATGGCAAGGCTGACATCAACCACTTCCAGGCGGCGGGCGGTATGTCGTTCCTGATCCGCGAACTGCTGGAAGCCGGCCTGCTCCACGAAGACGTCAACACCGTGGCCGGCAAGGGCCTGAGCCGCTATATCCAGGAACCTTTCCTGGTGGATGGCGAACTGGTCTGGCGCGACGGCCCGATCGAAAGCCTCGACGAAACCATCCTGCGCCCGGTGGCCCGTGCGTTCTCGCCGGAAGGCGGCTTGCGCGTGATGGAAGGCAACCTCGGCCGTGGCGTGATGAAGGTTTCGGCGGTAGCTCCAGAGCATCAGGTTGTCGAAGCGCCCGCGGTGGTGTTCCAGGACCAGCAGGACCTGGCCGATGCCTTCAAGGCCGGCCTGTTGGAAAAAGACTTCGTCGCGGTGATGCGCTTCCAGGGGCCGCGCTCCAACGGCATGCCGGAACTGCACAAGATGACCCCGTTCCTGGGCGTGTTGCAGGACCGTGGTTTCAAAGTGGCGCTGGTGACAGATGGGCGAATGTCCGGCGCGTCGGGTAAGATCCCTGCCGCGATCCACGTCAACCCCGAAGCCCAGAGCGGCGGGCCGCTGGCGCGGGTCCAGGATGGCGATATCATCCGTGTGGATGGCGTTACCGGCACCCTGGAGCTTAAGGTGGACGCCGAAGTATTTGCAGCGCGCACGCCTGCCACGGGCCTGTTGGGCAATAACGTGGGGGCCGGTCGCGAGTTGTTTGCATTCATGCGCTTGGCCGCAAGCTCCGCAGAGCAGGGCGCCAGCGCCTTTACCTCTGCCTTGGAGACGCTTAAGTGAAGCTTGCGCTGGTCGGTGACATCGGGGGGACTAACGCCCGTTTTGCGTTATGGCGGGATCAGGAACTGCATTCGATCCGCGTGCATGCCACGGCGGATCACGGCAGCCCTGAAGAGGCGATCAAGGTCTATCTCAAAGAAGAAGGCCTGCAAATCGGGGACATCGGTGCGGTGTGCCTGTCGGTGGCCGGGCCGGTGAGCGGCGATGAATTCAAGTTCACCAACAACCACTGGCGCCTGAGCAAAACCGCGTTTTGCCAGGCCCTGCAGGTGGATGAACTGTTGCTGGTCAACGACTTCTCGGCCATGGCCCTGGGCATGACCCGACTCAAGCCCGACGAATTCCGCGTGGTCTGCGAAGGCACGCCGGAGCCCTTGCGCCCGGCCGTGGTGATCGGCCCGGGTACGGGTCTTGGCGTCGGCACCTTGCTGGACCTCGGCGCAGGCCGTTGGGCGGCATTGCCGGGGGAGGGTGGGCATGTCGACCTGCCCCTGAGCAGCCCGCGGGAAACCCAGCTGTGGCAACACATCTACAGCGAGATCGGGCATGTCAGCGCCGAAACCGCGTTGAGCGGTGGCGGCCTGCCACGGCTGTACCGGGCGATTTGTGCGGTGGATGGGCACGAGCCGGTGCTCGACACCCCCGAAGCCATCACGGCGGCGGGCCTGGCCGGCGATCCGGTGGCCATGGAAGTATTGGACCAGTTCAGCATCTGGCTGGGCCGGGTGGCGGGCAATAACGTCTTGACCACCGGTGGACGCGGTGGCGTGTACATCGTGGGTGGGGTGATACCGAGGTTTGCCGACTTCTTTATCAACAGTGGCTTTGCCCAGAGTTTTCGCGACAAAGGCTGCATGAGCGACTACTTCAAAGGTATTCCGGTATGGCTGGTGACGGCGCCGTATTCCGGGTTGACTGGGGCTGGTGTGGCGCTTGAGCAAGCTTTTGCATAGGTCATAATGGCGCCATCGCAGGCAAGCCAGCTCCCACAGTCTGGAATGCATTCCAAGTGTGGGAGCTGGCTTGCCTGCGATGACGGCCTAAAGGGCACCCGATGATTTAAGCCAGGCCATAACAACAAGGAGGCCCCGTGAGCGTAATCAGTAAATCCATTCTCCTCGTCGACGACGACCAGGAAATCCGCGAATTGCTGCAAACCTACCTCAGTCGCGCCGGCTTCCAGGTCCGTGGCGTGTCCGACGGCGCGGGGTTCCGTCAGGCGATGAACGAGGCGCCGTGCGACCTGGTCATCCTCGATGTCATGTTGCCAGACGAAGACGGCTTCAGCCTGTGCCGCTGGATCCGCCAGCACCCGCGCCAGGCGCAGGTGCCGATCATCATGCTCACCGCCAGTTCCGACGAAGCCGACCGCGTGATCGGCCTGGAGCTGGGCGCCGATGACTATATCGGCAAACCGTTCAGCCCCCGCGAGTTGCAGGCGCGCATCAAGGCACTGCTGCGCCGCTGCCAATTCGGCCAGGAGCGCAGCAGCGGCGGTGATGTGTGGGTGTTCGATGAATGGCGCCTGGATATGATCAGCCACCGCTTGTTTCATGTGGATGGTGAAGAGGTGATCCTCTCCGGTGCCGACTTCGCCTTGCTCAAGTTGTTTCTCGACCACCCGCAACAGATCCTCGACCGCGACACCATCGGCAACGCCACCCGTGGCCGCGACCTGATGCCCCTGGACCGTATCGTCGACATGGCCGTCAGCCGCTTGCGCCAACGCCTGCGCGACACCGAGAAACCTCCGCGGCTGATCCGTACCGTGCGTGGCAGCGGCTATCAACTGGCAGCCAGCGTGGTTGCCGGCAATGCCCACTGAACCACTGAACGAACGTCGCCGCCGCTTTCCGGTACCCCGCTCGCTGCTGGGGCGCATGTTACTGCTGACCTTGCTGGCGGTGCTGTTCGCCCAAGCGCTGTCCAGCGTGATCTGGGTGTCGCAATTGCGCGCCACCCAGCTTGAGGGCCTGGTCACCAGCGCCCGTAGCCTGGCGCATTCAATGACCGCCAGCGTGAGTTACTTCCGGTCGCTGCCGGTGGCCTATCGCCCGTTAGTGCTGGACCAATTGCGCAGCATGGGCGGCACGCGTTTTGTGGTGACCCTCAATGATCGCCCGCTGGACATGCAAATACTGCCCGAAACCCCGCGCAAGCAAGCGGTGCTGGTGGCGGTGGACGAAGTGCTGCGCCAGACCCTGGGTGCCGACGTGCATATCTCGGTAGAGTTCGTCAGCGCCGAAGACCTGCGCATCTTCAATGCCGGCCTGAAGCTCGACGAACTGCCGCGCTCCTGGGCCCATTACGCGCTGACCCTGGAACCGGTGAACCCGCCGGTGCTGGTCACCCAGATCCAACTGGCACCCGGTGAATGGCTGTACATCGCCTCGCTATTGCCCGAGCCCTACACCAGCCTGGAAGAGCAAGGCCTGCCGTCCCAGCAGGTGTGGTTCATCGTGCTCACCAGCGGTTTTCTGCTGCTGTTCATCGGCCTGCTGGTGCACTGGCAAAGCCGACCGCTCAAGCGCCTGGCGCGAGCGGCGCGGGACATGTCCCTGGGCGCCGATGTGGAGCCGGTGGCTGAAGGAGGCGGCAGTGAAGTGGTGGAAGTGGGCCGTGCATTCAATGCCATGCGTGAGCGCATCAGCCGTTACCTGACCGAGCGCAGCCAGTTGTTCAGCGCGATTTCCCATGACCTGCGCACGCCCATCACCCGCCTGCGCCTGCGTGTGGAATTGTTGGAAGACGAGAACCTGCAAAACAAATTCGGCCGTGACCTGGATGAGCTGGAATTGCTGGTCAAGGGCGCGCTGCAATGCGTGAAAGACACCGACATCCACGAAAACATCCAGCCGGTGGACCTCAACCACGTCCTCGAATGCCTGGTGGAGCCGTACCTGGCACCCCACGGCAATGGCCGAGTGACCCTGGATGGCGCGGCCCTGTCAGCCTACCCAGGCAAGCCGCTGGCGCTCAAGCGCTGCATCGGCAACCTGATCGACAACGCGCTCAAGTACGGGCAGAACGCGCATTTGCATATCGAGGACGATGGCTTGCAGTTCATCCTGCATGTGGATGACGAGGGCCCCGGTGTGCCGCAGCAGCGACTGGAGCAGGTGTTTGAGCCGCACTTCCGCCTGGCCGGCCAGCAGCAGGGTTACGGATTGGGGTTGGGGATTGCGCGCAATATTGCCCACAGCCATGGGGGCGAAGTGAGTTTGCAGAACCTGCGTGAAGGCGGCCTGCGCGTTACCCTGCAACTACCAAGAACCTTGGACTAACAAACACCTGAGATCAAATGTGGGAGCTGGCTTGCCTGCGATAGCGGTGGTTCAGTTGACTCATTAGTGACTGACACACCGCCATCGCAGGCAAGCCAGCTCCCACATGTTGCTCTGCGTACATCAGATGCTCTGGCGCAACCGGGCCAAGTCGCGCAGCGGCGGCGCACCGAACAACCGGCTGTACTCCCGGCTGAACTGCGACGGGCTTTCATACCCCACCCGATACCCCGCTGCCGAGGCCTCCAGCCCTTCGGCAATCATCAGCCGCCGGGCTTCCTGCAAGCGCAGTTGCTTCTGGTATTGCAGCGGGCTCATGGCCGTGATCGCTTTAAAGCGATGGTGCAAGGTCGAGACGCTCAGGTTCACTTCTTTGGCCAGGTCGTCGATACGCAGCGGCTGTTCGTAGTTACCGTTCAGCCAGGTGATCGCCTGGCTCACCCGATGGCTCTGGCTGTTAGCCACAGCGATTTCATACAGGCGATAACCCTGCGGGCCGCGCAGCAAGCGGTAGAGAATTTCACGGTTGATCAAGGGCGCGAGCATCGCGATGTCTTTAGGGGTGTCCAGCAAGCGGGTCAGACGCAGCACCGCGTCGAGCAGTGCGTGATCGATGCGGTCGACGTACATGCCTCGTGAGGTCGGGCGCGAGGGCACGCCCATCGGCCCGGCCTCTGCGATCAGCGCTGTGAGCTGCGCCGGGTCGATATTGATACGCACCGAGAGGTTCGGGTCCTCGGCGGTGGCGTCGATAATGCGGCCGGCTACCGGCATCGCCACCGAGAACACCAAGTAGTTGAGCGGGTCGTAGGCAAAGATCTCGTCGGCCAGGCGCACTTCCTTACTGCCACTGGCGAGGATGCACAGCGCGGGCTCCACCAGCACCGGCATGAAATCCCGCGGCGCGTTGTGGCGGTTCAGGTACAGCGAGGTGATCGCCGTGCCGTAGGAGCCGTCCTCCCAGGTATGGCGGTGCACGATACTGGCCAGCTCGGCGCGTTGTTTCTCCATCTCGGCATCGAGGGGAATGGACTTGGATTCGGGCGACGGCATGGGGCGTCCTCTACACGCTGCTTTGATGGGCTCAGCTTAGCGGCGGCTTTTCAAAAAGTGTTACGTCGATTCTGCAGCATCCTTGCCTGATCCTGCGAGATAGCGTGAATCAGGCAAGTGCGCAGCCTGTCATCAGCCTGAAACATGAGGCCTGGGCCTGGAATAAATCCTGGGGCCGAACGTCCTCCCTACGCTTCTCGCAGGATTGTGCAATAAGCCTGCAGGAATTGACTAACCGCGCCCACCCCCGCGCCGTTATCTTTGATCCTGTGGCAACACGCCCTCACTGTGCTTGCCGAGCATCACTTCTCAACGGGAGAGTCGAACATGTCCACCCCCATTCCCGCGAGCCATATGGCCTTTATCCGCGCCCGTAGCGGGTGCAGCACCGAGCTGGGTGCACGCTTGAGCAGTTTGATCGAACCAGGTCGCCAGGCCCAGGGTTGCCTGCAATTCTCATTGCAGCACTCCCAGGTCGATCCCGATGTCTGGTTGGTGTCCGGGTTTTGGAGCAGCGAGCAGGCCATGAGCGCCTACTTCAACTCTGCGGCCCTGATGATCTTCACTGAGCTTCTGAACGACATGGTCGTGCGCAGCATGGACTTCCAGACCTTCACCGACGCATCGGCGGCACAGGCCTACGGCGAGTACCTGCAACTGGCCGGTTAACGGTTAGAATGGCCGACTTTCCATTGGCCAGGACCTGCAACATGGCACGTAAACAATTTGCCCACCACGAAGCCGTTTCCGCGGTAGTACCGGGCGAAGGTGGCTACAGCGCCGCCGTCGCCGTCAAGGCACTGGATGGCATGGGCGCACCCAGGTTTCACAAGATCCTTGATGGGCAGACGTTCAAGACTGCGTCCGATGCCGATGATGCGGCGACGTTGCAACTCGAGCATCTGGTCGATGTGGATGCAGAAGGCCAACTGACCTGGGCGACTGCTGAACGCTGAGGCAGCACACCTAACCAATGTGGGAGCTGGCTTGCCTGCGATAGCGGTGTATCAGTCACTCTTGGGTTAACTGACCCACCGCTATCGCAGGCAAGCCAGCTCCCACAGTTTTGATTGCATTTCAGTCAGGGTTTGGTGGCGCCTGGTCTGTGCATTTTGAACAGGGCCTCAGGCCCCAGCTGGAAATAATCCGCCGGGCCACCCCCGCGCAAAATAGGCTCGGCGGCAGCGGTGTCGTAGATCCCATCCTTGAGCAACCATTTGGCGATGTGCACCGCCACCACCTCGCCCAGCACCAGCCAGCTCGGCACCAACTGCTGGTCGGCACGTTGCAGCTGGATGATCTGCGTCACCTTGCACTCGAAGGACACCGGGCTCTCGCCCACCCGTGGTACGCCAACGATTTTCGAAGCCACCGGCGTCAGCCCGGAGAGTTCGAATTCATTCACCTCGGGCGATACGGCTGCGCAGCTCTGGTTCATCTGCTCGGCCAGCGGGCGGGTGGCCAGGTTCCAGACGAATTCTCCAGTCTGTTCGATATTGTTCAGGCTGTCTTTACGCCCGACACTGGAAAACCCAATGATCGGCGGAATGTAGTTGAACGCATTGAAGAAGCTGTAAGGCGCCAGGTTCAGGCGGCCTTCGCGATCGTGCGAGGAGATCCAGCCAATCGGGCGTGGGCCGACGATCGCATTGAACGGGTCATGGGGCAGGCCGTGGCCGTTGGCGGGTTCGTAAAAGTGGATATCGTCGGACATCACCTGCTCCATATGGAATTCTGGGGCACGCATCATAACGAATGTGGGAGCGGGCTTGCTCGCGAATGCGGTGTGTCAGTCGACAGTTTTATTGACTGATCCACCGCGTTCGCGAGCAAGCCCGCTCCCACATTTTTAGTCGGTGGTGATTCGCGAGTGTTTACGCGTGTCTTTCATGGTCACGTACACCATCAACGACACGGCGATACACGCGGTCACGTACCAGTAGTAGCCAGTTTCCATACCGATGCTCTTGAACCACAGCGCGATGTATTCAGCGGTACCGCCGAAGATCGACACGGTCAGGGCATACGGCAGGCCCACGCCCAGTGCGCGGATTTCGGTCGGGAACAGCTCGGCCTTCACCACGGCGTTGATAGAGGTGTAGCCGCTGACGATGATCAGCGCGGCCATGATCAGGAAGAACGCGCCCCACCAGCTCTGGATGGTGTGCAGGGTGGTGAGGATCGGCACGGTGAACAGGGTGCCAAGGACGCCGAAGGCGATCAGGATCGGGCGGCGGCCGATTTTATCCGACAGCCCGCCGATGATCGGTTGCAGGCACATGAACAGAAACAGCGTCGCCGCCGAGATGGTGGTGGAGTCGGAGATGCTCATGCCGACCGTGTTCACCAGATATTTCTGCATGTAGGTGGTGTAGGTGTAGAACGCCAGGGTGCCGCCCATGGTCAGGCCGACCACGGTCATCAGTTCCTTGGGATGGCGCATCAAGGTGCGCATTGCGCTTTCCTTGGCTTTTTCTTTCTTGGTGAACGACTCGGTTTCTTCCATGCCGCGACGCAGGTACAGCGCGACCACTGCGCACAAGGCACCGATGGCGAACGGGATACGCCAGCCCCAGGCATACAACTGCTCGGTGGTGAGCACCTGCTGCAGCACGATCAGCACCGCCAGCGCGATGAGCTGGCCGGAGATCAGGGTCACGTATTGGAAGCTGGAGTAGAAACCGCGGCGTTCCTTGGTGGCCATCTCACTCAGGTAAGTGGCAGAGGTACCGTATTCGCCGCCGACCGACAGGCCCTGCAGCAGGCGGGCAAACACCAGCAGGATCGGCGCACCGATACCAATGATTTCATAGCCGGGGCTCAGGGCAATCAGCAGCGAGCCGAAGCACATCAGGTACACCGAGGCCATCAAGGCTTTTTTACGCCCCACTTTGTCGGCGTACAGGCCCATCAGCCAGCCACCGATCGGGCGCATCAGGAAGCCTACGGCGAAGATCGCGGCGGTGTTGAGCAGTTGGGCAGTGGTGTCGCCTTTGGGGAAGAAGGCTTTGGCGAAGTACAGCGAGAAGGCGGCGTAGACGTACCAGTCGTACCATTCGACCATGTTGCCGACCGATCCGCTGAAGATCGACTTGATGCGGCTGGAGGTGGTGCGCTCCTGCGCTTTGACGGCCATCGATCCCAGAGGCACGGTGTTGGAGTTATCCATTGAAGGATCCTTCATCTAGTTGTTTTTATGGAGCGGCGCGTGCGCAGCCTGTTGGGGCTATAGCAGGAGCTGTGCCAGGTAGAGGAAGGCCCGGAATAGAAGGGTTGCGGGATTTTATTGAGCGGAAATTCGCTGACGGTTTTGGGGTGATGAGCGGAAATCCGCTTATGGCTGCCGACGCCATCGCAGGCAAGCCAGCTCCCACACCTGCCTGTGTTCACAGACCAAAATGTGGGAGCGGGCTTGCCCGCGATGGCGATCCAAAGGTCGCTACACAAACATCTCCCTTACCAACCCATGCCGCTGCATCTTCTCATTGAAGGTGCGACGCGGCAGTTGCAACTCGGCCAGCACCGCCTTGATATCGCCCTTGTGACGCGTCAACGCGGCCTTCAGGCAGTGTGCCTCGAACGCTTCCTGCTGCGCCGCCAACGACTGCCCGGCTTCGATACCTTGCGGTTCCGGCTCGTCCAGCCCCAACACCTGGCGCTCGGCGACGTTGGCCAGTTCGCGCACATTGCCCGGCCAGTCATGGCTGAGCAGACGCCCCAACTGTGGCCCACTCAAGGGCTCGACTTGGCGGCCCAGACGCTCGGCAGCGCTTTGCGCAAAATGCGCGTACAGCAGCGGAATATCTTCGCGACGTTCACGCAATGGCGCCAGGCGCAGTTGTGCGACATTGAGCCGATAGGCCAGGTCTTCGCGAAAGCGCCCCGCACGGGCTTCTTCCAGCAGGTCGGGCTTGGTGGCAGCGATGATGCGTAGGTCCACATGGATACTCTGGTTGGAGCCCAGCCGCTCCAGCTTCTGCTCTTGCAACACGCGCAGCAATTTCACCTGTTGGGCCAGGGGCATGCTTTCGATTTCATCCAGGAACAAGGTGCCGCCGTGGGCATATTCCAGTTTGCCGATACGTTTGCCCTGGGCGCCGGTAAAGGCGCCGCTTTCATGTCCGAACAGTTCGGCTTCGAACAACTGCTCGGGGATTGCCGCGCAATTGAGGGCCACGAACGGCTTCTTGGCGCGTGGGCCGAAGTCGTGCAGGCAGCGGGCGACCAACTCCTTGCCGCTGCCGGTTTCGCCCCGGATCAGCACATTGACCGGCAAACTCGCCAGGTCCAGCACTTGGCGGCGCAAGCTTTGAAGGCCCTTGGACACACCCAGCAGGCTGGATTCCAACTGCACGCGATGATCGGCCTGTTGATGCAGACGGCGGTTTTCCAGGATCAAGCTGCGCTTGTCCAACGCCCGGCGCAGGCTGTTGAGCAAGGCGTCGGGGCTGAACGGTTTTTCCAGGAAGTCGTAGGCCCCGTCGCGCATGGCTTCGACGGCCATTGGCACGTCGCCATGGCCGGTGAGCAAAATCACCGGCAAATCGGCATCGCGGCGCTGCACCTCGGCCAACAGCTCAAGGCCGCTGAGCCCCGGCATGCGCACGTCGCTCAGAATCACCCCGGCAAAGTCCTTGGGCAGTTGCGCCAGGCACTCTTCGGCGCGGCTGAACAACTGCACGTCAAACCCTGACAGGCTCAGCCATTGCTCGACGGCCGTGCGAATACTGGCTTCGTCATCGACTACAATCACCGCGTTCAACATAGGTCTGGCGTCTCCAGGGCGATAGGCAGGGTCAAGGTGAAAATCGCGCCATCGCCACGGTTGGCGGCACTCAGGCGTCCGCCCAGTTCATGCACGATAGCGTAGGACACCGCGAGCCCCAAGCCGAGCCCGTCGCCCACCGGTTTGGTGGTGAAAAACGGGTCGAATACGCTGCTCAAATGTTCCTCGGCAATCCCGCCGCCGCTGTCGCAGACGCTCAATTGCCATAGTTGCTGATCGGCGTGCAGGCGGATTTCCAGGCGCTTGCGCGGTTTATCGGCCATGGCGTCGAGGGCGTTGCGCAGCAGGTTGATCAGCACTTGTTCCAGGCGGATCGCGTCGCCACGTACCCAGGCCGGGCGAGTGAGGTCCAGCACCACACCGATGGCTTCGTCACGCAGGCGCGCGTCGAGCAGGTGCAAGGATTGGTCGACCACCGTCGCCAGGTCCAGCTTTTCGCGCAGACCGCTGGGGCTCTTGCGCGCGAACGTCTTGAGGTGGCCGGTGAGCGCGGCCATACGCGTGAGCATGTCATCCAATGGCGTGAGAGCCCTGTAGGCATCGTCCACGCGACCATGGTCGAGCAACAGCCGCAGCGTCGCCAGTTGCATGCGCTGGGCGGTCAGCGGCTGGTTGATTTCATGGGCGAGGGCGGCCGACATCTGCCCCAATGCCGCCAGCTTGGCCGACTGCACCAGGCCATCCTGGGCGGTGCGCAGCGCCTGGGTGCGTTCTTCGACCAATTGCTCCAGTTCTTCACGGCTGCGCTGACGCAAGCGGGCCAGGCGCCAGCGCTGGCTGAGGAACAGCCCCAAGAACACCAATGCCAGCCACGAACCCGCAGCGGCAAGGCCCGCGTTACGTTGGTCTTCAAAGGCAAACTGGGGTTTGCGCAACAGGTGCAAGGTCCAGCCTTCGCGCTTGAGCGGCAGCGACTCCCAGATGTAATTGGCGTTGCCGTCGGGGCCGCTGACGCGGATCAAGTGGCTGTTTTCGTCAAAGCGTTGCAGGGGCTGGGTGTCCAGCGGCTGCAGTTGCTTCTTGTCGTATTGGCGGGTGGCCTTGAGTTCAGCCAGGTCATTTTCGGACAACGGCCGCAGGTTGCGATAACGCCAGCCCGGCTGGTTGGCGATAAACACGATGCCCCGCGCATCGCTGACCAACAGCAGGTCATTGCCCTGGGCCCATTCGCGCTCCAGCTCGGGGAACTCCAGCTTGACCACCATGGCCCCAAGGAACTGCTCGTGCTCATCCACGACCGCACTGGAAAGAAAGTAGCCCGGAATACCCGTGGTCACGCCCACTGCATAAAAGCGCCCGGTGCCCTGGCTCAAGGTCTGGCTGAAATACGGCCTGAACGCGTAGTTGTGGCCGACATAACTGCTGGGCAGGTTCCAGTTGCTGGCGGCCACGGCCAGGCCGGTGCGGTCCATCAGTTCCAGGGTCGAAGACTGCGCAGCGCCGTTGATGCGCTCCAGCTTGCGGTTGAGCCGGTCTTGCGTGGCGGCGTCCAGCGGGCCCTTCAAGGCGCTGATCATCTCCGAATCCAGCGCCAGTACGGCGGGCAGGGCACGGTAGCGTTCGATCAGGGTGTGCAGCGAGTTGGCATACAGCGCGAGCTGCTGATTGGCACGGGCGGCGTCGTCCACCAAGGCCTGGCGTTCGGCATGGTGCGTGGCCAAGGCGGCAGCCAGCACCGCACCGGCGATGATCAACAGAGAATAGAAGGTCAGGCGCAGGGGGCGAGGGATCACGATCATACGATGATGAACAGGCACGGTAAGGGGCGAGCACCATAGCATGGGCGGCTCATATCTTGTGACCAAGGAGCTTGTATGGGAGCTAGCCCCTTGCTTCAGGCAGAAAAAAAGGCGACTGGGCCATGGGGCCGCAGTCGCCTTTATTCTTTTGGATGAGGTGCTTACTGCACTTCTACCGCCAGGCTGTCACTGATCTTTTTCTGCCAGATGGCAGGACCGGTGATGTGGACGGACTCACCTTTGCTGTCCACTGCAACGGTGACCGGCATGTCTTTCACGTCGAACTCGTAGATGGCTTCCATACCCAGTTCGGCGAAGGCAACCACGCGCGACTTCTTGATGGCTTGGGCCACCAAATAAGCGGCGCCGCCCACGGCCATCAGGTACACGGCCTTGTGGTCCTTGATCGCTTCGATGGCGGTCGGGCCGCGCTCGGACTTGCCGATCATGCCCAGCAGGCCGGTTTGCTCGAGGATCTGACGGGTGAACTTGTCCATCCGCGTCGCGGTGGTCGGGCCCGCCGGGCCAACCACTTCTTCGCGCACCGGATCAACCGGGCCGACGTAGTAGATAAAGCGGCCCTTGAGGTCCACCGGCAAGGTTTCGCCCTTGTTCAGCATCTCGACCATGCGCTTGTGCGCCGCGTCGCGACCGGTAAGCATCTTGCCGTTGAGCAGTACGGTTTCGCCCGGCTTCCAGCTCTGCACTTCTTCCGGGGTCAGGGTGTCGAGGTTGACGCGACGGGCCGATGGGCCGGCTTCCCAGACGATTTCCGGGTAGGCGTCCAACGGTGGCGCTTCCAGCGACGCCGGGCCCGAGCCGTCCAGCACGAAGTGCGCGTGACGGGTGGCGGCGCAGTTGGGGATCATGCACACCGGCAGTGAGGCTGCGTGCGTCGGGTAGTCCATGATCTTCACGTCGAGCACGGTGGTCAGGCCACCCAGGCCCTGGGCGCCGATGCCCAGTTGGTTGACCTTCTCGAACAGCTCCAGGCGCATTTCTTCGATACGGTTCTGCGGGCCGCGCTTTTTCAGCTCGTGGATGTCGATGGACTCCATCAACACTTCCTTGGCCATTACTGCGGCTTTCTCGGCGGTACCGCCGATGCCGATGCCGAGCATGCCCGGTGGGCACCAGCCGGCGCCCATGGTCGGAACAGTCTTGAGCACCCAGTCGACGATCGAGTCGGACGGGTTGAGCATGGCCATCTTCGACTTGTTCTCGGAGCCGCCACCCTTGGCCGCCACGTCCACTTCCACGGTGTTGCCCGGGACGATGGAGTAGTGGATGACCGCAGGGGTGTTGTCCTTGGTGTTCTTGCGGGCGCCGGCCGGGTCGGCGAGGATCGAGGCACGCAGGACGTTTTCTGGCAGGTTGTAGGCGCGACGCACGCCTTCGTTGATCATGTCGTCCAGGCCCATGGTGGCGCCGTCCCAACGCACGTCCATACCCACGCGCACGAACACGGTGACGATACCGGTGTCCTGGCAGATTGGGCGATGGCCGGTGGCGCACATGCGCGAGTTGATCAGGATCTGGGCGATGGAGTCACGGGCCGCCGGCGATTCTTCGCGCAGGTAGGCTTCGTGCATGGCCTGGATGAAGTCAACGGGGTGGTAGTAGGAAATGAATTGCAGGGCGTCGGCAACGCTCTGAATCAGGTCGTCTTGCTTGATCACGGTCATGAGTCGCGCTCCTCTATAAGGGAACATTCAATAAAGATGGCGTCAGTGTTGCATCGGTCGGCTGAAGCCATCTTTCCAAGGCACGCCAGAATGGTGCAGGCGCGACGCTAAAAGGCGCGGCAGTATAACCCGGCACGGTGGCCGATACACCCGACTATGGTCAAACTGTCGCAGGCATGATTCCCTGTGCGCGCTCCTTATGATTGAGTCTTTATATGCCTGAACTGTACGTCGGCGAACGCCACTGGTCTGTATCCCTCGGCAGCAACCTGCTGGATGCCTTGAATCAGGCCGGCGTGGCCGTGCCCTTCAGTTGCCGGGCCGGCAGTTGCCATGCGTGCCTGGTGCGTTGCGAGGGTGAGGTTGACGACCAGCAGCCCGAAGCCTTGAGCCCGACGCAGCGCCAGCAAGGTTGGCGCCTGGCGTGCCAGTGCCGGGTCAGTGCAGACCTGAAGGTCGAAGCGTTTGACCCTCAGCGCGATGGCCTGCCCGCCCAGGTGGTGGGCGCCGATTGGCTGAGTTCGACGGTACTGCGCCTGCGCCTGCAACCGGAGCGTGCCCTGCGGTACAACGCCGGGCAGCATCTGGTGCTGTGGGCGGGGCAGGTGGCACGCCCCTATTCTCTGGCGGGCTTGCCCCAGGAAGAGCCGTACCTGGAGTTTCATATCGACTGCCGTCAACCCGGTGCATTCAGCGATGCAGCGCGACAGTTGAAGGTCGGTGATCCTTTGCGGCTGGGTGAACTGCGGGGTGGAGCACTGCACTACGACCCTGACTGGCAATCGCGGCCGTTGTGGCTGCTGGCTTCCGGTACTGGCCTGGGGCCCTTGTGGGGGGTGTTGCGCGAGGCGCTGCGCCAGGATCACCAGGGCGACATTCGCGTGATTCATATGGCCCATGAGGCCGAAGGTCATTATCTGGCTGAACCCCTGGCAGCCCTTGCCGCCCGGCATGGGAACCTGACCGTGGAGCTATGGACCGCGGCGCAGTTGCAGCCGGCGTTGGCGCAACTGCGGCTGGTTTCCCGGCACACCCTGGCCTTGCTTTGCGGGCACCCTGCCAGCGTCGAGGCCTTTTCCAAGCGCTTGTTCCTGGCGGGACTGCCGCGTAATCAATTGCTGGCGGATGTGTTTCTATCCCGCCCTTTCACTTTATGAAAAGCCTGCTCAAGTCGGTATCGGAGTTTATCGCCGGGTGCTGATGACGCCATCGCAGGCAAGCCAGCTCCCACAGTAGACCGAGTTGTCTAACTATTGTGGGAGCTGGCTTGCCTGCGATGAGCATAGGTATCTCCACAACTTCGGCACGACGCTAAATCTGTGGCGAGGGAGCTTGCTCCCGTGACGGCCTGGCAGCCGACACAGATATAACTGATGCCCCGCGATCCAATGTGGGAGCTGGCTTGCCTGCGAAGACGGCCTGACAGTCAACCCAGTTGGACCGTGTACATATCCATTCCTGCGGTAACGGCCACTTAGGGTTCCGCCCTGACGGCGGCTCACTTTCGAAAAGCCGGAATGCCGGCCCAGACAAAAGTAAGCAAAGCGCTCTTGCCCCACCACTCGGAACCTCGCTTAGGCTCGGTGTGCCCGTAATCCGCCAGTGATTTGGGGGGCCGCCGCCACGCGCCATCCATGGCGCGGGGCGGCTAAACCGGCATCCCTGCCGGTTTACCCCCCAAATCCCTGTCGAATTCCGGCCAGCGTGGTTTAACGGGGCGCCTAAGATCAAAAGCAGATCAAGAGCGGCTCGCTTCGCATCGTGGTTACCGTTGAGCTAACAGAGTTATGTAGATACCTATGCTGCGATGAGGCCCTGAAATTCAACACAGTGGCCTGCACTGAAATGCAAAAAGCCCCGCCATTCACATGGCGGGGCTTTTGTTTTTCAGCCTGTCACTCAGACCTGCGGGTCGCCCACATGCAGGATCTTCATGCCATTGGTGCCACCGGTGGTGTGGTAGCTGTCGCCCTTGGTCAGGATGACCCAGTCGCCTTTTTCCACGACGCCGCGTTTGACCAGCTCGTCGATCGCCTTCTGGCTGACTTCGTTCGGTGCCAGCGACGCCGGGTCGAACGGAATGGTGTACACGCCACGGAACATGGCCGCGCGGGCCTGGGCTTCGCGGTGTGGGGTAAACGCGTAGATAGGCACCGAGGAGCGGATGCGCGACATGATCAACGGCGTGTAGCCACTTTCGGTCAAGGCGATGATGGCCTTGACACCCGGGAAGTGGTTGGCGGTGTACATGGCAGCCAGGGCGATGCTCTGGTCGCAGCTTTCGAAGACTTTGCCGATGCGATGGCTGGAGGTCTTGCTGGTCGGGTGCTTTTCGGCACCGACGCAGATACGCGCCATGGCCTGTACGGCCTCCAGCGGGTAAGGGCCGGCGGCACTTTCAGCCGAGAGCATCACGGCGTCGGTGTAGTCGAGTACGGCGTTGGCCACGTCGGACACTTCGGCACGGGTCGGCATCGGGTTCTGGATCATCGACTCCATCATTTGGGTCGCAACGATCACCGCTTTGTTGTGACGGCGTGCGTGCAGGATGATCTTCTTCTGGATACCGATCAGCTCGGCGTCACCGATTTCAACGCCCAGGTCGCCACGGGCAACCATCACGGCATCGGAGGCCTTGATCAGGCCGTCGAGGGTTTCATCATCGGCCACGGCTTCAGCACGTTCGATCTTCGCTACCAGCCAGGCGGTACCGCCGGCTTCGTCGCGCAGCTTACGGGCGTATTCCATGTCGGCGGCGTCGCGCGGGAAGGACACGGCGAGGTAGTCCACTTCCATTTCGGCGGCGAGCTTGATGTCGGCCTTGTCTTTTTCAGTCAGGGCCGGCGCCGTCAGGCCACCACCGCGACGGTTGATGCCTTTGTGGTCGGACAGCGGGCCGCCGATGATCACGGTGCAGTTCAGTTCGGTCGGCGTGGCAGTGTCAACGCGCATCACCACACGGCCGTCGTCCAGCAGTAGCTCGTCACCGACGCCGCAGTCCTTGACCAGGTCCGGGTAGTCGATGCCCACCACGTCCTGGGTGCCTTCGGTCAGCGGGTGGCTGGTGGAGAAGGTGAACTTGTCACCGATCTTCAGCTCGATCCGCTTGTTGGTGAATTTGGCGATACGGATTTTCGGGCCTTGCAGGTCGCCCAAGAGTGCAACGAAGCGGCCATGCTTGGCGGCGAGGTCACGCACCAGCTTGGCGCGAGCCTTGTGCTCGTCCGGGGTGCCGTGGGAGAAGTTCAGACGGGCGACGTCCAAACCAGCCAGAATCAGCTGTTCGAGGACTTCCGGCGAGTTACTGGCCGGGCCAAGGGTGGCGACGATTTTGGTACGACGGACGGACATGCACGGACTCCTGAGTTCAAGCGCTGGGGAAGGCTACTATGCTCTTTCGTTGTAGTCATTGTTCGTTTGCACTACTTATCGACGATTGGCTTGTTTTGGCTGCGGTTGAATGGGCAAACGCCTTGAAGATTTTCGACCAGGGGTCGATACACTGCACAAGACAGGAGAACCCCATGCGAATTTTGCTCGTTGCTGCCCTGGCCGTCAGTGTTGTCGGCTGTACCCGCTGGTCGATGGACCACCATTTGAACAACGCTTACCGCGCCTATGGGGTCGGTGATTGCCAGCGTGTCACCCTGGAGTTGTCCCAGGTCGATCGCGAGAGCCGAACTCGCCGCTACGTGCAACCGGAGGTTTCGATGTTGCGCGGGCAGTGCCTGGAACGCCAGAAACTGTTTGTCGATGCCGCACAGACCTATCAGTTCATCATCGGCCACTACCCGTCGAGTGAGTACGCCTATCGAGCCCGTGCGCGGCTCGATACCTTGCAGCAACTGGGGCATCTGCCGGCTGCAGGTCTGGCAAAACCAAGGCCTGCGTCGTTGTAAGGGTATTTGTCGCTTCATGGCTGGCCTGTTGCCAGTCTTGCGCTAATCTTTGAATGTCTGTTTGTGCAGTTTCCCATTCGAACGGATGCAAGGCCCGGATTCGGCAGCTGTTTGGTGACAAGCGGTACCTTTTGTCACACCGAGATCCAGGGAGAGCGAGCGATTGCTTGTTCCGAATCACTGGCACGGCCAGATTTTTGGCTAATGGATGGCGACTTCACCATGTTTACCGAACGACGGATCGAGCGGCATCAACTGCCGTATTTTTTGCAGGTGTTCAATCGTATTACCGACAAGCCAATCGGCTATCTTGGAAATGTGTCTGAAAACGGTCTGATGCTGATCAGCTCGTTACCCATGATGACCGAGGTGGATTTCGAGCTGCGCTTGAAAGTGCCGGTGGCGCAAGGCGAGTTCAAGGCAATTGACCTCACGGCAACCTGCTTGTGGAGCCATGAAGATGTTACCCCGCAGCATTACGACTCGGGGTTCAGCGTGCTTGAGGCGCCCGAAGAGTACCGGCACCTGATCAACGCGCTGTTGCAGTACTTCAGCTTTTATCCTTTGCAGGCCTCTGTCTGAATTATGCGTGGGGTCGTGGCCGTTTCCTGGCCATGCCCCTGCGCAGTCATCCTCAGAATACCCCGGCCTTTTTCCACTCCAGATAGCGCGTGACCAGACCGGCACCCAGCGCCGATGGCAAGGTATCGAGCACAGACAGCCCATGGGCACTCAAGCGGTCATGGCGTTGGTTGCGGGTGTTGAGGTAATCGATCGTGCCGCTGTAAGCCAGCGCTTCGGGCAATGTCTGCACAGGCGCCTGGCGTAGTTGGTCGAGGACCTCTTCCCTCAGGCTGGCCACCAGTACCCGGTGATGCCTGCCGATACGCTGGACGGCAGCCATCAGTGCTTCATCCTCCTCATCCCGCAGGTTGGTGACGATGATCACCAGCGCCCGGCGTTTTTGACGTGCCAACAACTGGCTGGCGGCCGCCTGGTAGTCGGCGGTTTTTCGCGTGGTCTGCAGGTCATAGACCGCATTGAGCAACAGGTTCAATTGGCCACTGCCCTTGACCGGCTTCAGGTAGCGCGGCTGGTCGCTGGCAAACGTGCACAGCCCTACGGCATCGCCCTGTCTCAAGGCAACGTAGCTCAGCAGCAGGCAGGCATTGAGCGCGTGGTCAAAATGGGACAGTTCATCATCCTGGCTGCGCATGTGCTGGCCGCAATCGAGCATGAACACGATTTGCTGGTCGCGTTCGTCCTGGTATTCCCGGGCAATGGGCGTTCGTTGGCGGGCGGTGGCTTTCCAGTCGATCTGGCGCAGGCTGTCACCTTCACGAAACTCGCGCAGTTGATGAAACTCCAGGCCTAATCCTCGCCGCTGATGTTGGCGCACGCCCAGTTGGCTGAGCCAGTTATCCACACCCCGCAACTGCGCACCGTATAAACGTGCGAAATCCGGGTAAACACGAGTGGCATCGTGGTTCTCGACCCAGCGTCGTGCCGACCACAGCCCCAATGGGCTGGGCAGCAGCAGTTCGCAGCGACTGAAATGGAAGTGCCCACGCCGCAAGGGGCGTACGCGATAACCCAGCTCAGCGCGTTCACCGGGGCGTAGTTGAATGGATTGAGGTAGGTTCTCCACACTCAGGCCATCGGGCACGTGATCGAACACCTGTACGGTCAGAGGTTGCGGGTAGTCGTGCTCCAGGCACAGGCGTATTTCTTCCCAGCGCCCCAGCGCCAGGCTACCAGGCAATGTTCTGTACACGCGGGCCGAAGGGCGGCGACGCAAGCGTGCGGCATCCAGCATCGCCAACAGCAACAGGGCCAGCAGCAGTCCCCAGGCTATCGAATGCAAGGTGGCGGGCACTTTGAACTGCAACGCTGCCGAGGCGCCCAACAGGGTGTTCAAGCCGAGCAGAACGCCCAGCCAGGTCAGCAGCAGACGGGTCGGTTTCATGATTGCGTCATTGTCTTGGTGCAGCAATCTGGTCGAGTAACTGCTGGAGCACCTGGTCGACTTCCAAGCCGTCGATGTCCAGTTCTGGTGCGATGCGTACCCGGTGACGCAGTACCGCCAGGGCGCAGCCCTTGATGTCATCGGGGGTGACGAATTCGCCACCGCGCAACAGCGCACGGGCACGTGCCCCGCGTACCAGGGCGATGGAGGCCCTGGGGCCGGCACCGATGGCCAGCCCCGGCCAACTGCGCGTGGCACGGGCCAGGCGCACGGCGTAGTCGAGCACCTGCTCATCCAGTGGCAGGTCACTGGCAATTTGCTGCATCGTTACTACGTCCGCGGCTTGCAGCACCGTACGCAACGGCTGTACCTCCAGCATGTCGGCCTTGGACGAGCGCGTCACTTCGCGGACCATATCCAGCTCTTGTAGAGCATCTGGGTAGTCCATTCGCACCTTGAGCATGAACCGGTCCAGCTCGGCCTCGGGCAGTGGGTAGGTGCCTTCCTGTTCGATGGGGTTCTGGGTCGCCAGCACCATGAAGGGCTGGCCGATGGGCAACGCCTCGCCCTCCAGGGTCACTTGGCGTTCCTGCATGGCTTCGAGAAGCGCTGCCTGGGTTTTGGCCGGTGCCCGGTTGATCTCGTCGGCCAGCAGCAGGTGGGTGAATAACGGCCCCTTGCGCAGTTTGAACTGTTCGGTCTGCAGGTCGTAAACGGCGTGGCCGGTGACATCGCTGGGCATCAGGTCCGGGGTGAACTGGATACGCGCGAAATCACCGCCAAAACAGCGGGCCAGGGCCCGTACCAGCAAGGTTTTACCCAGGCCAGGCACGCCTTCCAGCAATACGTGGCCGCCTGCGATCAGGGCGGTGAGCACGTCGTCAATCACCAGGTCCTGGCCAATCACGGCCTTGCGCAATTCCACGCGCAGCGCCTGGGCCTGCTGGCTGGCGTGCTGAAGCTTTTCGGCGGTCAGGGTGGTGGCCAGTGGAGAGTCGCTCATAAGGCATTCCTGAGGGTTTGCAGGTGCGCCACCTGACGGCTGAAGTCGGCACTGGAGAGCCGCTTCAGCGCAACGGGCTCAAGCGCCTGGCTGATGATGTGAGGGGGTTGTCGCGTAAGGTGTTCCAGCACCTGGCGTTGCTCTGACGCATCGAGGTGTTCGAACCCTGGATGGCGTCGCCGGGCTGCGCGCAGAATGTCGTGTCGCAAGGCTTGCAACAACGTGCCCTGGCCGCTGCGGCGCAACAGGAAGTCCGCGCTGGCCTTCAAGTGTTCCTGCAACTGGCGACGTGCCTTGGGCGCCGGTGCCTGGATCGGGCCCTGGCGCATGCCTGCCTGCCACAGCCCCAGAGCAAGCAGCGCAACCAGGGCGACGAGGGCCTGGGGGAAATAACGGAGCAACAGAGTAAACAGATCGTCTGTGTCGCTGTTGAACAGCAGGGTGACGTCAGTGCCCTGGTTCAGGTACCACAGCAACCAGGCGTTATCATGGTTGCCGATATTGGCGGTTGTCCACAGGTCGCTGTCGGTGATCACCGTTACGTGGCCTTGCCCAAGGTCAAGTTGCATCAGGTGGCTGTACTTGGCGCTGTTGGCGGAAAACTGCGCCAGGTGCTTGGGGTCGGTGAGGTTGAAGTCGGTGTCAAAACTGAAGTACGCCGGGGCGGTTTCGTTGTCGACATAGAGCTTGGTCAGGTCCGGCTTGGTTTTTTTACGCGGTGGCACGGATTCGTCGAAGGTGTCGCTCAAGGTTTGACGGATAGTGAGGCGATCAAGCAGCAGGTCACCGCTTGTGCCGGTTTCCTCATCCCATAATGCCTCGGCGACCAGTAGCAGGTGGCCACCGGCTTTTGCCCAGCCCAGTAGTTCTTCGACCTGGCGCGGGGTCATGTTGCTGCGCTCCCCCAGCAGCAACAGGCTATGGCCTTTGGCAGGCAGGTCGGCGAGTCGTTCAAGGCCATTGGCGTGCGCCACCACCACGCCTTGCTGGCGCAGAAAGTGCTCGGCGGCCAGGTAAGGGTTGGCGCGTGCTTCTGGCGACGGGCCGCGATCTACCACTTCGTCGTAGGGAATTGCCTTGTGCCAGGCATATAAGCCGCCCGCACCCAACAGGCACGCCAACGACAGCGCTGTCCACAATAGCGCGCGATTCATTGGCTCGCTCCGTCACTGAAAAGAGCACGCCAGTCGCTGCACAGTTTTTGTTGGGCTGAAGAGGGCGGCAGACGGTGACCATAGGCCAGGTTCTGCCAGTGGCGCGTCAGTTCGTCGCTGAACGCCAGTAATTGCGGTTGTTGCAAACGATGAACGCGCTCCAGCACCTGCCCCTCGGTATCGGCGCTTGTCAGTGGCAGGTCGAACTCATGCAACAGCCGGCTGAGCAACCCGCGATACAGCAGGCCAAGGGCTTCCCGGGGCTGGGTGGGCCATAGTTGTTCGGCGGTACTGGCGATGTCTTCGGGCAATGTCTCGGCGCCCAGTTCCAACCCGAACAACTGGGCGGGAACGGGCGAGGGGGCGGTAGTGCGAGTGGGTCCAAGGCGGCTGACGAACGTGCGCAACCATTCACGGTAACGCCAGAACACCAGGGCCAGGCCGCCAATCACAAGGCTCCAGAGCAGTATTTCCAAGGTTTTGGCGACGTATTTGAAGGTGTCGCTGTTAAGGTTGTCGAGCAGTGCCTGGAGCCAGCCAGGTAATTTGCCGTCGCCGTTGGCTTTGTTTTTAACCGGCGCTTTTTCTTCGCCAAACCGATAGCGTGTGACGGTTTCCGGGTTCTTGAAAGGTGGCTTTTCCAGCAATGCCTGGATGGATTGGCTGGCGGCCTGGGTGCTGAGGGGCTTATGGGTAGTGGTTTCATCTGCCATGGTGGATGGGCTGATGTGTAGCAACGCCAGGCCGACGACCAGCAACAACAGCGGCGCAACGTTGCTCAGGCGCTGGCGCAGGCGACGGAATACCAGTTCCAGGTCCCAGGCCTCCAGCACCGTGCGGCGGTTGAGGTACAGGCTGAAGCCACAGGCGACGTAGATGGGTTCCCAGAACACCAGGATCAGGGCATAGAAGGCATTGCTCAGGTGCTCAAGCCAAAGCACGTCCGAGCCTGATGCCAATACCAGCCGTTGCCAGTCCCAGTCCAGTTCAACCTGTTGCGGGATGAAGAGATAGAAGAGGGCCATGCCGCCAAACCACAGACCGATTTCCAGGTGTACGCCGATCGTCGTCAGCCAGCGTGCGGCGCCAGCGTTACGTTGCAGCAACACCCCAAGGCGTCGTTGACGTGCGTCACCGTCCAGGCCTTCCAGTTGGCTGACGGGCAGGGTGAAGCTGCGACTCATGCTCAGCCGCCGCCAGGTCAGGCTGGCGAACAGTTGCCCTTTGAGCAACTGCGGCCAATGGCGAATGGCCTGTTTGAGGCTGGGGGGCTCACCAAACAGGGCCTGGGAAAGAATGTACAGCGGCAAGCGGTCGAAGGCCGGCTTGAGCCACCAGAACAGGAACATGACCAGAGACGGGTAACTCCAGAGCAGCACCGTCAACAGGCTGAATACCGGCAGGCTCACCAGCGCCCAACTGCTCATCAGCAAGAAACGGTGTTCCCGGGCCATCAGCACACCCAAGTCCATGGCTTCCCAGGAAGTGCGCGGGCGAATGACTACGCTGGCGTCAGTCAGGCGCATGGCGACTCCGCCCGGCCAGGGTCAGGTAAGCGGCCACCAGCAGCCAGAGGGCGGCGCCTACCGCGTACTTGATCCAGGGCTCAATGCGAGTGGTTGAGGACCAGTAGGCTTCGATAAAGGCGGCGATCAACAGGAACACCATGACACCGCAGAGCATCCTTACGCTTTTGCGCGCGGCCAGGCGCAGGGCCTCGCTGCGCGCCAAGCGCCCGGGGGCGACCAGTGACCAGCCCAGTTGCAATCCTGCGGCACCGGCCAGTGTGATGGCGCTCAACTCGAATGCGCCGTGACCAATGACAAACGACCAGAAGGTTTGGCCATAGCCAATGTCGGTAAGGTGCCCGGAGACCGCACCTATGACCAAACCGTTGAAAATCAGGAAGAACACACTGCCCAAGCCAAACAACAGGCCGGCGGCAAAGGTCTGGAAGGCGATGCCGATGTTGTGCATCACGTAATAGCCAAACATCATCCAGTCTTCGCTGGCGGCACGCTCGGCAGCGCGGCCCAGGCGGCTGGCGTCTGGGTTGTACATGCCCTGCATCTCGGCCACCTGCTGGGGGCTGATGATGCTGTAGACCAGGTCGGGGAACAGGTACACCAGCAGGGCGATCCCCACCAGGCTGCCAAAGAACAGCAGGCCGGCGATCAGCACGAAGCGCCATTGTTCGCGTACCAGGCGCGGGAAGTCGGCGAGAAGAAACGCCAGTATGTTTGCTGTCAGATGGCTGCGATGGCGATACAGTTGTTGATGGCCGCGCAATGCCAGCTGTTGCAACGGATCGACCAGGTAACTGCTGTAGCCGCGGTGCTGAGCCAGGGCCAGGTGTTGGCACAGGCGTCGATATTGATGCGGGAAGTCGGCAACATCGGCGGCCTTGGCTTTACCTTGCTCCAGTTGCTTCAACTGCTCGGCGAAGGTTTGCCATTGATGCTGGTGGCGGCTTTCAAAAAGGCTCTGCTTCATGTCGGCCCCAACAAACCACGGGCTACACCGTTGAGTTGCTCCACGGCACGCGGTGCAGACACCTGCAGGGGCCCTGCGAGGATGGCGGCCAGTTCATTCACCCGTTCGGCCGAGAGTTCGGCCTGGCGTTCGGCGAAACCGAGGATGGCCCGTTGTTCGCTCAGTTCCAGTGCAAAGGGCAGGCGCAGGGCGGGCGCTTGAGGAATGCTCGGGCGTACCAGCGGCAGCTCGCGGTAGACCACGAGTGTGCCTGCGGCCAGGTCGCCGAGCCGCTTGAAGTGCGGATGCTGCAGGCAACTGATCGCGCCGAGGAAATAACCGAAGGGCAGCATGTCGACAAAACGCAGCAGGTTGCGGATCAATGATGCCGACCAGCCAATGGGCGTGCCGTCATCCTGTACCACGCGCAGGCCCATGACCTGCTTGCCCGGCGAGCAGCCTTGGTTGAGCACTTCGAACAACACCATGTACCACCAGCTCACCAGGAACAGCAGCAGCGAACCCAGCCCGATCCCCACATTGCCGAGCAGCGCCAGCGGCACTAGCAGGATCCCCATGATGATCCCTCGCACGCCCAGGTCGAATGCAAAGGCCAATGCCCGAGAGGGCAGGCCAGCAGGGCGCAGGAGCAGGTCGATGCCCTCCGGCGTTTCTATCTGATAGTGGGTATCCAAAGGCGTTGATGGCATTGCGATCCTTGGCAGTGCGAGGCGACTTGAGAGACACGGATGCTAACAGTGTCGACGGTGGAAGCAACCACCCGAGGTTTTTCTGGGTATTTATACAGTCAGGTATCGCTGGCCCCCAACGCCTTGCAGCGCCTAGACTTTGTCGGTCTTCAGCACAGGAATAGCCCGTGACCTCGATTTTCTGGTACGACTATGAAACCACCGGCATCAACCCGCGCAATGATCGCCCGCTCCAGGTAGCCGGGATCCGCACTGACCTTGAGCTCAATGAGATTGGTGCGCCGATCAATCTTTATTGCCAGCCCAGCGACGATATCCTGCCTCACCCGGCAGCGTGCGCGATCACGGGCATCACGCCGGGTGTTCTCGCCGAGAAGGGCCTTGCCGAAGCCGATTTCATGACTCGGGTGCACGCCGAACTGGCCGCGCCAGGTACCTGCGGCGCCGGCTACAACACCCTGCGATTCGACGATGAAATGACGCGCTACAGTCTGTACCGCAATTTTTTCGACCCGTATGCGCGCGAGTGGCAGGGCGGCAACAGTCGCTGGGACTTGATCGATGTGATGCGCACCGCCTACGCCCTGCGGCCGGAGGGCATCAACTGGCCCGAGCAGGATGGGCGTGTGACCCTCAAGCTCGAACGCTTGACCGAGGCCAACGGCATCGACCATGGCCAGGCCCATGACGCGTTGTCGGATGTGCGTGCAACCATCGCCCTGGCGCGGTTGGTCCGAGAGAAACAACCGAAGTTGTATGAATGGTTGTTTCAACTGCGCAGCAAGCAGCGGGTCATGGATCAGGTGCGGTTGCTGCAACCGATGGTGCATATCTCGGGGCGTTTTTCCGCCGAGCGCCATTATCTGGGCGTGGTCTTGCCCCTGGCCTGGCACCCGCGCAATCGCAATGCCTTGATCGTCTGTGACCTGGGGCTCGATCCACAAGGGCTGTTGGACCTGGATGCGACGACGCTGCGTCAGCGTCTTTACACGCGCCGCGATGAGCTGGCCGAAGGTGAGCTGCCGGTTCCGCTCAAGTTGCTGCATATCAACCGCTGCCCGGTGGTTGCACCGTTGAAGGTGCTGCGCCCTCAAGACCTTGAGCGCCTTCAATTGGATAAGGAGGCTTGCCTCGCGCGGGCGCTGCGGCTAACTGACGCACAGGAAGTTTGGCGGGACAAGTTAGCGGCCATTTACGCCGAGGAAGACTTTGCGTCGAACTCGGACCCGGAGCAGCAGCTCTACGAGGGTTTTATGGGTGACCGTGACCGCCGTTTATGTGAGCAAGTTCGCATGGCAGAGCCCGCGCAATTAGCCCGTCAGCAGTGGCCGTTCGATGATCATCGTTTACCGGAATTATTATTTCGCTACCGGGCGCGTAACTTTCCTGAAACCTTGAACAATGAGGAGCAACAACGCTGGAAACTTTTCTGTCAACAACGTTTGTCGGATGCACAGTGGGGGGCGCCGAATACCCTGTTGGCATTTAAGCAGGCGCGTGAGGAGTTGGCGGTTAGTGCTACATCGTTTCAGTGCCAGGTACTGGCGCAATGGCAGGACTATGCGGATTGCTTAGCGGCGCGCCTGAATCTGTAGGCGCATAACTACAGAATATTCAGACAATAAAAAACGCCAGCAAGCTGGCGTTTTTCATGTGTGACGTATCGGGTGAACGTCCGACCGGGCTTAGCCCAGCAGGGTTGCCCAACCTTCAACTACGTCACCGCCCCACTTGGCTTTCCACTCTTTCAGAGTTTTGTGGTTGCCACCTTTGGTTTCAATCACTTCGCCGTTGTGCGGGTTTTTGTACTGCTTGACCTTGCGAGCACGCTTGGTGCCGGTAGTTTTCACAGCGCCACGCGGTGCTTTAACTTTCGACTCTGGATCCAGCAGCGCGATGATGTCACGCAGGGATTTGGAGTATTCGCCCATCAGGGTGCGCAATTTGCCTTCGAATTCCAGCTCGGTTTTCAGCTTGTCGTCTTCGGACAGGTTCTTCAAACGGGCTTGCAGCTCTTTGATAGCTTCTTCGGTGGCGCGGTATTCGTTGATCAGTGACATGTGGACTACCTTATGTAGAACGCTGATTGACAGGGTGAGTGGCCTAATAATAGTCAGGCAATTTCATCAAGTAAACATTTAAGACGGTATTTAGGCGAATGACATTGAATGTGTGTGAGAAAACCTGGCCGATGAGTTAATTAGTAAGCGTTATGCGCAAAAGATAATCGCCTTAATTTTTTGCTACCGGCCTGAGCATGCCGTTGTATCGTCATATAGCGCTGGTAAAACCTTACACGATTAAGGGGTGTTACCACGGCCATGCCTCAAGATAAGGTGCAAGGGAATACTGCAGTTTTTCTGCGTAATCGCTAGAATAGCGGCCTTTGTGAAGTTCTGGAGTTTCCCCCTAATGCGCACTTTTCGGCTGGTGATTGCTTGCCCGGACCGGGTTGGCATCGTTGCCAAGGTCAGTAACTTTCTGGCTTCCCATAATGGCTGGATCACCGAGGCGAGCCATCACTCGGACGATCTCAGTGGTTGGTTTTTCATGCGTCACGAAATCCGTGCCGATACGTTGCCCTTTGGCCTGGAAGCTTTCCGCGAGGCGTTTGCGCCGATTGCCGAAGAGTTTTCGATGACCTGGCACATCACCGATACAGAGCAGAAGAAACGCGTGGTACTGATGGCCAGCCGCGAATCCCACTGCCTGGCAGACCTGCTGCACCGCTGGCACAGCGACGAACTCGATTGCGAGATTGCCTGCGTGATCTCCAACCATGACGATCTGCGCAGCATGGTCGAATGGCATGGCATCCCTTATTACCATGTGCCGGTCAACCCACAGGACAAGGAGCCGGCATTCGCCGAAGTGTCGCGCCTGGTCAAGCAGCATGACGCGGATGTGGTGGTGCTGGCGCGCTACATGCAAATCCTGCCACCGGAGTTGTGCCGCGAATACGCAGGCAAGGTGATCAACATCCACCACAGCTTCTTGCCGTCCTTTGTCGGTGCCAAGCCATATCACCAGGCTTCCCTGCGTGGCGTGAAGCTGATTGGTGCAACCTGCCACTACGTGACCGAAGAGCTGGACGCCGGCCCGATCATCGAGCAGGACGTGGTGCGCGTCAGCCATAGCGACAGTATTGAAGACATGGTGCGGTTCGGCCGTGACGTCGAGAAGATGGTGTTGGCCCGTGGCTTGCGCTACCACCTGGAAGATCGCGTGTTGGTGCACGGCAACAAGACCGTGGTCTTCTGACCCAGCGGTTTTGATTGAAAGACATCGGGGCCTGGAGGTAAAACTCTCCAGGCCCTTTTTTATTTCTGTTTCAGGAGATTCCCATGAGCGACCCGCTGGATAAAGCCACCTCAAGGGCACCTGCTACCTTGGGCGAGGGCTGTTTGAGTCGTTACGACCCGGACGCGCTGGATGCCGAGGATGGTACTGATTTTCCAGGCGCGGCGCGTTTATGGGAACAGACACAGGCGCAGGATGAGCAGCCTGCCGCCCCTGAAAAAGACGCTTGAGCAGCGGTTTGCCGACCATCAATAGAAACACTGGCGCACCGGCCAGCAAATAGAAGTAGTAGGTCACCGCGCGCCAGATCAGAATCGCCGCAGCCGCTGTGGATGTGCCCACCATGGGCGCCAGCAGTGCCGCTGACGTCAACTCCGCAGCGCCGGCCCCGCCTGGCGCCAGGCTGAACTGCCCGGCAGTCAGGGATAACATCTGGATCAGAAAGCTCCAGGCCCACTGCACCTCGCCCCCCAACCCGCGCAGCGCCAGGTACAGCACGCTGTAACGCAGCAGCCAATGCAGGCTGGTCAGCGCAAAGACCCCAAGCAAGGTGCTCCGGGGTAGTTTCAGGGTGGCGCTGAACGCCGCAAGAAAACGTAGCAACCGGCGTGCCCAGCGTCGGCGGGTAGTAGCACTGACCTTCATGGCCTTGAGTGCCAAACCCGCCAGGCGAATCAGCCGTCGGTGAAAATGCACCACGGCCCAGCCACTGATTACCCCACCCACCATCGACACGGCGCTGAGCCCCAGCAACCACTCCAGACGCGGGCTGAGGCTATGGAACAGCGCATATAGCAAGATCCCCACCAGTGCGCAGAGAAAAAACACCAGGTCGCTCAACTGGTCCAGGGCAAACACCGCGCTGCCTTGGGCGGGGCGGATGCCGTTGCGTGCCAGCAGGGCCATCAGGGTCAACGGCCCGCCGCTGCCGCCAGGTGTTGCACACATGGCGAACTCGGTGGATATCACCACGCCAAGGCTTTTAAGCGGGCCTAACTCGCCGCGATGCTCGCCAAGCAGCAGGCGGATACGCAGGCTGTTGATCAGCCAGCAGCCAATGATCATGGCGAACATCCCCAGTAACTGGGGCAAGGGAAACTGGCGCAGGCGCGCTATGCTTTCGCCGCCGCCCAGCCACAATGGGATCACCAGCGCCACCAAGAGCGCCAACCCTAACCCGATCAGTCGGCCCATGGCTGCGTCGCCAGCCAGGCGGCCTTGGTCTGGGGGACGCGCCCTGTGCTGAGCAGGCGTTGTAAGGTGTGCAACCAATAATCGCGGGAAAACCTGTGGCGCATGTCCACCGGGTGCAATCCCAGTCGGATCAGCGGGGCTGTCTGCCACCGCTGTTCACGGCGGTCACTGAGGATTTTGGACAATCCCCGGCCCCAGGCACTGCGGGCGCTCCACACCAGCCCGGGGGCGTTGATAGGCGTGAAGTCCGGCAGGCGATAAAGATGTTGTGGGTCGCTGGTGTAGCTCAGCGGCAGCTGGCGCAATGCCTGCCGGGTGCCGTCGCTCATCAACCAGGCGGGCGCAACAAAGCCATGCAGCGGCCAGCCATTGCGCTCAAATACCTCAATGCCGGCGGTCAACCGGCGCAACGCCTCGGCTTCGGACAGCTGGTAAAACTCGCCTTCCTGGGTATAGATGCGTCGCATAAACCATTCTTTTGGCGTACGCGGCCGAGGTTGGTCGTCGCAATGGTAGTAACCGTGCAAGGTGAGCTCATCGCCCTTGGCGACACGGCTGTCGAGCAGGCGCCGAAAATCGCGGTGGGCGGCCAGGTCGTCATGGTGATGGAAGTCTGGCACCACCAGCCAAGTGATGGGCACGTTGCCCAGTGCATCGACGGCCTCGACGAAGGGCCGGTAGTCGGCCCAGGTGTGCGGCGCCACGTCGTGCAGGACCAGCATCAGCGCGCGCTCAGCCATGGGCGAGCATCGGTTCATGGCTGCCCAGCACGGCGTAGTAATGCCCCAGCAAGCTGTCGACCACCGTATCCCACGCATAATGCAGTTCGACATGGCGCCGAGCCTGAGCACCCAGGCGTCGGCTGTCGGTACTGAACAGCTCGCGCACCGCATCGGCCATGGCCTTGGGGTTGTTTGGCGCGCACAGCAGGCCACAACGCTCGTCGACAATCTCGGTAAAGGCCCCGGCCGCCACGGCGACCACTGGAATACCGCAGGCCATGGCTTCCAGGATCACCAGGCCGAAGGTCTCCTGGTCGCCACCATGCAGTAAGGCGTCGGCGCTGGCCATCAGCCGAGCGACATGTTGGGCGGGCCGGAATCCGTCAATCACGGTGACATTGTCTGGCACGCTGGCCGGCATGCCGGAGCCCACCAGTAGCAAGTGGTAGCCTTCCCCCAGGCGTTTCATGCAGTTGAGCAGCACCGGCAGGTTTTTCTCCTTGGAGCCGCGCCCGGCGAAGATCAGTAGCCGAGTGTCTTCGCCAATCCCCAGTTCGGCGCGCAGGCCGGGGTCGCGTACCTCAGGGGTGAAGGTTTGCAGGTCTACACCGAGGGGTTGCACGAAGACATTTCTGACGCCAAGCCCGGTGAGCTTGTCGGCCATTACCTGGCTGGGGGCGAGCACTCGGTCAAAATTCCCATAGAGTTTGCGCACATAGGCTTCAACATTGGGGGTAAACCAAGGCCCCATGCGGTTGCTCACCAGCAGTGGCAGGTCGGAGTGGTAAAAGCCGATGACCGGCACATCCAACTGCCGCCGTGCATCCAGGGCTGCCCAGGCGGTCAGGTAAGGGTCGCCAACTTCGATCAGGTCGGGCTGTAAATCGTGCAGGACATTTCGCCAAGGCGCCAAGCGAAGGGGGAAGCGATAGCCTTTGCCGAAGGGCAGGGCGGGCGCCGGTACTTTGAAGATGCCGTCCTGCTCGCTCAAGTGTGCGCCAGGAATCAACAGGCTGTGGCGAATGCCAGGCTTGAGCGCCAGACGCCGGTGCTTGGCGTCAAGGTAAGTGCGTACGCCACCGCTGGCCGGGGCGTAGAACATGGTTATGTCAGCGATATGCACGATGAACATCCCTCCGATCCATTGCTCTCCCTAGATGGACCTGAGGTAAGGATAGATGTTCGGTTTAGATTCGCAGCATAACGGTGGCGGGAGCGGACAAACGCACGCTGTAGGAGCGAGCTTGCTCGCGAAAAACTCGCAGACGCCGCGTTTCTTCAGGCAGCCCGCGTTATCGTTGACGTTTTTCGCGAGCAAGCTCGCTCCTACGGGTGAATTTCAAATCCGGAAGCTGCCCACCAATTGCTTCAAGCGCGAGGCCTGTTGTTCCAGGTCCGAGCAGGCGCGCAGGGTCGATTGCAGGTTTTCCACCCCTTCCTGGTTGAGGGTGTTGATCTCGGTGATGTCCATATTGATCGACTCCACCACCGAGGTTTGTTCTTCCGTTGCGGTGGCGACCGACTGGTTCATGCCGTCGATCTCGCCAATGCGCTGGGTCACGCTGTTCAGGCGCTCGCCGGCCAGGTTGGCGATTTCCACGCTGTCCAGGCTGTGGCGTTGGCTTTCGCTCATGGTAGTCACCGAGTCCCGGGCACCCACCTGTAGCTCTTCGATCATCGTCTGCACCTGTTGCGCCGACTCCTGAGTGCGATGAGCGAGGTTGCGCACTTCATCGGCTACTACCGCAAAGCCCCGCCCGGCTTCCCCGGCGCGCGCCGCTTCGATCGCCGCATTGAGCGCCAGCAGATTGGTTTGCTGGGAAATGCTGGTGATCACCTCAAGAATCTGGCCGATATTCACCGTTTTGCTGTTAAGTGCTTCGATATTGGTGCTTGAGGTGCTGATCATGCTGGATAACTGCGTCATCGCCTTGATATTGCGTTCAACCACCTGCTGGCCGTCTTCGGCCAAGTGCCTGGCATCGCTGGCTTGACTGGAGGCTTGGGCGGCGTTGCGTGCGATCTCCTGGGCTGCGGCCCCCAGTTGATTGATGGCCGCAGCGACGCTGTTGGTGCGGTTGGCCTGTTCGTCGGAGTTGACCATCGACGAGTTGGAGGCGCTGACCACCCGCAGGGCCACTTCATTGACGTGCTCGGTGGCTGAAGACACTTCGCGAATCGAGGTATGAATGCGCTCGACGAAGCGGTTGAAAGCATTGCCCAGGGTGCCGAATTCATCATTGTTCTGGATGGTCAGGCGGCGGGTCAGGTCGCCTTCACCGTCGGCAATGTCTTGCATGGCGCGGGTCATCAGGTGCAAAGGTTGCATCAAGACGCGGATCAGCATGCCGAGCAGGGCGATGATGATCACCACCGCGATGATCGTGGCGATCACCGCCGAGGTGCGGAACTCACTGAGCATGGCGAAAGACTTGTCCTTGTCCACCGAAACGCCCAGGTACCAGTTCACCGATGGCAGGCCCTTGATCGGTGTGAACGTCACGATATTGGTCTTGCCATTGGCTTGCACTTCGCTCAAGTCGCCGCTGATCTTCGGCGTGTCTTTTGGATAAACGTCCGACAGGGTCTTCATCACCAGGGCTTTATCGGGGTGCACCAGCACTTTGCCGTCGGCGCTGACTAGGAACGCATAGCCCATGCCGCCAAAATCCAGCGCGCCGATGTTATCCACCAGGGTCTGCAGGCTCAGGTCGCCGCCGACTACGCCGATGCTCTGGCCGCCCTTGGCGCTTGGCGTGGCAACGGAGATGATCAGTTGCCCGGTCGCCGCGTCGATATAGGGTTCGGTCAGGGTCGAGCCATTACTGGCCTGGGCGCCCTTGTACCAGGGGCGAACACGCGGGTCGAAGCCGTCGGGCATCTTGGTGTCAGGGCGGATGGTGAACGTGCCCTGGCTGTCACCGACGTAGGTCGCCATGAATGACGAAGTCAGCGCTTTCTGCTCCAGCAGGCTGGCGACGACGGCTTTTTCAGGGTTGATGGCGATGTTCTGTGCGGCGTTTTCCACCAGGGCGATACGCCCGGTGAGCCAGGTCTGGATGTTGCTGGCGGTAACGTCACCCATCTCGTGCAGGTAGTTGTTGAGGTCGTCGCGAATCGCGTTGCGCTGCAGATAGTCGTTGTAGAGGGTAAACAACGCAAAGGCGGCGATGACGATAAGGGAGGCTGCAAGCAGGATCTTGTGGCTGAAGCGCAGATTTTTGTTCATGGCTTGAAGGGTCCGCTAAGGTCTTAATATCCGAGGCGCATCCAATGCGGGAGGCGCGAAATGGCAGCGTTAAAAAAGGTGTGGTATTTCTGGTGATAGCTCCGTTGGTCCGTATCGGAATTATCTGACCGTTTTTTAGTCTTTGTCGGGCTTACATCCGTCTATATCGACCGCGCGGCACTAAAGATTAACCATAGGTGACGAAATGCCTGACTCCACACAACTGCTTATCGGTGCAGGCCTTGACGGCCAGCCCATCGCCCAGTCCATGCGCCTGGCCAACCGTCATGGGTTGATCGCCGGCGCCACAGGCACCGGCAAGACCGTCACCTTGCAGCGCCTGGCGGAAGCCTTCAGTGATGCGGGCGTGGCGGTGTTCGCCGCCGACATCAAAGGCGACCTCTGCGGCCTGGGCGCCGCCGCCGACCCCCAGGGCAAAGTGGCCGAGCGCATCGCCGGTATGCCCTTCCTTGATTACACGGCCCAGGCGTACCCGGTCACCCTGTGGGATATCCACGGCCAATCCGGTCATCCGTTGCGCACCACCATCAGTGAAATGGGCCCGCTCTTGCTCGGCAGCCTGTTGGAACTCACCGACAGCCAGCAGTCGGCGCTCTATGCGGCGTTCAAAGTGGCCGACCGCGAAGGCCTGTTGCTGCTGGACCTCAAGGACCTCAAGGCACTGCTCAATCACCTGCGCTATCACCCGGAACTGCTGGGCGAAGACGCCGCCTTGATGACCACCGGTTCCAGCCAGGCCTTGTTACGACGCCTGGCGGTGCTGGAGCAGCAGGGCGCCGAAGCCTTGTTTGGCGAGCCGGCCCTGCAACTGGAGGATATTTTGCAGCCCGCCAGTGATGGGCGTGGGCGCATCCACCTGCTGGACGCCAGCCGCCTGGTGCATGAAGCGCCGAAGGTCTACGCGACCTTCCTGTTATGGCTGCTGGCAGAGTTGTTCGAACAATTGCCGGAACGCGGCGATGCCGACAAACCGTTGCTGGCGTTGTTTTTCGATGAAGCGCACTTGTTGTTCGCCGATACGCCAAAAGCCTTGCAGGAGCGCCTGGAGCAAGTGGTGCGCCTGATCCGTTCCAAAGGGGTTGGCGTGTACTTCGTCACCCAGTCGCCGGGCGACCTGCCGGATACGGTACTGGCGCAACTGGGCCTGCGCATCCAGCACGGTTTGCGCGCATTCACCGCCAAAGAGCAGAAATCCCTGCGAGCGGTGGCGGACGGTTTTCGGCCCAACCCGACGTTCGATACTTTGTCGGTGCTTACAGAATTGGGCACCGGTGAGGCATTGGTGGGAACCTTGCAGGAAAAGGGCACGCCTGAGGTCGTCCAGCGCGTACTGGTTGCTCCCCCGCAATCGCGGATCGGGCCGCTCAGCGAAGCAGAACGTGCAGCGTTGGTCGCCAGTTCGCCACTGTTGGGGCGCTACGACAAGCCGGTAGATCGTGAGTCTGCCTATGAAGTGCTGATGGCTCGCAAGGAACTGGGAGCTGCCGAGGAGGCCGCGCCGGCCACCGAAGAGCCGAGCTTCACCGACAAGGCGGGTGCATTCCTGGGGACCACGGCGGGCAAGGCGTTGAAATCAGCCATGCAGCAGGCCGCCAATCAGATGGGGCGCCAGTTGGTGCGGGGTTTGCTGGGTTCGTTGCTGGGCGGCAGCAAACGCAAATAGCGCTTCAGGCTTTGGGCCGGGCATGGGCGGCCAGCCGTTCCAGGGCAGCGCGCAAGCCCGGGTCGTTGATCCCTTCAGCAGTGGCCTGAAGGGTTTCGGCGGCCGTTTCCGACAGGTCCATGGTATGCCCCACTGCGCCTTGCGGCACGGTGGGTGGCTGTACCTTGAACTGAATGCGCGTCAAATTGGCAAATTCGTCGAACGCCATCAACTGGCGCTGCAAGCGCTTCTGTTGGTAGCGCAAGCGGGTGGCCCAATGCCCATCGGTGACAATTAATAGCAGGTTGCCTTCACGCCAGGAGGCGACGTGACAATGTTCCCGGGCGGCCGGCTGCAGTTGGCTTTCCAGCAGGCGTTGCAGATGGCCCAAGCGTTGCGCCTGGCCGAAGATAGCTTTCAACGGTTTGGCTTCGCGGAGCAACGCGCCGGGGGCGCGGGCTGTGAGAGGGCGAAATGCCATGTTTAGACACCTTAGGTAACAGAGCGGCTATCTTAGCAGAAAGCGCCTGTATGCCCCGAGGCTCTGCGTCGGCAGGGCTTTCTCCGTCAAATCAATAAGTAACTTCTGCGCCTGGTGGGTTGAAGTTCCAGCAAAAGCCCTTATTTTAAACAAGCCCTCTCACAGCGCCGTGCCTGCCTCAGGGAACAACGCCACTTTCCTCACCCACGATTCCGGGTAGAATGCGCGTTCGCAATGCGGCCGTGAGGGCTGCTCGGGCCACTCACGGTGCGCCCTCCATCCCTATGTGTGGAAGAACCTGCCGATATGTTTGCGCCTTTGTTAAAGAAACTTTTTGGAAGCAAGAATGAGCGCGAAGTCAAACGCATGCTCAAGACGGTGCAGCTGGTCAATGCCTTCGAAGAGCAGATGGTTGCTCTGTCGGACGAGCAATTGCGCGCCAAGACCCAAGAGTTCAAGGCCCGCATAGCCAAAGGTGAAACCCTCGACAAGCTGCTGCCCGAAGCCTTCGCGGTCGCCCGTGAAGCCGGTAAGCGCGTCATGGGCATGCGCCACTTCGACGTCCAGTTGATCGGCGGCATGACCTTGCATGAAGGCATGATTGCCGAAATGCGCACCGGTGAAGGCAAGACCCTGGTGGCAACCCTGGGCGTTTACCTCAACGCACTGTCCGGCAAGGGCGTGCACGTTGTGACGGTGAACGACTACCTGGCTCGCCGGGACGCCAACTGGATGCGCCCGCTGTATGAATTCCTCGGCCTGACCGTCGGCGTGGTAACGCCGTTCCAGCCGCCGGAAGAGAAGCGCGCCGCGTACGCCTGCGACATCACCTACGGTACCAACAACGAATTCGGTTTCGACTACCTGCGCGACAACATGGCGTTCAGCATGGATGAAAAATTCCAGCGTGAACTCAACTTTGCCGTGATCGACGAAGTCGACTCCATCCTCATCGACGAAGCCCGTACCCCGCTGATCATCTCCGGCCAGGCCGAAGACAGCTCGCGCCTGTACACCGAGATCAACAAGTTGATCCCGCGTCTTGAACAGCACATCGAGGAAGTGGAAGGCGTGGTGACCAAAGAAGGTCACTTCACCATTGACGAGAAGACCCGCCAGGTCGAACTCAACGAAGCCGGTCACCAGTTTGTCGAAGAAATGCTGACCCAGATCGGCGAACTGGCCGAAGGCGAAAGCCTGTACTCGGCGCACAACCTGGGTCTGTTGACCCACGTGTACGCTGGCCTGCGCGCCCACAAGCTGTTCCATCGCAACGTCGAATACATCGTGCAGGACGGCCAAGTGGTACTGGTTGACGAGCACACCGGTCGTACCATGCCCGGTCGTCGTCTGTCCGAAGGCCTGCACCAGGCCATCGAAGCCAAGGAACACCTCAACATCCAGGCCGAAAGCCAGACGTTGGCGTCCACCACTTTCCAGAACTACTTCCGTCTGTACAACAAGCTGTCCGGCATGACCGGTACGGCCGACACCGAAGCGTTCGAATTCCACCAGATCTACAACCTGGCCGTGATGGTCATTCCGCCGAACAAACCGTTGGCGCGTAAAGACTACAACGACCTGGTGTTCCTGACCGCCGAAGAGAAATACGCGGCGATCATCAACGACATCAAGGACGGTATGGCCAAGGGCCGTCCGATCCTGGTGGGTACCGCCACCATCGAGACCTCCGAGCACGTGTCCAACCTGCTCAACAAGGAAGGCATCGAGCACAAGGTACTGAACGCCAAGTTCCACGAAAAAGAAGCCGAGATCATCGCCCAGGCCGGTCGCCCAGGCGCATTGACCATCGCCACCAACATGGCTGGTCGTGGTACCGACATCCTGTTGGGCGGCAACTGGGAAGTGGAAGTGGCCTCGCTCGACAACCCGACGCCTGAGCAGATCGCCCAGATCAAGGCCGACTGGCAGAAGCGTCACCAGGCTGTGCTGGAATCCGGTGGCTTGCAGGTGATCGCGTCCGAGCGTCACGAATCGCGTCGTATCGACAACCAGCTGCGTGGCCGTGCTGGCCGCCAGGGTGATGCCGGTTCCAGCCGTTTCTACCTGTCGTTGGAAGACAGCCTGATGCGTATCTTCGCATCGGACCGGGTGAAGAACTTCATGAAAGCCCTGGGCATGCAGTCCGGTGAAGCGATCGAGCACCGCATGGTGACCAACGCCATCGAGAAGGCCCAGCGCAAAGTAGAAGGCCGTAACTTCGACATTCGCAAGCAACTGCTCGAGTTCGACGACGTCAACAACGAACAGCGTAAAGTGATCTATCACATGCGTAACACGTTGCTGGCCGCCGACAACATTGGCGAGACCATCGCTGATTTCCGTCAGGACGTGCTCAACGCCACTGTCAGTGCTCATATCCCGCCACAATCACTGCCTGAGCAGTGGGATGTTGCCGGCCTGGAAGCTGCGTTGAAGAGCGACTTCGGTGTGGACTTGCCGGTTCAGCAATGGCTGGACGAAGACGACCACCTGTATGAAGAAACCCTGCGCGAAAAACTGATGGCCGAGCTGCTGGCGGCGTACAACGAGAAAGAAGAGCAGGCGAGTGCCGAAGCTCTGCGCACCTTCGAGAAACAGATCGTATTGCGCGTGCTGGATGACCTGTGGAAAGACCACCTGTCGACCATGGACCACCTGCGCCACGGTATCCACCTGCGTGGCTACGCCCAGAAGAACCCGAAGCAGGAGTACAAGCGCGAGTCGTTCACGCTGTTCTCCGAATTGCTGGATTCGATCAAGCGCGATTCGATCCGCGTGCTGTCCCACGTTCAGGTGCGTCGCGAAGACCCGATCGAGGAAGAAGCACGCCTGCGTCAGGAAGCCGAAGCACTGGCGGCGCGCATGCAGTTCCAGCACGACGAAGCGCCGGGCCTGGATGAGCCTGAAGCATTGGGTGAAGAGGTCGATGTGGCCCTGGCCCAGACCCCGGTTCGCAATGACCAGAAGCTGGGCCGCAACGAGCTGTGCTACTGCGGTTCGGGCAAGAAATTCAAACACTGCCACGGCCAGATCGAATAAGATTTTCGCCTGACGCTGCAACACCCCGCGCCGCGACCGGCCTTTGCCGTCGCGGCGTTTTGCCATTAATTCCCACCGTCGATAGCGACGGCACAGACATCACCTATTTTTAAGGAGCGCATTCATGGCTGTTGGTCTTGGTCCTTTGCCCACGTTGCACCCGGTTGCCGGTTTTGAACTCGGTATCGCTTCGGCGGGCATCAAGCGCCCGGGGCGCAAGGATGTGGTGGTGATGCGTTGTGCGGAAGGCTCGACCGTGGCGGGCGTGTTCACCCTCAATGCCTTCTGTGCTGCGCCGGTGATTCTGGCCAAGCAACGGGTGGCCGGGTCGATTCGCTACCTGCTGACCAATACCGGCAATGCCAACGCCGGCACCGGCGAGCCGGGCCTTGTCGCGGCGGCGCGCACCTGCGCCAAGCTCGCCCAGTTGACCGGCGTCGATGCCAGCCAAGTGCTGCCGTACTCCACCGGTGTGATTGGTGAGCCGCTGCCGGTGGAAAAAATCGAAGGTGCCCTGCAAGCCGCGCTCGATGACCTGTCTGCGGATAACTGGGCGGCTGCCGCTACCGGCATCATGACCACCGATACCTTGCCAAAAGGAGCGAGCCGTCAGTTCGTGCATGAGGGCGTGACTATCACCGTCACCGGTATCAGCAAAGGCGCAGGCATGATCCGTCCGAACATGGCCACCATGCTCGGTTATATCGCCACCGACGCCAAGGTCTCCCGCGATGTGCTGCAACGCCTGATGCTGGACGGCGCCAACAAGTCGTTCAACCGCATCACCATCGACGGTGATACCTCCACCAACGACTGCTGCATGCTGATCGCCACCGGCCAGGCCAATCTGCCGGAAATCACGTCCACCGAAGGTCCATTGTTCGCGGCGTTGAAACAGGCAGTGTTTGAAGTGTGCATGGACGTGGCCCAGGCCATCGTGCGTGACGGCGAGGGCGCGACCAAGTTTGTCACTGTTGAAGTCAACGGTGGCGGCAACCATCAGGAATGCCTGGATGTGGGCTACACCGTGGCGCACTCGCCGCTGATCAAGACCGCGCTGTTTGCTTCGGACCCGAACTGGGGCCGTATCCTCGCGGCTGTCGGCCGTGCTGGCGTGCCGGACCTGGACGTGAGCAAGATCGACGTGTTCCTGGGTGACGTGTGCATCGCCAGCCGTGGCGCCCGCGCCGAAACGTACACCGAAGCCCAGGGCTCGGCGGTGATGCAGCAGGAAGAAATCACCATCCGTATCGAACTGGGTCGTGGTGACTGCAGCGAAACCATCTGGACCACCGACCTGTCCCACGAGTACGTGAAGATCAACGCGGAATACCGTACCTGATACCAAGAGGAAACTGGCGGTGAAACGAGTACATGTAGCAGCAGCGGTGATCCGCGGTGTCGATGGCAGGATCCTGCTGGCGCGCCGTGCCGATACTCAGCATCAAGGCGGCCTCTGGGAGTTTCCCGGCGGCAAGGTGGAGGCTGATGAGTCGGTTGCCACGGCCTTGTCCCGTGAATTGCAGGAAGAGCTGGGCATCCAGGTCACCACGGCGCGGCCGCTGATCAAGGTGCAACATGACTATCCGGACAAGCAGGTATTGCTGGATGTCTGGGAAGTCTCGGCTTTTACCGGCGAGCCCCATGGCGCTGAAGGGCAGCCGTTGGCGTGGGTGGCACCGCGGGACCTGGTCAACTATGAATTTCCGGCGGCGAATGCGCCGATTGTCGCCGCGGCACGCTTGCCCGCCGAGTACCTGATCACCCCTGGCGAGCTGGAGACCCCGACGCTGTTGCGCGGTATCCAAAAGGCTATTGCTGGTGGCATCAAGCTGGTTCAACTGCGTGCCCCTAACGGTTACGACCCCAAATACCGCGACCTGGCGGTAGATGCGGTGGGCCTGTGCGCCGGCAAGGCGCAATTGATGCTCAAGGGGCCGTTCGAGTGGCTGGGGGATTTCCCAGCTGCCGGCTGGCACATGACCTCGGCGCAGTTGCGCAAATACGCCAGTAAGGGCCGCCCACTGCCCAAAGACCGTTGGCTGGCGGCTTCGTGCCACAACGCGGAAGAGCTGGCCCTGGCAGAAATGATGGACGTGGATTTCGTCACCCTATCGCCGGTGCAGCCGACCCAGACCCATCCGGATGCCCTGCCGTTGGGGTGGGAGCAGGCGCAGCAGTTGATCGCCGGGTTCAGCAAGCCGGTGTTTCTGTTGGGCGGGGTTGGGCCGGCGCAGCGGGAGCAGGCCTGGGAGGCTGGTGCGCAAGGTGTGGCAGGTATTCGAGCGTTCTGGCCGCAGGTGTGATGCAGCTCTGATGGCCTCATCGCAGGCAAGCCAGCTCCCACATTTGATAGGTGAACACTTCAAGTGTGGGAGCTGGCTTGCCTGTGATAGGCATAGGTATCTACATAACTCTGTTAGCTCAACGGTAACCACGATGCGAAGCGAGCCGCTCTTGATCTTGATCTGCTTTTGATCTTAGGCGCCCCGTTAAACCACGCTGGCCGGAATTCGAC